>NZ_CP085839.1:0-315364 GCF_020715565.1 Nocardioides sp. Kera G14 | reverse complement strand
AGGGCTGCGACGGCTGCGTCGCGTCCCACGCCCAGTCGGCAGTCCGCGCCGGCGCCACACGCCAGGAGGCGGCTGAGGCCATCGGCGTCACCTTCCTCATGCACGGCGGCCCGGCCACCGTGCACGGTGCTCGCGCCTACGACACCTTCTGCGAGTTCGCTGACGCCCTTGATGCCGGCGAAACCCCCGCCTGACCTACCCCTCTCCGAAAGGAAGCACCTCATGTGCCGATCCGTCCGTTGCAAGACCTGCTCCAAGACCACCTGGGCCGGGTGTGGCCAGCACGTCGCCGACGTCAAGGCGTCCGTACCTGCCACGCAGTGGTGCGCCGGTCACCCGAAGGGTGAGCCCCGAAGGGCTGGATGCGGCGCCGCTTCGGCCACTGAGCCGCAGGGCGCAGTGCAGCGCTCCGTAGAATCGAGGACCGTGACAGCGAAGGCCTCGAGGAAGCCGCTGGGCCTACCTCCAGCGCTTCTCGCGCTGGTCATCGCGGCGCTCGTGGCAGGCATCTTTGGTATGCACGGCCTCGTCACCGGAAGCGGATGCTCAACTGGCGACCACGCTGCCATGCAGGCAGCCACTGCGGAGAATCCGCCGGCGGCGGACGTCCATGCAATGGCGGGGCCAGCGACGGCGTCATCTGCAGCGCGTACGACCGACTGTGGTACCGAGTGCATGCTGATGTTGTGCCTGGCCATGTTGACGGCGGCGGCCGGCGCGCTGCTGGGACTGCTGGCTCTACGCAGGCTCCGGGTCCGGATCCGACCACTCCGAGCCCCGCGCTCGTCCCCGCCGTCCCCCATGCACACCCGCGTCCGAGCGGGACCACCGTTCGTCTGGGAGTTCTCCGTCATCAGGTGCTGAGGGGCGGCTGCGCCGACCACCTCATACCCAGATGACCAACAACTCCAAGGAGAACAACATGAAGCACCCCCTCACGTCACTCGTCGGCGTACTCGCACTAGGCCTCACCCTGACCCTCACCGGTTGCGGGAGCGACAACTCCGACTCCGGCATGGCGATGGACGGAACCAGCGCTCCGGCCGCCGACACCGGCCACAACGAGGCCGATGTCAGCTTCGCCACAGAGATGATCCAGCACCACAAGCAGGCGCTCGACATGGTCGAGATGACGTCTGGCCGTCAACTCGATCCGGCGGTCCGGACGCTCGCCGATGACATCAAGGCAGCGCAGGCTCCGGAGATCCAGACCATGAACGGCTGGCTGAGCTCGTGGGGCACCTCCACTCCTAGTGCCTCGGCCAGTCACGACATGGGCGACATGGGCGACATGGAGTCGATGCCCGGCATGATGACCGACGACGAGATGAGTTCGTTGGAGAAGGCGCCCGACGCCGACTTCCAGAAGATGTGGCTCCAGATGATGGTCAAGCACCACCAAGGCGCAGTGCAGATGGCCCAGACCGAGCAGAACGGCGGCGAGTACCAGCCCGCCGTCGACCTGGCCGGCAAGATCATCGCCGACCAGAACAAGGAGATCGCAACCATGACGCAGCTCATCGCGTCCAGCTGACGAACAGCGCTGCGCGCAAGGGCGGCCCCCGATTCCAGAGGATCAGGGGCCGCCTTTGTTGCGGACCGGCAGTCAGCCCAGCGTGGCGAGCAGGTCGCGGCAGGCCTGCTCGCAGCGGCGGCACGCCTCGGCGCAGATCTTGCAGTGCTCGTGCATGTCAGCGTGGCTGCCGCACTCGTCACCGCAGGCCTTGCAGGCGGCGGCGCAGGCTTCGAGGAACGCGCGAGTGAGGTTGGCGTCGTAACCGGTGTGCCGGGACAGCGCGTTGCCCGTCGTCGCACAGATGTCCGCGCAATCGAGGTTCGTGCGAATGCACTTCGTCAGCTCGGCGACCATGTCCTCCGAAAGACAGGCGTCCGCGCAGGCCGTACAGGTCTGCGAACACTCGAAGCAGGCCTCGATGCACTCCGCCAGCTTCTCGCGATCGACTCCGCCGAGGTCCTTCGGGTAGGCCTCGAGCATCTTGGTGTGAGTCATTGCGTTCCTCCCGATGCGACAGCGTCGGTGACCCGTTGGCGCACCCATCGGTCCCGCTGCCCCGTCTCGATTCAGGTACCCCGCGTCTTACAGCCGGATCCGTGCGGCCGCACGGATATCAACCTCGGCACTATCGGCGGCGGATTCGGACTCAACGCGACGGGCAGGTGCGCTCCGCGGCCCGGCTGAAGTCCGGGACCGGTCGAGCCTCGGCATCCGCCGCGGATTCAGCGGCTCCGTTGCGCTTGATGTCATCGATCAACCAGTCCATCTCGAGGATCTCCTCACGCTGCGACTTGCTGATCTCCTGCGCCAGCTCACACACACGCACGTCATCGAGGTGCGCGCGCTCGGAGCGGGTGATGGCGAGCGAGTGGTGGGGGATCATCGACTTCATGTAGCCGGTGTCTCCGACGAGCACTTGGCTGCGGTCCAGCGCCACGCCAGCCGCGAGAAGCAGCAGGCTGGCGATGACGACGGCGACGTTGACCTTGGTGTTCGAGTACATCTTCCACATCCAGGCCAGCATCACTATCCCCATAGCGCCACCCATGGTGAGCGCCATGAAGATGCGGCTCTCGCTGAGCCGGACGTGACTCCACTGGTAGGTGCCGGCGAACATCGCGGCATACATGACCACCATCGCGGTCAGGAGCATGGCACCGAACCGGAGGTACATGCCCCGCTGGTGGCCGCTGTGCTGCATCGGCCCGTCCTCGTGACTCATGCCGTGCTCGTGACTCGTGTCCTGCGACTCCATGGCTAGCGCCCTTCCTCGTCTTCCTCGATCGTGCGGCGTGACATCTCGATCAGCTGACGCAGGCAGTGCTCGCGCAGCGGCTCTGGAAAGCCGTCGGCGAGTCGGTAGAACACCATCCGGCCCTGCCTGCGCGGGGCCACCAGGCCAGCAGTGCGCAGAAGGCGGAGCCCGTAGGAGGCGGCGTCCTCGCTGATGCCGAGTGCAAGGGCCAGGTCACCGACGCACAACTCGTCTGCGACGTCGAGGGCATAGAGCAACCGGGCCCGAGTCGGATCGGCCATCAGCGTCAGGACGCTGGCGAGCCGGTCTCCCTCCTCTGCGTTGGGCAGCCGCTCACGGGCGCGGGCAACGCGTTCGGGGGTCGACCGGATGCGAATGACGCCCCGAACGCTCCTTCGGGTCACCGTCCCGCATCCCATCTCCTCCGTTCTTCGAGACGTCTTGTTCAACGAAAGGGTTACCCGCCCATCCGCCCGATATCCGTACGACTGCACGGATATCGGCAGTCAGCGTCGCGCGGCAGCCGCGTCGGGTGAACGAACAAGTGCCCCGACGTACGATCACCTGACGATTGCCTCGCGGCAGTCACCCGAGGAATTGCAGCGAGGAGGGGCCATGCTCCGTTCGACAGCCACGGTCGTACCACCCGAGCCGGTCGCTACCGCGACCAGCTCGCCAGCCACGGCGCCGGCATGCTGCGCCACCTCCACCAGCGAGACCGCACCGGCGGCCCGCCGATCCGCGAGGCGACGGTCACCGACGGGGCCGTGGTGCTCGAGCTCGTCTGGGGACGCTGCTTCATCACCGCCACCGACGCAGCCCTGGTGCTCACCGCTGATGTCGCCGTCGTCATCGCCGTCCACGTCGGCCTCGGCGCCGTCTTGCTGCGCGAGGGGTGGGCCTGGTGGGCGCTCGTCGCAGCCTGCCTCCTCATGGTGCTCAAGCTGGTCGTCGCCCGTCATGTGTCGGCCTCGTTGCACCGGCATGGCTCGCGTGGTCTCTAGCCGATCGCCGGTTTCGCCCCTGGTGGCACGGTGGACCCCATGAATGTGATCGACGCTGTTCTCGATGCTCTCGGCATGGCCGGGTCCATGGCGTGGCAGATCACGTGGTCGCTCATCCTCGGCTTCGTCCTGTCGGCGATCGTGCAGGCCGTCGTACGACGTGAGGCCATCGCCCGCGCCCTCGGGGACGACCGCCCCTCCACCCTGGTGAAGGCGACCGGGCTCGGGATCGCCAGCTCCTCGTGCTCCTACGCCGCGGTGGCGCTGGCGCGCTCCCTCTTCCGCAAGGGCGCGAGCTTCACCGCGGCGATCGTCTTCGAGCTCGCCTCGACCAACCTCGTCATCGAGCTCGGCATCATCATGGCGCTGCTGCTGGGCTGGCAGTTCACGCTGGCCGAGTTCGTCGGTGGTCCGATCATCATCGTCTTGGTGGCCATCTTCTTCCGGCTCTTCGTCCACGGGCCTCTGGTGGACGCGGCACGAGAGCAGGCTGAGAAGGGACTGGCCGGCTCGATGGAGGGCCACGCCGCCATGGACATGAGCGTCGACGGCGAGGGGTCGTGGTGGCAGCGGCTTCGCACGGGCGCCGGCTTCACATCGGTCTCCCACATCTACGTGATGGAATGGGCCGCGGTCGTGCGAGACATCGTCATCGGGCTGCTGATCGCGGGCGCGGTGGCGGCCTGGGTGCCGGACTCGTTCTGGCGCCACCTCTTCGCCGCCGACCACCCGGTGCTCTCCGCGGTCGTGGGGCCGATCGTCGGGCCGATCATCGCGATCCTCAGCTTCGTCTGCTCGATCGGCAACGTCCCGCTGGCCGCGGTGCTCTACAGCGGCGGGATCAGCTTCGGCGGCGTCGTGTCCTTCATGTTCGCCGACCTCATCATCATCCCGATCCTCGTGATCTACCGGAAGTACTACGGCACCCGCATGACGCTGGTCCTGCTCGGCGGCTTCTACGCGACCATGGTCATCGGCGGGTACGTCGTCGAGCTCCTCTTCCACGTCCTTCGGTTGGTGCCCGCACACGCGTCGACCCATGTGGTGGAGCAGGGCATCTCCTGGAACTACACGACCTTCCTCAACATCATCGCCCTGCTGCTGACCGCCGCCCTGCTCGTGCGGTTCTTCGCCACCGGTGGTCGGCAGATGCTCGCCATGATGGGCGGCTGCCCCGACGACGTGAGCGGTCACGAGCACGGCGGCGAGCACGGCCAGCAACACGGTGACCCCGATGGACACGTCCGCAGCCAGCACGAGCACAGCCAGCACGACCACGGTTAGGGTCGGGCGAGCCGACCGGATGGCCGCAGAACGTGGGCGTGCCGCGAAGACTCCTCAGCCCAGCCGTCGCCACTCCAGGAAGCTCCCGGCCCTGGCAGGCCCGCGAGGGATTCGGGACTGAGTCTTTGACGGTCAGCGGGTCGCCGCTTCTCGGCCGTTTAGCGAGCAGCGCAGCACTGGCACGCTCGGCGCCCACCGCCTCTGAGTCGTTGAACATCCTCGTCGAAGAGTGCGCGGCGTCCTTCGGGGTCAGCAGCGTGCCGAGCGACTTCGACAACTCCTTGCCGTCGGGGCTGACCCCTCCGATGAGCTTGATCGCCCCGGAATGCGCGTCCCCTCGCCAGTACTCCCCCAAAACCATCCCGCAGATCGCATCCGATGAGGCGATGCCTGCCTGGACGAAGAGGCTGATCGCGGACTTCGGAGTCTCGGCGCGCACGGGCACCGCAACCGCGTGGAACTCGTGTGCGTCACGAAGCCACAGCAAGGCATCAGCACGGTTCGTCGCCTGCGTCTTGCCCGAACCGCGACTCACGGACTCACGCTGCCTCCCACGTCGGGGCCAGCAGGTCGATGCCGTCAGCCTCCACCGAGGCTCGCAACGAGCCGTTCGACCTGCCCGGTGTTGCCATTTCGTTGCCACGGGGCGTTCCAGCGGGTGATGACGACGGCGCCCTGATCAGCGTTTCCACAGGTCAGAGGGACCTTTCGATCGGTACCCCGTACCGGATTCGAACCGGCGCTACCGCCGTGAAAGGGCGGGGTCCTGGGCCGCTAGACGAACGGGGCGGCACTCCCGTCAGCCTTCGACCGCGGGAGCGCGGCAAGTCTAGGGGGAGGGAAGAGGACCAGACCAATCAGACCCGAGGATTGACGACGTTAAGTTAACGACGTTAAGAATGATCCATGTTCTCCCGGATCACCGCTCTGGTGCTCGCCGCGCCCCGCCGCATCCTCGCGGCCGGCGTCCTGTTGCTGATCGTCGGCGCCGCGCTCGGCGCACCCGTGGCCAGCCACCTCAAGGCCGGAGGCTTCACCGTCCCCGACGCCGACTCGACCGTCGCGGCCAATCAGCTGGACGAGCACTTCGACGGCGGCTCGGCCAACCTGATCCTCCTCATCAGCGCGCCGGGCGGCGCGGACACGGATGCGGCGCGGGCCGCCGCAGAACGCGTGACCGACACGCTGAGCAGCAAGGCGGACTGGGTCAGCAACGTGTCGTCGTACTGGTCGGCGAGTGAGCAGGAGAAGCCGCTGCTGCGCTCCAAGGACGGGTCGCAGGCACTCGTCCTCGCGCACGTACGGGGTGACGACGACGAGGTGCAGAGCCGCGGCGAGTGGTTCGCCGACCACCTCAACACGAAGGTCGATACCGCCACGATCAAGGTCGGCGGGGCCGCAGCGACGTACGGCGCCGTCACCGACCAGACGACGAAGGACCTCACTCGCGCCGAGCTCATCTCCATCCCGCTCACGGCGATCGCGCTGATCCTCGTCTTCGGCTCGCTGGTGTCGGCCGCGATCCCGCTCAGCATCGGCATCCTCGCGATCGTCGGCACACTGGCGATCCTTCGTGGGCTCGCCGCGATCACCGACGTCTCGATCTACGCGATGAACATGACGACGGCGCTGAGCCTCGCGCTCGCCATCGACTACAGCCTCTTCATGGTCAGCCGCTTCCGCGAGGAGCTCGCCCGTGGCAGGGACATCGCCGAGGCCGTCACCACCACCGTCAGCACGGCAGGGCGCACCGTCTTCTTCAGCGCCTGCACGGTCGCCCTCTCCCTGGCGGCCCTCGCCGTCTTCCCGCTCTACTTCCTCCGCAGCTTCGCGTACGCCGGCATCGCGGTCGTCGCGATCGCCGCAGCCGCCTCGCTCCTGATCCTTCCCGCGCTCCTCACCCTGCTCGGCCACAAGGTCAACGCCCTCAAGGTGCGGCGCATCCACGCCGACCGGCCGGCGGAGCAGACCTTCTGGTTCTCCCTGGCCAGCAAGGTGATGCGACGACCCGTGATCTTCGGCGCGACCGTCATCGCGATCCTGCTGCTCCTCGGCTCGCCGTTCCTCAGGGCGGCGTTCGGCTATCCCGACGACCGCGTCCTGCCGACCGCCCAGATCTCGCGCCAGGTCGGTGACACCCTGCGCACCGACTTCGCCACCAACGCGGCCAGCGCACTCAACGGCGTCACGGTGTCCGGGGGCGCGGACAGGAGCGCGATCGCCTCCTATGTCGACAGCCTCAAGAAGGTCGACGGCGTCGACGGCGTCAGCGCCATCCCCAAGGACGACGCGGTCCGTTTCGACCTCAGCAGTGACGTGGACCCCTTCTCCCACAAGGGGATCCAGCTCGTGCGGGACATCCGGGCCGTCGACGTACCCGCCGATATGGGTGACGTGCACTGGACCGGCTGGGGGCCGTTCAACGTCGACGCGATCGACGGCATCGCCGCCGGACTGCCCTGGGCACTCGGCCTGATCGCCCTGACCACGTTCTTGATCCTCTTCCTCTTCACCGGGTCGATCGTCGTGCCGCTCAAGGCACTGATCCTCAACCTCTTCAGCCTCACAGCCACGTTCGGCGCCATGGTGTGGGTCTTCCAGGAGGGCCACCTCTCCTCGGTCCTGGGGTTCACGCCCGCCGGCTATCTCGTGGCGAACATGGTGGTGCTGATGTTCTGCCTCGCCTTCGGGATGTCGATGGACTACGAGGTCTTCCTGCTCTCGCGCATCCGCGAGGAATGGGTCCACTCCGACCACACCCACGAGGCCAACACCCGCGCCGTGGCCCTGGGCCTCGGAAGGACCGGCCGGATCGTCACCGCCGCAGCGGCACTGATGGCGATCGTCTTCGCCGCGATGGTCACCTCGAAGGTCCTCTTCATGCAGTTGTTCGGCCTCGGACTCACCCTGGCCGTGCTGATGGACGCCACCCTCGTCCGCGGCATCCTCGTGCCCGCCTTCATGCAGCTCATGGGCCGCGCCAACTGGTGGGCCCCACGCCCGCTCGCCCGCCTCCACGACCGCATCGGCCTCAAGGAGGAGTGACGTGGTCGGTACGTCGAGGCGCCGGTCACCCCGCGGCAGCGGCGAGCAACTGCGGGCGGAGATCATCGCCGCGGCACGGGAGCTGATGGCCGCCGCGCCGTCCTCCGACGCGGTCTCGATGCGTGCTGTCGCCCACGCGGTCGGCGTCACGCCGCCGTCGCTCTATCTCCACTTCGCCGACAAGGACGCACTGCTGTCGGCCGTGGTGATCGACGTCTTCGAGGACCTCGATGCGGCGATGGTCGCAGCTGCCGCGGGCGTCGAGGAGCCGCTGGAGCGGCTCTACGCCTATGCGATGGCCTACGTCCGCTTCGCCGTCGCCCATCCCGAGCACTACCGCCTGGCGACGATGGACCCGTGCCCGCGACCCGACATCGACGAGGTGCTCGCCGCCGGGGCGTGGACGCACCTCAACGAGGCCGTCTCCGCGTGCATGGACGCCGGACTCTTTCCCACGGGCGAGCCCGCCGAGACCACCCTCGACCTCTGGAGCACCGCCCACGGCTTCGTCTCGCTCCAGATCACGAAGCCCTTCCTGCCGTGGGGCGGTGACATCGAGACCGTCGCCCAGCGGGTCTTCGGAGCCGCCGTCCGAGGCCACCGGGCGCAGCCCGATTCGTAACCCGCGCTCCGACTCCGGTAATCTCTCCCCCGGCCCGGCCAGGTAGCTCAGTTGGTACGAGCGACCGACTGAAAATCGGTAGGTCGGCGGTTCGACCCCGCCCCTGGCCACAGGCAAGAAACGGTCCCTGACCTGCAGCGATGCAGATCAGGGATCGTTTGCCTTTTCCGCAATGCGTTCCCCGCGGAGCGACCGTGGTGTTCCCCTGGTGTTAGCGAGCGCGGCCGATCCGGGTCTCCTGACCACGGGGTGTGCGTTGACGAGACGCTCGATCAAATGGACCTTGACCCTGTCCGGCCCCGAAGATCTGGTCCAGCATCCGTGTGAGCTGCTGGTTGGTCCGACCCGGTTGGGACACCGGGGTCGGGTTGTTGCGACTGGTCCACGCGCAGTGGCGGTAGGGCCTCTCATCGGCTACCACCACCTAGGTTGTACGGAGTCGCTTCTTGGAGCATCTTGGCGTACGCCGCCGGGGTCTGTCCCTTCAAACTCCGATGAACTCGCATCGTGTTGTACTTCTCGGTCCAGGCGTCGACGACGAACTGGACCTCGAGGATCGAGTGGTAGACCTCGTGGCCGAAGAGTTCGCGCTCCATCGTGCCGTTGAACCGCTCGTTGATGCCGTTCTGCCACGGGCTGGCCTTGGCGATGAACACCCCGCGGACCTGCTGCTCCCCGAGCCAGTCCAGCAGGCTGTCGGCGATGAACTCCCGCCCGTTGTCGGCGCGGATCAGAGTCGGCTTCCCGTGAATCTCGAACAGCTTCTCCAGATGCTCGCGCACGCCCTTGGCGCCGATACCTCGGGCGACGTGGGACCCGAGCCCGACCCGCGTGAACTCGTCGATGACGTTGAGCACCCGCAACGGGCGCCCGTCACTGGTCCTGCGCTTGATGAAGTCATAGGACCAGACGTGATTGCGGTATCGCGCCGGCAGCCGACGCGTGGAGTTCGCGTCCTCACCCACCGCCTTCTGACCTGAGGCTTTCACCTTGCGCGGGGGCACTTGCAGCCCCTCGCGGCGCCACAACCGCTCGATGCGCTTCTTGTTCACCGGCCAGCCCTCAGCGACCAGCAGCCCGTGGATCATCCGATAGCCCCACTTCGGATGCTCCAGGCTCAACGCGTGCATCCGCTCCACCAGCTTGGCCTCCAGATCGGTGGGCCTCGGCTCGTAGCGATTGCTCGACCTGTGCTGCCCGACCAGCCGGCAGGCACGGCGCTCGCTGACCTTGTACTTCTTGATCAGCATCGCCACCGCGTCCCGCCGCCGGGCCGGGCTCAGAAGTTTCCCTTCGACAGATCCTTCAACATCGAGATGTCCAACGCCTGCTCGGCCACGATCCGCTTCAGACGGGCATTCTCCTGCTCCAGCGTCTTCAGCCGGATCGCCTCGTCCTCCTTCATCGCGCCGTACTTCTGACGCCACCGGTAGAACGTCTGCTCGCTGACCCCGAGCTTCTTGCACACCTGCGGGATCGTCGCGCCCTGGGCCTGGAGCTTCTCCGCATCACGCAACCGCGCGACGATCTGCTCCGGACTCAACCTCTTCGCTGCAGCCATCGAGTACTGACACCGGTCCTCTCACTTGTAGAGCAAGCCTCACAAGAACTGGACCGATCTACGGGGGGCCGCACACTCACAAGAACTGGACCGATCTACGGGGGGCCGCACACAGGCATATAAACCCGGCCAGAAATAGCCCAATCGGACTACAACCGCGCGTCCTCGCGGAACTCCGCGGGGGCATCGTCGTTCACCAGACATGACGCGGGTCACATCTCGGACACTCCTGGCACAGCTCCTCGGCACCCTCCTCGCCTTCGGCGGCCTCACGCTGGCCAGCCCGGCGGCCCCGGCGCACGCCGACACGTGGACGCAGCCGCCGGCCCAGTACACCAAGAGGGTCACGACCTCCGACATCGCGATCCCGCTGTCGGACGGGACGATTCTGCGTGGCGACCTGACCCTCCCGGCGGACGCAGACGGCACAGCGGTCCCGGGCACGTGGCCTACCGTCGTCACGCTCACGCCCTACAACAAGTCGGCGCCTCTGGTGAGCTCGGTTCTGGGCAAGGCGACGGGGACGGCGCTCGTCCCGTGGGGTTATGCGGCGTTGGTCGTCGACGTACGCGGCACCGGCTCGTCGGAGGGCCAGTGGTGCTCGTTCTGCACCCGCGAGAACCTCGACGGCAAGGAGGTCATGGACTGGGTCGTGCACCAGCCGTGGAGCAACGGCGTCACCGGCATGACCGGTGCCTCCTACATGGGCATCAACCAGATCTTCACCGCCGCCCAGCA
This sequence comes from Nocardioides sp. Kera G14, assembly GCF_020715565.1. Taxonomy (NCBI): domain Bacteria; kingdom Bacillati; phylum Actinomycetota; class Actinomycetes; order Propionibacteriales; family Nocardioidaceae; genus Nocardioides; species Nocardioides sp. Kera G14. Next base: position 304,339 of record NZ_CP085839.1, on the reverse strand, counting down.
CCCGCAGGGGCTCAAGGCGATCTTCCCGATCGTTCCGGCGGCTGACGTCTACCGCGACGTCGTGGCCAGCGGCGGTGCGGTCGACTCCGGCTTCATCCCGTTCTGGCTCGGCCTCGTGACCGCCACCGGCATCATCCCGCCGGCGGTCACCGCCACCGATCCGTCCTCGGGCCTCACCGCACTCGTCGACCACCTCACCGACATCACGTCCTTCACCGCCCCGGTGCTGACCGGCGCGATGGCCGGGTCGGAGACGGCGTACGACGGCGACTTCTATGCCCAGCGCTCACCGATCAACGTCGTGGACCAGGTCGACGTGCCGACCTTCCTCGTCGGCGGCGAGTACGACATCTTCCAGCGCGGCACCCCGCTGCTCTTCGAGAACCTCCAGTCGCGCGGCGTCCCGGTGAAGCTGATCGACGGGCCGTGGACGCACATCCAAGGCGCCACCGGCGACGGCCTCGACGCAGCCGGCCTCGGCTCGCTCGACCAGCTGCAGCTGCGCTGGTTCGACCACTACCTCAAGGGCATCGCGGATCCGGGGCTCGACGCGATCAGCCCGATCACCTACTACGAGCAGGGCACCAAGGTCTGGCGCACGGCCCAGAAGTGGGTCGACCCGACCGACACCCGCGCCACCGTCATCCCGCTCGACGGCACGAAGACCGTGGCACCGCTCCCGACCCAGGGTCTCTGCTCCCGCTCCTCCAACCAGTGGGTCGCCGGGCTGCCCGGGATGGCGCAGCTCTTCAACTCACCGTGCTTCGACGACAACCGGATCAACGACGCCCAGGCCACCACCTGGACGACGGCCCCGCTGACGACCGCGCTGCCGATCCTCGGGCCGATCAACGCCCACCTCAACGTCTCCTCGCCCACCGGCGAGGGCATGCTCTCGGTCGCCGTCTCCGACGTCGCACCCGATGGGAGCGTCACGCGCCTCACCGGCGGCTGGCAGGTCATCTCGCACCGCGCGCTCGACACCTCCAAGAGCCGGATGCTCGACGGCCAGATCATCCAGCCGTGGCACCCCTACACCTTGGCCGCGCAGGCCGCAGCCGCGCCCAACGAGACGGTCCCGGTCGACGTCGAGGTCTTCCCCACCGGCGCCAGCATCCAGCCGGGCCACAGCCTGCGCCTCTCCGTGCAGGCGTACGACGTCCCTCACCTCCTCCCCACCCTGCCGGAGATCGGCGGGCTGCTCTCACCCCTGACGATCCACTCGACCCCCGACGACCCGTCGGTGCTGATCCTCCCGAGCCGCGACCGCACGTCGGCTGCCGAGACGCCCACCACGGGCGCGCCTGCCACCGGCACACCCAGCACCGGCACGCCCAGCACTCCGGCGACGAGCACGAGCACGAGCAGCGGCTCGATCCACACGGTCGCGGTGCCCAAGGCCGCCAGGAGCGCCCACCGCACGAGCCGGACGACGCTCCGCCTCCGCGGTCGCAGCCTCCACGTGCGGGTCCGCGGGACGAGCACCGGACGGGTCCGTGTCTACGTGGACGGGCGTCGCGTCGGCGTACGGCAGCTGAAGCGAGGGCGAGCGACGATCCGCCTCACCCGCACCGCTACCGGACGTCACACCGTGCAGGTCGTCTTCGTCGGCACGTCTCGGGTCAGGCCCTCAACCGGGACCCTCAGATGGCTCATCCGGTAGTCCGGGCGGCCGATCCCACGCCCGGACGGGTCATGCCCGATCGCTGTTGGTCCGGTGCAAAATGGACCAAGGTCCCGAAGTTCTCGGCGACGGTCCCAAAGGGTCCCTGCCAACTGGGCGCGAGAGTCCCGGGCCGGGCAGAGTCTGCGTCATGCTCCCCCGCCACGACGACGCCCCCCAGTCGCCCGCGTCCGCGCCGATCGAGATCGCTGACTACCTGCCCATGGTCGGTCACCTCGTCCGCGAAACGCTCGCCCGAGTCCCCGCCCATGTCGACCGTGACGACCTGACCTCCGCCGGCATGATGGCGCTCGTCCAGGCGGCTCAGTCCTACGACGAGTCCCGCGGCGTGCCGTTCGACCGTTACGCCGCCCGTCGCATCCGTGGCGCGATCCTCGACGAGCTCCGCTCGGTGGACTGGGCCTCGCGCCGCGTCCGTCGTGCCGCCCGAGACATCGAGGCGACCCGCAGCCAGCTCGCCACCTCCCTCGGCCGCCAGGCCACCAACGACGAGGTCGCCTCCACGCTGGGTATCGGCGTCGACGAGATCCTCAGCAACGACGACGACGTCCAGCGCGCCCAGGTCCTCTCGCTGCAGGGTTCGGCCATGACCACCATCGAGGACATCCTTCCGAGCCGTGAGGCCGGCCCCGAGCAGCAGGTCGAGCACCAGGAGACGCTGACCCTCCTCACCCATGCCATCGCGGAGCTCCCGGAGCGCCTGCGCGCGGTCGTCGAGGGCTACTTCCTCGCCGAGCGTCCGATGGCGGAGATCGCCGCCGAGCTCGGCGTCACCGACTCCCGCATCTCGCAGATGCGCGCCGAGGCCCTCGTCCTCCTCCAGGGTGCGCTCAACCACGCGCTCGAGGAGAGGGCCGCCGCCCGCAGCGCTGCGCAGGGTGTGGCCGAGCGTCGCAGGACCGCCTACTACGACGCCGTCTCGGCTCGCTTCCTGCGCGAGAGCCGGCCGAACCTCGTCGCCGTCAGCACCGCCAGCTGAACCTGCCCGAGGGCCGGCTGGTCCTGCTCGCCGTGCACGACTCAGCTGCCGACCGGCACGATCCAGACCAGGCAGGCGCCCTGCGGCTCGACGCCGCCGAAGCGCATCACGCCGCCCAGCCTGGTCGCGCGCTGCCGGGCGTTGGCCAGACCCGAGGCAGCGCCCAGCGGCTCAGCCGGGCCGGTGCCGTTGTCGCTCACGCGGAGCATGAACCACGCCGGTGAGGCGTGCAACCCGATGGCCGCATTGGTGGCCTGCGCGTGCCGTGCGACGTTGGAGAGCGCCTCGCGCAACGTGAGCAGCACCTGGTCGCGGGCCCGCTCACTGAGGAGCGTGTCGACCGGCCCCGTGAAGCGGAGCTGGGGCAGGAAGCCGAGCACGCCGGCGTACTCCTCCGCCAGGGCGCGCACCTCGTCGGTCAGGCGGGGTCCGATCCCCCGGCCGAGCTCGAAGATCGTGGCCCGCAGGTCGCGGATCGTCAGGTCGAGACTCCGCGCGCCGTCGCCGAGCGCGGCCGCCATCTCCTCGGGCGAGCCCTTGCTGGCGGCCTGCAGCTGCAGACCCGTGGCGTAGAGCCGCTGGATCACCAGGTCGTGCAGGTCCCGCGCGATCCGGTCACGATCAGCGGCGACGAGGTCGGTGTCCGCTTCGACGCCGGCCTCGTCACCCGAGTCATCACCGTCGCGCGGGGTCGGGACGGGCAGGCCCAGGAGTACGGCGTCTCCGGCCGGGTCCTCCCTGCGATGGCGTCCCACCGAGTGAGGGTAAAGGCCCCACCGGTGCGACACATCGGCCCGGCAGGCAATTGACCCGAAACCCGGACCTAGGTCCCGGGCGTTGGTCCCGGGTCGACAGCGAGCCCGTCGTCGAGCTCGTCGTCGACCTCGATGAGGTCCTCATCGCCGAGACCGTCGAGCTCAGCACGCCGGGCCGAGTCGCGCAGCTCGAAGAGCTCGGTGGCCAGTCCCCCGAGTGACCCGGCGACGTCCTTGACGGCCGTCGTGACGATGCCGGTCACCTCGCCGACGGTGTCGGCCATGGCGACCACAGCGCTCTGGACGGTGTCCTTGCGGATCTCGGCGCGACTCAGGCGGGGCACCCGCACAGTCTCCCTCAGTGGCACCTAGGCCGCCAGCGTGTCCTGCATCCCGGTCGCGGAGCCCGCGCCCTCCGACGTACGCCGACGGCGACCGGGGAGCGAGAGCTTCACGATCTTCCCGAAGACACTGCCGAGCTGCTTGTGCAGGGGGCCGGTGTTGTAGGCGAGGCCGTAGCGCTCGGCGATCTCCTGGACCTCCCCGGCGATCTCCGGGTAGCGGCGGGCGGGGAGGTCGGGGAAGAGGTGGTGCTCGATCTGGTGGGAGAGGTTGCCGCTCATCACGTGGAAGAGCTTGCTGCCCGTGATGTTGGCCGAGCCGAGCAGCTGGCGGTAGTACCAGTGCCCCCGCGACTCCTCACCGTTCTCGTCCTGGCACTCCTCCATCGTGAAGGTGGCGACGCCGGTCGGGAAGTGGCCGCAGAAGATGATGTTGAAGGCCCAGATGTTGCGGATGATGTTCGCCGCGGCGTTGCCCGCGAGCGTCATCGGGAAGAGCGGGCCGGTCAGCGCCGGGAAGAGCAGGTAGTCCTTGAGGATCTGCTTGCGCATCTTCTTGATGATGCGGTCCACGATCATCTTGTTGTCGGCCCACGTCCGACGGCCGGCCGCGATCTCGTCGACCTCGAGGTCGTGCAGCGCCACGCCCCACTCGAAGAAGAGCATCAGGCCGAGGGCGTAGAGCGGATTCCCGAGGTAGTAGGGCTTCCACGCCTGGCCCTCGTCCATCCGCAGGATGCCGTAACCGATGTCGCGGTCCTTGCCGAGGATGTTGGTGAAGGTGTGGTGCATGTAGTTGTGGCCGTGCTTCCAGTTGTCACCCGGCGCCATCGTGTCCCAGTCGAACATGCGGGAGTTGAACTGCGGGTCACCCAGCCAGTCGTACTGGCCGTGCATGACGTTGTGGCCGATCTCCATGTTGTCGAGGATCTTGGCGACGCCGAGGGTGGCGACGGCGAGCGGCCAGGCCGGCGGGATGTAGAACATCGCGCGGCCGGCGACCTCGAGGGTGCGGTGGGCCTTGACGATCTTGCGGAGGTACTCCGCGTCCGGCTCGCCGAGGTCGGCGATGATCCGGGCACGGATGGCGTCGAGCTCGGCGCCGAAAGTCTCGAGCTGCTCGGGGGTCAGGGTGGTGGGCATGGTGGGTGTCCTTCCGTGTCGGAGAGGTCAGAGATCGATCGTGCAGTCGCCGTCGGCGGCGCTGACACAGATCCGGATGTCTTCGTCGGGCAGCGAGGAGGTCTCGCCGGTGAGCACGTTGCGCACGGTGCCGTCGCGCTTGGTGGCCACGCAGGAGAAGCAGATGCCCATCCGGCAGCCGTTGTTCGGGCGCAGCCCCGCAGCCTCGGCCTGCTCGAGGATCGAGCCGCCCGTGTTGGTCGCGGTGGTGCCGGTGCGGGCGAAGGTCAGCTCTCCGCCGGCCACGCCGGTGGCTCGCGGAGGCTGGAAGTACTCGACCTGGAGCGTGTCGCTGTCGCCGTACGCCGCCTTGGTGGCCTCGATCAGCGAGGCCGGGCCGCACGCCCACGTGGGGATCTCGGCGAAGCCCGGGACGAGCTTCTCGAGGAGGGCCGGCGAGAGATAGGGGTCGCCCGTGCCGGGGTAGAGGCGGTGCACGCGCAGGCCGTTGCCGGACTGCGAGGCGACCTCCAGCTCGTCGGCGAAGATCTGGTGCTCGGGCGTGTGGGCGAAGTGCAGGAAGTCGATGCGACCGCGGTGCGTGCGCATCTGGAGCGAGCGCAGCATCGCCATGGCGGGCGTGATGCCGGAGCCGCCGGTGATGAAGACGACGTGCTCGGGCATCCGGGCCGGCAGGGTGAAGGCACCCTCGGCCTGGCTCAGGTGCACGATCGCGCCGAGCGCGGCTTCGGAGGTCAGGAACTGCGAGACGCTGCGCTCGTGCTTCGAGGCATCGTTGGCGCGGATGGTGAGCTGGATCCGCTCGCCGGGCCGCGAGGAGTGGCTGGAGATGGTGAAGACACGGGTCGTACGGCGGGCCCCCGGCAGCTCCACACCGACGCTGACGTGCTGGCCGGGCTGGTGGCCCTTCCATGTCGAGGTCGGCTGGAGGGTGAGCGTGACGACGGGCGCGGCATCCGGGCTTCCGAGGGACGGAGCGACCTCGACCTTGCGATCGACGATCCGGGCGCGCACCTCGTGGGCGACCCAGAGCGGGTGCACCTGCGTGAGGTAGTGGTCGATCGAGTGGGGGGTGACGAGTGCCGCGACGGTCCGTGAGCGCAACACACGCCCGGCGAGATCGAGGGTGCCGTTGGCCATGGTCGCTCCTTTCTGGAACATTCAAGTTCAGTTAACAACCGTTCACTGAAAACTCTGAGGGGTCCGAGCGCCGGAGTCAACAGTGATCCACAGCACAGTGCACGGGTGTGCACTAAGATGGACGGGTGAGTGAGACGAAGGTGTCCGGCGCCACGCGCGCCGAGTCGAAGGAGCGCACCCGCCGTGCGATCCTCGACGCCACCCTCCGGCTCACCGACGGTGTGCCGCTGCCCGCGGTCTCGCTGCGCCAGATCGCGAAGGAGGTCGGCATCGTCCCGACCGCCTTCTACCGACACTTCGCGACGATGGACGAGCTGGGCCTCACGCTGGTCGACGAGTCGTTCGTCTCCCTGCGGGCGATGCTCCGCGAGATCCGCAGCCCCGCCTCGCTCGCCTCGCCGGTCCATGTCGCCGACGCCTCGGTCGACGTGATCGCGTCGCACGTCGCGCTGCACCGCGGGCACTTCGGCTTCATCTCCCGGGAGCGCAACGGTGCCTCCGGGCCGGTCCGGGAGGCCATCCGGCACGAGCTGGAGCTCTCCGAGCTGGAGCTGGCCACCGATCTGGCGCGTCTCGCGGGCCTCAACTCCTGGCCGGCCGAGGACCTGCGCGCCCTCTCCGGTCTCATCGTCACGGCGATGGTCGACACGGTCGACGAGCTCATGGACGCCCGGCACGAGCAGGAGCCCGCGATCATCGCCACCGCTCGCATCCGGCTGCGGATGCTCGTCATCGCCGCCCTCAACTGGAAGCCGAGCGCGTAGATTTGCGGCATGTGCCGCAGCATCCGCCCGCTGAACAACTTCGAGCCGCCGGCGACGTCGGACGAGGTGAACGCCGCCGCACTGCAGTACGTCCGCAAGATCGCCGGCACCACCAAGCCGTCCTCGGCCAACCAGGCCGCCTTCGACGAGGCGGTCCACGAGATCGCCCACCTCACGCAGCACCTGCTCGACGCCCTCGTCACCACGGCTCCCCCGAAGAACCGTGAGGAGGAGGCTGCCAAGGCCCGGGCCAAGTGGCAGGCGCGCGAGGCGCGCGCGGCGGGATGACGGGTCTCGATACGGAGCTGCGGACGGCGTACGACGAGGCGTTGGCGTTCCTCGCCGGCCGACCGCTCGTCGTGCTGACCGGCGCTGGGCTCTCGACCGATTCGGGTATTCCGGACTACCGGGGCGCCGGATCCGTCCCACGGAGACCCATGACCTTCGGCGAGTTCGTCGCACCTGGCGAGGCGGGGGTGCGCAACCGTCGGCGCTACTGGGCGCGCAGCCACCTCGGCTGGACCCGGATGGGTGGCGCCGAGCCCAACGCGGGCCATCGTGCGCTCGCCGCCATCGACCCGACGCTCCTGATCACGCAGAACGTCGACGGCCTGCACGAGGCTGCCGGCTCGCGTCGCGTGATCGCGCTCCACGGGCGCGTCAGCGAGGTGATCTGCCTCGGCTGCCGTCGCGTCACGCGACGTCGTGAGGTGCAGGAGTGGCTCGAGGAACTCAACCCCGGCTGGGCCGAACGCCACCGCCACCTCGAGCTGCTGCCCGACGGCGACGTCGCGCTGGAGGAGACCGACGACTTCGTCGTCCCGCCCTGCCCCGCATGCGGCGGTGACCTCAAGCCGCACGTCGTCTTCTTCGGTGAGTCCGCCGACCGGGCACTGGTCGCCGAATGCTTCGAGGCGGTCGACGCCCTGGCGGGCCATGGCGGCGCGCTGCTCGTCGCCGGGTCCAGCCTCACGGTGATGAGCGGACTACGCTTCGTGCGACGGGCGGCGAAGGCGGGCATCCCGATCGTCGTCGTGAACCGCGGCGTGACGCGCGGCGACGAGCTGGCGACGTACAAGCTGGAGATCGGGACGAGCGAGTTCCTCCGCGAGCTGGCAGAAGCTCAGCGGTCCTGAGGGTGGCGCGCGTCGTCGCGCAGCTGAGCGAGCAGGTCGAGCAGCTCGTGCATCGTGCGGTTCTCGGGCAGCATGTCGACGTCGGTCAGCCGCTGCGCGGCCTGCTCCATCGGCAGCCGCACACCCACGTGCAGGTAGTAGACGGGCTCGCCCTCCGTATCGTCGATCCAGAGGACCTTCGCGGCGTGGAACTCACCGTCGCGGCAGGTGACGACGATCTGCTGGTGGAGGCTGAGGACGACGTCGAGCCGGGTCTCGCCGTGGCGGACTGCCACGGGACCCTGCATCAGTTCGACCATCGACCGGTCGAGATGGACTAGCTCCATCGGTCCTCCCCGGATCAGCGTCCAGCCTAGACGGTGAGGCTAACCCGCGCTCGGGTCGGAAGTCCCGAAGTTGTGAATACCTTGTGACGCGGTCAGAGGCGCTTGACGAAGATGTGATCGGCCGCTTCGGGCACGATCTCAGCAGTTTCGCCGCCCGAACCGAGCAGCACGCCCTCCGCCGTGGCAACCACCGCGATGGTCTTGTCCGGACGAGCGCCGACCCGACGCAGCGCGCTCATCAACGTCTCGTCCTTCTGCATCTCCTCGGAGATGCGGCGGACCAGGACCTCGCCCTTCACGGCCGTCGCGACCTTCGACAGCGGCTCGACCCCCTGCATGAACTCCTCGCCGAGGTTGTCGGAGCCGAGCTCGGCCAGACCGGGAATAGGGTTGCCGTACGGCGACTCCGTCGGTGTTCCGAGCAGCTCCAGGAGCCGCTTCTCCACGGTCTCACTGATGACGTGCTCCCAGCGGCACGCCTCCTCGTGGACGAGCTCCCAGTCCAGACCGATGACGTCGGTGAGGAGCCGCTCCGCGAGGCGGTGCTTGCGCATCACGCGCGTGGCCAGCCGCAGGCCCTCCTCGGTGAGCTGGAGGTGACGGTCGCCCTCGATGGTGAGCAGGCCGTCGCGCGCCATCCGAGCGACCGTCTGCGAGACGGTCGGACCCGACTGGTGCAGCCGCTCCGCAATCCGGGCACGCAGCGGCACGATGCCCTCTTCCACCAGCTCATAGATGGTCCGCAGATACATCTCGGTGGTGTCGATCAGATCGCTCACGGATGCATTCTAGGGTGAACGCTGTGAGCACCCCGTGGTGGCGTGATGCCGTGGTCTACCAGATCTACCCGCGCAGCTTCGCCGACTCCGACGGCGACGGCATGGGCGACCTCTCCGGCATCACCTCGCGGCTCTCACATCTGGTCGACCTCGGCGTCGATGCACTGTGGCTCTCGCCGTTCTTCCGCTCACCCCAGAAGGACGGCGGGTACGACGTCGCCGACTACTGCGACGTGGACCCGCTGTTCGGCACCCTGGCCGACTGCGACGCCCTCATGGCACGCGCCCATGAACTCGGCCTGAAGGTGATCGTCGACCTGGTGCCCAACCACACCTCCGATGAGCATGCGTGGTTCCGCGCGGCACTCGCCTCCGCGCCGGGCTCGCCGGAGCGGGCGCGTTACATCTTCCGGGAGCCCGATGCGGCTGCGCCCGGCGTACCGCCGAACAACTGGCTCTCCGTCTTCGGTGGCTCTGCCTGGGCCAAGCACCCCGACGACCCGCACGGTGAGTGGTACTTCCACCTCTTCGACGCCTCCCAGCCCGACCTCGACTGGCGCAACCCCGAGGTCGCAGACATGTTCGATGACGTGCTGCGCTTCTGGCTCGAGCGGGGCGTGGACGGCTTCCGGGTCGATGTCGCCCATGGGCTCTTCAAGGCGGACGGCATGCCGGACCAGGTCATGTCCGACGGCGGGGAGCTCACCTCCGAGCCCTCCGACATGGTCCGCCGAGGCCTGACCGAGGCCCCGATGTGGGACCAGCCCGAGGTCCATGAGGTCTACCGCCGGTGGCGCAAGATCCTGGAGTCCTACACCGCGGAATCCGGGGTGGAGCGGATGATGGTCGCTGAGGCGATGCCCCTCACCGCGGCCGGGATGGCGCGCTATGTGCGGGCCGACGAGTTCCAGCAGGCGTTCAACTTCGCCTTCCAGTGGGCCGACTGGGGCGCTCCGCAGTTCCGCCGGGTCATCAGCGAGACGATGGAGGCGCTGCGCACGATCGGGTCACCTCCCACCTGGGTGCTCGACAACCACGACCAGCCGCGGCACGTGACGCGGTACGGCGGCGGGCCGCTGGGGCTCGCGCGAGCTCGCGCCGCCACGCTGCTGATGCTCGCACTGCCGGGCTCGGCCTACCTCTACCAGGGCGAGGAGCTCGGCCTCCCCGAGGCGGAGGTGGCCCCGGAGTTCCGGCAGGACCCCCGCACCGATCGCGTCGGCCGCGACGGCTGCCGCGTCCCGATCCCGTGGAGCGGATCAGCCTCCCCTTACGGCTTCGGACCCGAGGGCTCCACGCCGTGGCTCCCCCAGCCCGAGGACTGGGCGCCGCTCACCGTGGAGGCCGAGAGCGGCGTCGAGGGCTCGACACTCGAGCTCTATCGCTCTGCGTTGGCGGCACGACGCTCGCTCTCGGGCGACGACGTCGAGCTCCTCGACGCCCCGTACGAGGTCGTCGCGGTTCGCCGAGGAGAGGTCGAGATCTGGCTCAACGCCGGCGCGGAGCCCGTCCCTCTCCCCGAGGGCTCAGTCATCCTCTCGAGCGAGCCCCTCGCCGACGTACTGCCCCCAGACGCCTGCGCCTGGCTCCGCGTTCAGTCGAGGGCGTCGTTGTAACGCTTGAGCTGATTCGCCAGATCCCGCAGCTCGGTGGCGGTCCAGCCGCCCAGCCTCTCGTCGACCAGCTTCCGCTGCTCCGAATCCACCTGCGACATCCGGAGGCGGGCCTCGTCGGTGAGCTCGACGAGGCTGGCGCGGCCGTCGCCGGGGTCGGGCGTGCGTACGACGAGGCCGAGCTCCTCCAGGTGGTGCAGCTGCCGTGACAGCGCGCCCTTGTCGATCCGGAAGGCCTCGACGATCGACGAGGCACGTGCCGGACCGTTCTGCTCCAACCAGCCGAGGATGAGGTAGGAGACACCCTGCAGCTCCGGGTGGACCGCCGCGGCGCGCTCACCGATGATCCGACGGACACGACGGACCAGGTTGCTGATCTCCGTCTCGACGAGACGAAGCCCTTCGGCGCGGGAGGTCACCGCGCGCCGCCCAGTTCGAGCTCGGCAGCCAGCTCCATCTCCGTCTCGGGAGCCTCGAGCTTGTCGAGCGTGGTGCGCAAACGGGTCTCCTTGATGAACACGACGGCGAGGAGCGCAAGCACAGCACACGGGATGCTGAAGAGGAAGATCTGTCCGGTCGCCTCACCGAACGCGCCCTCGAAGAGGTGCGCGAGTGCGGCCGGCAGGGAGGCGAGGTCCGGGACCTCGCTGCCGCCGCCGAGCGACTTAGCCTGGTCGGGGGTGACCTGGCCGGAGGCGATCAGCCCGCCGATGCCGTCGGTGACGTGGGTCGCGACGCGGTGGCTGAGGACCGCGCCGAAGGCGCTGACGCCGATGGCGCCACCGAGGGTCCGGAAGAAGGCCACGACCGAGGAGGCCGCACCGATGTTTGCCTGCTCGACGTTGTTCTGCACGGCGAGGACGAGGTTCTGCTGGGTGGCGCCCAGGCCCATGCCCAGCACGAACATGTAGAGGCCGACCAGCACCATGTTGGTCTCACCGTCGATGGTGGAGAGCAGCGCGGCGCCGAGCACGACCGCGGCCATGCCTGAGACGAGCCAGACCTTCCAGCGACCGGTGCTGCTGATCAGGCGGCCGGAGATGATGCTGACGCTCATCAGGCCGAGGACCATCGTCAGGCTCATCAGGCCGGCGTGGGTCGGGCTCATGCCGCGCGAGTTCTGGAAGTACTCCGAGAGGAACGTCGTCGCCGTGAGCATCACGACACCGACGAAGATCGCACCGATCGTGGCCAGCGAGATGGTCCGGTCGCGGAAGAGCTGCAACGGGATGATCGGCTCGGCCGCGTACTTCGCCTCGACGAGCGCCGCGAGGGCGAGCACCACGAGGCCACCGATGACCAGGTACGCCGTGGTGGCGCTGAGCCAGTCGAACTGCTGCCCCGCGAGCGAGACCCAGATCAGCAGGATGCTGACGCCACCCATAAGGAGCGCGGACCCCAGGTAGTCGACCTTGACCTTGCGCTTGATCGTCGGAAGGTGGAGCTTCAGCTGCAGGATGACGATCGAGATGATCGCGAACGGGAGGCTGACGTAGAAGCAGCCGCGCCAGCCGAGGGGGCTGTCGACGATCACGCCGCCGACGAGCGGTCCGATCAGGGTGGCGAGACCGTAGCTCGCGCCGATGTAGCCCGAGTACCGTCCGCGCTCACGCGGGGAGACCATCGAGCCGATGATGATCTGGATCAGGGCCATGACGCCACCGACCCCGAGACCGGTGACCACACGCGCGCCGATCAGCCACGACATCGACTGGGCGAAGCCCGCGAGTGCCGAGCCCGAGACGTAGACGACGAGGGCGATCTGGATCAGCAGCTTCTTGCTGAAGAGGTCGGCGAACTTGCCCCAGATGGGCGTGGTCGCGGTCATCGCGAGCATGGTGGCGACGAGCACCCACGTGTAGCCGGTCTGGCTGCCGTGGAGGTCGGACACGATGCGCGGTAGCGCGTTCGTCACGACGGTGCTCGAGAGGATCGCGACGAACATCGCGACCAGGAGGCCGGAGAGGGCCTCCAGGATCTCCTTGTGGGACATGGGCTTGGTTTGTTGCATAGGTCAACGATACATCTGGAAGGTTGACTTCGACAACTTTACGACGCCGGTCAGGTCCCGCTTGCGCGCCAGAGCTGGAACTCGCCGCTGAGACCCTTGAGCTCGAGCGGCTCGAGCGGCGTGAAGGCGACGGTCGGGGAGGTCATGCCGAGGGCGATCGCGTGGACCTCGTCGCTGACCAGGATCTCGCCGCCCTGCGCCTTCGCGGCGATCCGGGCGGCGAGGGCGACGTTGCGGCCGAAGTAGTCACCCTCGTGGGAGACCACCTGGCCGGCGTGGAGTCCGATCCGGACACAGACGCCGGCGCGACGCAACAGCTTCTGGCGGCCCGCAGCAAGGCGCTCCTGGATGCCGACCGCTGCGGCGATCGCGGCGGGTGCGTGGCTGAAGACGACCATGTAGCCGTCGCCCTGGTTCTTCACGATGTGGCCGTCGCAGCGCTCGACCTCGCGCCGGATCAGGGTGTCGTGGGCGCGCAGCACCTTGAGCCAGGCATCGTCACCCAGCTGCTCGTTGAGCGCGGTCGAGCCCTCGATGTCGGAGAAGAGGACGGTGACCAGGCCCTCGGGCGTGGCCCACTGCTCGATCTCCGTGCGATCGGTGTCCGCCCACCGACCGAGCTCGTCGAGGGAGGCGTTGAGCACTTGGTTGATCCCGCCGGTCCGCAGCAGTCCCGCGGTACCGATGACGGCCCGGGCCGCCTGCTTGGCCACGCGCACCGAGCGTCGCGGGACGCGCTCCAGCGGCACCGGTACGCCGGCGGCGTCGAGTGCCGCGATCAGTCGCCGCTGCTCGTCCTGGAGCTCATCGACCCGCTCCCGGGCCGCCTCGAGCTCGGTGCGCGTGCGGGACACCATCACACCGAGGGCGACCGCCACGGCCGCCGCCACGACAGCGACGATCAACACGACGGCCCACACGCCGCCCATCCTGTCAGGTCAGGGCACCCGCGGTGTCAGCCTCCGGGTCGACCGCGGCCGCGAACTGCGACTGGTAGAGCCGCGCGTACGCACCGCCTGCCGCGATCAGCTCGTCGTGGGTGCCCTGCTCGACGATCCGGCCCGCCTCCATGACGAGGATCAGGTCGGCGTCACGGATGGTGGAGAGTCGGTGGGCGATCACGAAACTGGTCCGGTCCGAGCGCAGCGCGGCCATCGCCTGCTGCAGGAGCAGCTCGGTGCGGGTGTCGACCGATGAGGTCGCCTCGTCGAGGATCAGCAGCGCCGGCTGGGCGAGGAAGGCGCGGCAGATGGTGAGCAGCTGCCTCTCCCCCGCCGACAGCGAGCCGCCCTCACCGTCGAGCATCGTGTCGTAGCCGTCGGGCAGGGAGTGCACGAAGCGGTCGACGAAGGTCGCCCGGGCCGCTTCCATCAGCTCCTCCTCGGTCGCGTCGGGGCGGCCGTAGAGGAGGTTCTCGCGGATGGTGCCCTCGAAGAGCCAGGTGTCCTGGAGAACCATGCCGGTCTGCCCGCGCAGGACGCTCCGCGGGATGGCGGTGATGTCGACACCGTCCAGTGTGATCCGGCCGCCGTCGAGCTCGTAGAACCGCATGATCAGGTTGACCAACGTCGTCTTGCCGGCACCCGTCGGGCCCACGATCGCGACCGTCTGGCCGGGCTTGGCCACGAGGTCGAGGTCGGTGATGAGCGGTGTCTCGTGGTCGTAGGAGAAGGAGACCTTCTCGAACCGCACCTCGCCGTTGACCTCTCCCCGACGTACGGCTGCGAGCGTGCCGCTCTCCTCACGGACCTGCTCCGGCGCGTCGATCAGCTCGAAGACCCGCTCCGCAGAGGCGACACCGGACTGGAGGAGGTTCATCATCGAGGCCATCTGCGTGAGCGGCATGTTGAACTGCCGGCTGTACTGGATGAAGGCCTGGATCTCACCGACGGTCAGGGCACCGTGGGCGACCCGCAGGCCACCGACGACCGCGACCGCGACGAAGTTGAGGTTGCCGATGAACATCATGATGGGCATCACGAGGCCGCTCATGAACTGCGCCTTGAAACCGGCCTCGTAGAGGGCGGCGTTGCGTTCCGCGAACGTCGCCTCGACCTCGGCCTGGCGACCGAAGACCCGGACGAGGTCGTGGCCGGAGAAGGTCTCCTCGATGTGCGCGTTGAGCTGGCCGGTCGAGCGCCACTGCTGGACGAACTGCCCCTGCGAGCGCTTCATCACCTGACGGGCCACGGTCATCGAGATCGGCACCGAGATGAGCGCGATCAGGGCGAGCAGCGGCGAGATCCACAGCATCATCGCGAGGATCGACACCACGCTCACGACCGAGGTGAGGAGCTGCGACATCGTCTGGCCCAGCGTCTGCGAGACGTTGTCGATGTCATTGGTGACGCGCGACAGGATCTCGCCGCGCGGCTGGGAGTCGAAGTACTCCAGCGGCAGCACGTTGAGCTTCGCCTCCACGTCCGCGCGCAGGTCGCGCACGGTGCGCTGCACCATCGAGTTGAGCAGCAGCGCCTGGAGGAAGGCGAAGAGGTTGGAGGCGATGTAGAGGCCGAGGACGAAGAGCAGGATCTGCCCGACGGCGGTGAAGTCCACGCCGTGGCCGGGGACCACGTGGTCCATCCCCGAGATGAGGTCGGCCAGTCGGTCCTGACCCTTGGCGTGCATGTCGGCGACGACCTGGTCGACCGTGACGCCACTGGGCAGGGTGCGGCCGATCGCACCGGCGAAGACCCGGTCGGTCGCGTGGCCGAGGTAGCGCGGCGCGAGAGCGGTCAGCAGCACGCTGATGACGGCGAGCGTGACGACGGCGACACCCTCGATGCGGCCGGGGAAGAGCCGTCCGAGGAGGCGCTTCGCGGAGGGGCCGAAGGTCGAGGCCTTCCCGCCGACCATGCCGCCGCCCATCGGCCCGCGGCCGGGGCCGCCCGCCATCTGGATGCGCTCGACGGCCTTCATCTGCGTGCCCTGCTTCGACTGCACAGGCTTCTGGTCACTCATGCCGCCGCCTCCTCCGCGCTCAGCTGCGAGGCGACGATCTCCTGGTACGTCGGGTTGCTGGCGACCAGCTCCTCGTGGGTGCCCCGCCCCACGATCCGGCCGTCGTCGAGGACGAGGATCAGGTCGGCGTCGCGGATGGTCGAGACCCGCTGGGCGACGATGACCACCGTCGAGTCTCGCGTCTCGGGTTTCAGCGCGGCGCGCAGTCGGGCGTCGGTGGCGAGGTCCAGCGCGGAGAACGAGTCGTCGAAGAGGTAGATCTCGGGTCGACGTACGAGCGCGCGGGCGATGGCCAGGCGCTGGCGCTGGCCACCGGAGAAGTTGGTGCCGCCCTGCACGACCGGAGAGTCCAGGCCGGACTCCATGGCGCGGACGAAGTCGGCCGCCTGCGCGATCTCGAGGGCGTGCCAGAGGGCCTCGTCCGTGGCGTCCTCGGCGGTGTTGGCACCGTAGAGCAGGTTGGAGCGGATCGTGCCGGAGAAGAGGAAGGCCCGCTGGGGCACGAGACCGAGCCGCGCACCGAGGGCGTCGGGCGCCCATTCGCGCACGTCGATGCCGTCCACGCGGACGGCACCGTCGGTGGTGTCGAAGAGCCGCGGCACGAGGTTGATCAGGGTCGACTTCCCGGCGCCGGTGGAGCCGATGACGGCCACCGTCTGGCCGCGGGTCGCGGTGAACGAGAGGTCGGTGAGGACAGGCTGCTCGGCGCCGGGATAGGTGAAATCGACGTCGGCGAAGGTCAGCTCGCCGCGCGCGCCGGCCGGTGCGGAGGCGACGCCGGTGGGAGACATCACGATCGACGGGACGACGTCGAGGACCTCCTGGATCCGCTCCGCACAGACGGCCGAGCGCGGCATCTGCATGAAGACGAACGTCCCCATCATCACGCTCATCATCACCTGCATGAGGTAGGAGAGGAACGCGGTCAGCGGGCCGACCTGCATCGTGCCATCGTCGACGAGGTGGCCGCCGAACCAGATCACGCCGACGGCCGCGACGTTGACGATCACCATCATCATCGGGAAGAAGAGCGCCAGCCACCGGCCGGCCTTGAGCGAGACGTCGGTGAGCTCCTCGTTGGCCACGTCGAAGCGGACCTTCTCCTGCGGCTCGCGGACGAAGGCGCGTACGACGCGGATGCCGGTGATCTGCTCGCGGAGCACCCGGTTGACGCCGTCGAGGCGCGACTGGACCTTGGCCATGTTGGGCACGATTCGGCTCGCGATGATGCCGACGGTGACGAAGAGCGCGGGGATGAGCACCGCGAAGAGCCAGGCCAGGTGGGCATCCTGGTGCAGCGCCATGAAGACGGCACCGATCATCATGATCGGGATCGAGGCCGCCATGCCGCAGACGAGGTAGCCGAACATCTGGACCTGCTGGGCGTCGTTGGTCGTGCGGGTGATCAGGCTGGGTGCGCCGAAGCGTCCGATCTCGAAGGCGCCGAAGGAACCGACCTTGCTGAAGAGCGCCCGGCGCAGGTCACGTCCGAACCCCATGGACGCCCGCGATGCGCAGTAGGAGGCGGTGACGGAGCAGATGATCTGCAGGACCGAGACGGCGAGCATCCACGCGCCGGTGCGGACGATGTAGTCCTGGTCGCCCTGGGCGACGCCCTTGTCGATGATGTCGGCGTTGAGGCTCGGCAGGTAGAGCATCGCGCCGGTGCTGAGGAACTGCAGCACGACGATGGTCGCCAACCACGATTTGTACGGAGCGAGAAAGGTCCGGAGGACGCGGAACAGCACTGCCGAAGCCTACGGCGCCAGGCGCTGATGCTCCCACTGACTATTGTCACGAAGGTCGTAGACGAAGCGGTCGTGCAGCCGGCCCGTACGGCCCTGCCAGAACTCGAAGCGGGTCGGTGTGACGCGGTAGCCGCCCCATTCGTCGGGCGGCTCGATGTCCTCGACCCCCTCGAAGCGCTGCTCGACCTCGCGGTAGGCGGCGTCCAACGCCTCGCGCGACTCGACCGGCTCGGACTGGTGACTCGCCCAGGCGCCGAGCTGGGATCCCCGAGGACGCTGGGAGAAGTAGGCCTTGACCTCCTCCCGCGTCACCGCCGCCGCTGTGCCCTCGACCCGGACCTGCCGCTCGAGCGGATGCCACGGGAAGAGCAGCGCGATGTGCGGATTGGCCGCGAGCTCGCGCCCCTTGCGCCCGGACTGGTTGGTGTAGAAGACGAAGCCTCCGCTGCTGAAACCCTTGAGCAGGACGAACCGCGCCGACGGGACGCCGTCGGGCGTGGCGGTCGCGACCACCATCGCGTTGGGCTCGTGGATCTCGGCGGTCACCGCGTCGTCGTACCAGCGCGCGAACATGTCGAAGGGGTCCGGCGACAGGTCGGGCTCGTCGAGTCCGCCGGCCGCGTAGTCGCGCCGCAGAGCGGAGAGGTCGGCGTCCATACCGTGACCATAGACGGCCCTGGAAGGCCCATCCCGCGCCGACTGCGGCACAATGCCCGATGGATCACATGACATAAGGAGAGACATGGCTGACTCGCCGGTCGTACACGACGGGCTCGAGGGCGTCGTCGCATTCGAGACCAAGATTGCCGAGCCCGACAAGGAGGGCTCTGCGCTCCGCTACCGCGGCGTCGACATCGAGGACCTCGCCGGGCGCGTCCCGTTCGAGAAGGTCTGGGGCCTCCTCGTCGACGGCACCTTCGACCCGGGCCTCCAGCCTGCCGAGGCCTTCTCGCTGCCTGTCCACACCGGTGACGTCCGCGTCGACCTGCAGTCCGCGATCGCGCAGCTCGCCACCTTCTTCGGCATCACGTACACCTTCGACTCGACGCCGGAGAAGGTCCGCGAGGACCTCGGCCGCGCGGCCGTCATGGTGCTCGCCTGGGCCGGCCAGTCCGCCCGCGGCCTCGGCCTCCCGGTTGTCTCCCAGCGCGTCGTCGACGAGGGGCAGACCCTCGCCGAGAAGTTCCTGCTCCGCTGGCGCGGTGAGGCCGATCCCAAGCACGTCAAGGCGATCGACGCCTACTGGAGCTCCGCCGCCGAGCACGGCATGAACGCCTCCACCTTCACCGCCCGCGTCATCACCTCCACCGGTGCCGACGTCGCCGCCGCCCTGTCGGGCGCGATCGGCGCGATGTCGGGTCCGCTGCACGGCGGCGCCCCCTCCCGGGTCCTCGGCATGATCGAGGAGGTCGAGAAGGCCGGCGACGCCCGTGCCTACGTCAAGGGGCTCCTCGACTCCGGCGAGCGCCTGATGGGCTTCGGCCACCGCGTCTACCGTGCGCAGGACCCGCGCGCCCGCGTCCTGCGGCGTACGGCGGAGGAGCTCGGTGCTCCCCGCTACGAGGTCGCCAAGGCGCTGGAGGAGGCCGCCTTGGCCGAGCTCCGTGAGCGTCGCCCCGACCGTGTGCTCGAGACCAACGTGGAGTTCTGGGCGGCGATCGTCCTCGACTTCGCCGAGATCCCCGCCCACATGTTCACGTCGATGTTCACCTGTGCCCGCACCGGCGGTTGGTCGGCCCACATCCTCGAGCAGAAGACCACCGGTCGCCTGATCCGCCCGTCGGCGATCTACACCGGCCCGGGCACCCGCCCGGTGTCCGACATCGAGGGCTACGACCCGTCCTGGACCTGATTCTGCGAAACGCCTCTGACGCGTGCGGACGCTCCGTCAGAGGTGTTTCCCGTAACACCGATTCAGCGGAGCACCGGCGTAGTGGCCGAAGCCTTGGATGGGCTCATAGCCGTGCGCCTCGTAGAAGGCGATCCCCTCGGGCTGCTTGAGACCGGTCGAGAGGACGAGCGCCTCGAAGCCGTTCTCGCGCGCCGACTCCTCGAGCGCCCGGAGGATCTCGCCGGCGAAGCCGCGGCGCTGCATCTCCGGGATCACGTGCATCCGCTTGAGCTCGGCGGTCTTCGTCGTCCCGAGACGGTCGACGCCCACACGGCGCCAGGCGCCCGTCGCGACCGGTTTGCCGTCCACGTAGCCGACGAGGAAGATCCCCTCGGGCTCGACGAACTGGCTCGGGCCGGTCGGATCGTCATCCCCGTCGCCGTACCGCTCGGCGTAGAAGGCCTGCAGCCTCGCGGTCAGCGCCTGCGCGTCCTCATGGTCATATCCGAGACGCTTGATACTGAGTCGATCCGGGCCGGGCACGGATGGGAGGATATTCACCGTGGCCGACCCCAGGACAATCGTTATCCCTGCCGAGCTGCTGCCCGCCGACGGCCGCTTCGGCTCCGGCCCGTCGAAGGTGACGGCCGGCCGGCTCGAGGCACTCGCGGCCACGGGGAGCACCCTGGTCGGCACCTCCCACCGGCAGCCGCCGGTCAAGAAGCTCGTACGTCGGGTCGTCGACGGCCTCACCACCCTCTTCGGCCTGCCCGACGGGTTCGAGATCGCGATCGGCAACGGCGGCTCGGCGGCCTTCTGGGACCTGGCCACCTTCGCGCTGATCGAGGAGCGCTCGCAGCACGCGGTCTTCGGTGAGTTCGGCGCGAAGTTCGCCAAGGCGGCCAACGCCGCACCGTGGCTGAAGGCCCCGGCCATGCGCACGGCCGAGCCGGGCACCCGCGTCGAGGTCGCCTTCGATGCCGACGTGGATACCTACGCGTGGACCCACAACGAGACCTCCACCGGTGTGTGGGCGCCCGTGGGGCGACCGGCCGGCATGACGCCCGAGCAGCTCACGCTCGTCGACGCCACCTCAGCTGCGGGCGGGCTCGCCCTCGACCTCAGCCAGGCCGACGTCTACTACTTCGCCCCGCAGAAGTCCTTCGCCTCCGACGGCGGCCTGTGGATCACCACCCTCTCCCCCGCCGCCATCGAGCGCGCGGAGAAGATCGCCGCGTCGGGCCGCTACATCCCCGAGTTCTTCTCGCTCACGACCGCGCTCAAGAACACCCGCGCCGACCAGACCCTCAATACTCCTGCCGTCGCGACGCTCTTCCTGATGGCGGAGCAGCTGGACTGGATGAACGCGAACGGCGGACTTGCGGGCATGGCGGCCCGGACGGCCGCCTCGGCCGCAGTCCTCTATGGCTGGGCCGAGCGGTCGTCGTACGCCGCCCCCTTCGTCGACGACCCCGAGAACCGCTCCGACGTTGTGGGCACGATCGAACTCGACCCCTCGATCTCCAAGACCGAGGTCATGGACGTGCTGCGTGCCAACGGTGTCGTCGACCTCGACGCCTACCGCGGCATCGGCGCCAACCAGCTTCGGATCGCGATGTATCCCGCCGTCGACGCCTCCGACGTCGAGGCGCTCACCACCTGCATCGACTACGTGGTGGAGCAGCTCTAGCCGATCAGGCGGAGCGTCGCTCGCTCGAGTGCCAGCTGCCGGGCATCCGTCGTCGCATGGTTCTTGCGAGTGGCCGAGGCGATGGTGCGGCCCTCCTCGAAGGCGCTGACCACCCGCGGGTCGACGTAGGACTTGCGGGCGAGCGTCGGGGTGTTGCCGAGGAACTCCGCGACCTCCTTCATCGTGTCGCTGACCAGCCGCTTCCCCTTCGTCTTCGACACCGTTCCGCCGGCCTCGTCGAGCCGTTCTGCCAGGCCGGCGGCCGCGAGCACGGTCGCGTGCCAGGTGCGGAAGTCCTTGGCGGTCGCCTCGACGCCGGTTACCTCGCGCACGTAGTCGTTGACCAGCGTGGGCAGCATCGTCCGCCACTGCCGTCCTTCGCGGAACGCGAGCAGGCCCTCGTCGCTGCCGCGACGCCGGCGCATCGCCTCGACCGCCTCGCCGACCATCGCGTCGTCGATCTCGATCCGGTGGTCCACCCCCGACTTGCCGGTGAACGTGAAGACGAGCCTGTCCTGCATGCGCCTCACGTGACGACGCTGCAGGGTGGTGAGCCCGAAGCTGCCGTGCGCATCGGCATAGACGTCGTTGCCGATCCGGAAGTAGCCCAGGTCAAGGAGCCGTACGGCGCAGGCACAGGCCCTCTCCCGGGGCATCCCGTCCTTGGCGAGGTCGGAGAGGATCCGCTCGCGCGCCTTCATCAGCGCCCGACCGAAGAGGAGCACCCGGTCGAACTTGTCCGCGTCCCGGCGCGTGCGCCAGTCCGGGTGGTAGAGGTACTGCCGCCGGCCCGCGTCGTCGGTCCCGATCGCCTGCAGGTGGCCATTGGCGTGCGGCGTGATCCATACGTCGCGCCAGGCCGGCGGGATCGCCAGCGCCCGGATGCGCTCGACGTCCTCCTCGGGAAGGCGGTCGCCGTTCTCATCGAGATAGACGAATCCTCGTCCTGCCCGTCGCCGCGTCCAGCCCGGCTGGTCCGGGGATGTCCGACGCAGCCTGACCACGACAAGGTCTTACCCGCGTGTCCCGCTTCTCATGCTCGGCGCCGCAGCAGGTAGGCGATCAGTCCCACTGCCACGATCCCTCCTCCGATCCAGGGCCACCATCCGCGCGTGCCTGATTCCCCATCCGACGGTGAGGAATCGCCCTCTCGAGCGGGCGCGGGGGCCGTTTCGGTGGAGGTCGGTGTCGCGTTCGGCGTACCCCCGTCGACGAGGGCCCTCAGTGCAGGTGAGAGCTCGGTGTGCAGTACGTCGGCATGCACCCCTTCACTCGAGAGCCAGAGCGACCCGTCGGCGGCGATGCCGAGCCCCTCACCCTGCTTCTGGTGCGGCAGTGGCATCGAGCCGAGGCGATCCAGCGACGGCCAGGCGTAGAGCGTCGCCGACGTGTAGCCGCGGAGCAGGAAGTGCTTGCCGTCGGGGAGGAAGGCGCCGTCGGTGGCCATGGGGAGCATGGCTCCGGTGGAGCTGAGGGGCTCGAGCGTGATCGCACCCGCCGGGCGGGAGTGCGTGGGCACGGCGTAGAGCGTCCCGCCGAGGAACCCCTTCGTGACGATCAGGAGACGGCCGTCAGGTGCCGCCATCAGCGTCTCCGCGTCATGGGCGCCGTCGGGGTAACGGAGCTCCAGCGGCGTGAAGCCCTCGAGCGTCTCCTGGCCTCCCAGACCGACCTTGGCCTGGGTGACCTCGATCGTGTCGCGGGCGTTGGCGTTGTCGCCGATGTCGCCCACCCACACGCGATCGCTGCGGGCCGGCCAACCGACCGGGGCCAGTGCCTCGACGTCGGTCGCGTCGTCCGCCCAGTCGCTCACCCGCAGCGTCTTCCCGTCCGGGCTCACGAGGAAGACCCGGCCGGAGTCGCCGGAGTCGTTGGTGGTGACGAAGTCACCGTTGGGAAGTGCGACCAGCGCGGAGGACTCGGTGATGTCCGGGTCGTCGAAGGAGAACGCGACGTCACCTGAGGGCCCCAGCGCCACCAGGATCGACGCCGCGATGCGGACGATCACGAACGCGCTCTCACGCGAGACCCAGGAGCTCCGCGAGCTTCGGCTTCAACGCCCACGTGGAGACGAGGTCGTCGTACTCCTTCTTCACCGAGCCGCCCTTGACCGGCCCGCCGGTGCGGACGGCTCGCAGCATGGTGTTGCGCGGCGTGTGCTGGCTCTCGACGAACTGCACGACGTCGACGCGGTAGCCGCTGATCCGCAGCAGCGACGCGCGAATACCGTCGGTGAGGGTGTCGGCGAGGCGCTCGCGGAGGATGCCGTGGCGGGTGAACATGGCGTACGGCGACGGGGTCGGTGCCTTGCGCAGCTGGGCCGAGATGTCGTGGTGGCAGCAGGGTGCGGCGAGCACGAGCGGTGCCTCCCAGTCGATCGCCCGCGCGAGGGCGTCGTCGGTGGCCGTGTCGCAGGCGTGCAGCGCGAGCACGACGTCGGGGTTCCGAGGCAGCTCGACGCCGTCGATCGTGCCGACGACGAACTCCGCGTTGACGCCCAGATCCCTCGCCACGCTGGCGTTGTGGTCCCGGGACTGCTCCTTGATGTCGACGCCCGTGACGACGACCGGGAGCTGCTTCACCGAGGTGAGGTAGCGCTGGGCGGCGAAGGTCAGATAGCCGTTGCCGCAGCCGAGGTCGACGATCCGCAGCGGCTCATCGGCCGTCGGCACTCGGAGGTGCTTCTTCGCGAGCGCGTCATCGATGGCAGTGTCGAGCTGGCGGAGGAACTCCTCGACCTGACGGT
Source organism: Nocardioides sp. Kera G14 (assembly GCF_020715565.1). NCBI lineage: Bacteria > Bacillati > Actinomycetota > Actinomycetes > Propionibacteriales > Nocardioidaceae > Nocardioides > Nocardioides sp. Kera G14. Next base: position 280,692 of record NZ_CP085839.1, on the reverse strand, counting down.
ACTTCGACGCGCGGCTCGGCTTGAGCTTCCCGTCCTTGCCGGAGAGGCCGAGGGTGATGAAGACCGGGTCGGACTCCGGCAGGAGCCGCTCCTTGGGCAGGTCGTGGCTGGCCTGCTGCTCCGCGGCCTGCGCCTTCTCGACGACAGAGACCAGCGCCGTGTGGGGCGTCTTGGCCTGGACCGTCGTCTCCTCGGTCGCGGTGGTCACGACCCAGTTGGCGAAGGGCAGATCGAGCAGCTCGTCGAGTGCCTCGACCAGCGCAGAGTCGCCGACCTTGTAGTTCGCGGTGAACGCCTGCGTGGCGTCGTACGTCGTGATCTGCAGCTGACGCCCGGCCTTGAGGTCGACGTAGCGCAGCTCGGCACGCCGCCACTGCGGGTCGGTGCCGCGCTGCTTGCCGGAGGCGACCGCCTTGACCAGCTGGTCGGGATCGAGCATCACCGAACGCATCCGGTTGAGTGCCCGCAGCAGCGGCTCCGAGGTCCGCTCGCCACCGCTCACTTGAGCACCTGCGCGATCACCACGATCACGAGGAGAGCCACCAGCGCTGCAGGGATGATGTACCGGCGCTGCTTCGGGCTCACTTCACCAGTTTAGAAGCCAGGAGCTCGGCGAGGTGCATCGTGGGCACGCCGGCGAGGTCATCCAACTGGACCCGGCACGACATCCCGTCGGCGAGGATCACAGTCTCAGGGGAGGCTGCGCGCACGGCCGGGAGCAGGTGGGTCTCCGCGATCGCGACGCTCACCTCGTAGTGCCCCTCCTCCACGCCGAAGTTCCCCGCGAGACCACAGCAGCCGGCGACCTTCGTGACCGTGGCCCCCGCCTTCTCCAGCAGGCCCTGCTCGACCTTCCAGCCGAGCACCGCGTTCTGGTGGCAGTGCGGCTGCGCGACGATCTCGACGTCGCTCAGGTCGGGCAGCGGGAGCTCGAGCTTGTGCACGAGCTCGGCGAAGGTCAGCATCTGGGCCGCGACGTCGACCGCCTCGGGGATGTCGGTCAGCTCGAGCGAGTCCGAGCGCAGCGTGGCGAGGCAGGAGGGCTCGAGGCCGACGACGGGGACGCCACTGGCGACGTACGGCGCCAACGTCCGCACCGTGCGCTCCATGATCGACTTCGCCTGGTCGAGCTGGCCGGTCGTGATCCAGGTCAGGCCGCAGCAGGCGTTGTCCTTGATCACCTTGACGGTGAGGCCCTGCGCCTCGAGGAACGCGATTGCTGCCTCACCCGACTGGGTGAAGAAGTGGTCGGTGAAGGAGTCGGCCCAGATCCAGACGTCGGGCCTCTCCACCAGTGACCCGGTCTCGGCGGACCGGCGGAGGGTCGTCGGGGCGAACTTCGGCACAGACCGCCGCTGGTCGATGCCCGCGACCCACTTCGCCAGCCAGGCGAGGGGCGCGAGCTTCATCAGCAGGTTGGTGAGCCGCGCGAAGGGAGCACCGAGACGCGCCCACATCGGCAACCGGCCGAGGAGGTAGTGCGAGCGGGGGCGGCGTTTGCCGCGGAACGCTTGGTACAGCGATTCCGACTTGTACGTCGCCATGTCGACGCCGGACGGGCAGTCGGTCGAACAGCCCTTGCACGCAAGGCACAGATCCAGCGCCGCTCCGACAGCAGGATCGGCCAGCCCGCGGACGAGGCCGCCGTCGAGCGCCTCCTGGAGCACGCGGGCGCGCCCGCGGGTGGAGTCCTTCTCCTGCAGCGTGCCGAGGTAGGACGGGCACATCACGCCGCTGGTGTGCGGCGCCACGCACTTGCCGACACCGGTGCAACGGTGGACGGCGGCACCGAGATCGCCGTCGTCGTGCAGCAGGCGCAGCGAAGTGGTCGGGCGTGCGCGGGGGCGGACCGGCCGCAGGTCGTCCGTGATCGAGGCGGGGCCCTGGTCGTCCGGGCTGGCGATGTTGCCCGGGTTCATCAGGTTCTCGGGATCCGCGATCTGCTTGACCGCGCGGAAGAGGTCGATCGACTGCGGCTCGTACATCAGCGGAAGCAGCTCGGAGCGCACCCGGCCGTCGCCGTGCTCGCCCGACAGAGTGCCGCCGTACTTCTTGATGCCGTGCGCGCACGCGGTCATGAACTCGCGGAAGACCCGTGCGGAGTCAGGGTTTCCGGCCTCGAAGGGGAAGTCGATGCGGCAGTGGATGCACCCGTCGCCGAAGTGGCCGTACGGGAAGCCCTGCAGCCCGTACGCCGCCAGGATCTCGTCGAAGTCGCGCAGCCATGCCCCGAGGTGCTCGGGCGGAACCGCCGAGTCCTCCCACCCCGAGTAGGCGGGAGTCGGCAGCGAGCGACCGGCCAGGCCCGCTCCGTCCTCGCGGATCTTCCAGATCGCGGCCATCTCGCCGGCGTCACGGACGAGCCGCGCATCCAGAGCTCCGCCGGCCGCGGCAACGGCGGAGAGGAGGTCCTCGGCATGGACGCCGGCCGCCTCGGCCATCAGCCAGCCGGCGCCGGCCGGCAGCTCGGGGACGACGTTGCCCTTCGCGCGGACCAGGTCGACGATCCGGGCGTCGAGCCCCTCACACGCCAGCAGGGTTCCGGCCGTCGAGCGGGCCGCAGCGAGCACAGCCGGCACCGCATCAGCCGCTTCGTGCATCGTCGGGTAGCCCAGCACGAGCAGCATCCGACCGGGCTCGTCGACGACGAGTCGGACGGTGGTCTCGAGGATGGTCGCGAGCGTGCCCTCGGTGCCGACCAGGAAGCGGTCGACCCGGCGGCCCTTCTCCGGCAGGAGGTGCTCGAGCGAGTAGCCCGACACCTGCCGCCCGAAGCGGCCGAACTCGGTGCGCAGGTGGGCGAGATGGGCGTCACCGAGCGCGAGCAGTCGCTCCGCCGTCGCGCCGCCCGCCGACCCGTCGGCGTACTCCGCCACCTCGCCCGTCCCCCAGACGACCTTCAGTGCCTCGACGTTGTCGACGGTGCGGCCGTAGCCGAGGGCCCTGTTGCCGCAGGCGTTGTTACCGATCATCCCGCCGATCGTGCAGCGCGGGTGCGTCGACGGGTCGGGCCCGAAGCGGAGGCCGTACGGCGCCGCCGCCCGCTGCAGGTCGGCGTGGACGATCCCCGGCTCGATCCGCGCAGTCCGCGCGTCCGGATCGATCGAGATCACCCGGCGTAGGTCACGGGTGTCGACGACGATGCCCGGCCCGACCGCGTTCCCTGCGATCGACGTGCCGGCGCCGCGCAGCGTGACCGGCACACCCAGCGTCCGCGAGGCCTCGTGGATGGCGATCAGCTCGTCGGTGTGCTGCGGCCGGACCACCACCTGCGGGATGACGCGGTAGAGCGACGCGTCCGAGGAGTAGAGCGCCCGGGCCAGCGTGGAGTCGTCGACATTGCTGATCCCCCGGCTGCGCAGCTCACTCGCAAGGTCCAGGGCAACAGCAGTCACCGGGCGATTCTCCCAGATGCTGCGAGCGCCGCCGTCACCTGAGGGGTGGTGTCCAGGCCGGCGACGTCGGAGATCGCCACCCACGCCACCTGATCCGTGGTCCCGTCGACCTCCACGACGACGGGCTCCTGCGTGTCCGAGGTCGTGACGGTGAAGATCAGGTGGAGGCCGTGGAAGTCCTCGAGCCTGCCGTGGGGAGCCACTCCGGTGAAGTGAACGTCACGGATCTCGAGCGGTGCCCCGATCTCGACCTTCAGTCCGGTCTCCTCGGCGAACTCCCGCACCAGTGCCTCGCGTGGGGACTCGCCGAAGTCGATCCCGCCACCTGGCAGATGCCACTTCCCGCCGCTGACGGCGTGCGGCGCGATGCGGGTGAGGAGCACCTCCGTGCGGCCGTCGAGCGTCCGGGTGAGCAGGCCGTAGACCCCCACACGCTGCACCTGTGTCACCCGGTGCTGCGTGAGCGCGTCCCGGACGAGCGGCAGCGTGGGGATATCGCCGGAGAGCACGTCGGCGAGCGGCAGCCAGGCCGCCTCGGCCGTCGATCCACCGACCTCGACGGTGTGCGGCTCGGGCGCGTCCACGGGCACCCAGCCGTCGTAGACGATCCGGAGCGCGTGGGCGTTGACGTTGCGCCCCCGGCGCCACGTGTTGGCCGAGTGCGCCGAGAGCACCCAGGCGGTGTCGCCGACCGTGACGTCGAGACCCGTCTCCTCCCGCACCTCACGGACGACTGCTGCGCGCGGGTCCTCACCGTGGTCGAGTCCGCCGCCGGGCAGGGTCCACTGCGGTGTCGCGGTCAACGTGTCCGAGAGCCTCGACAGCAGGATCTTCTCGTCGCGCAGGATGACGGCGTACGCCGCCACCCGCTGCACCTGCGGCAGCCTCTCGCGTCTCGTCATCGCCGGAACCTCATCGAGCGGATCTCATGCGAAGAGCGGGCGACGGTCGACGGCCAGCGACCGACGTCCGGCCCACTGCCAGACGCGTGCGGCCCGGTCGCGGTCGTCGTCGGTGACGAGGTTGCCCATCCAGCGCAGGGCCAGTGTCATCAGCCAGTCACTGCGCATGCCGAGCGGGCCGAGCGCCGCCACGAGGCGGGGGTTGGTCGCGATGCCGGCGAGGCGACGGGCGATCGAGAACGCCTCGCCGTAGTGCTCGCGCAGGATCTCGGGCCAGATGTCGGTGAGCGGCGTGTTCGGCGCCTCGGCGAGGACCGAGGCGATCAGCCGCCCGGTCTCCAGGCCGTAGTCGATGCCCTCGCCGTTGAGCGGGTTGACACAGGCTGCGGCGTCACCGATCAGCGCCCAGTTGGGACCAGCGACGTTCGAGACGGCGCCACCCATCGGCAGCAGCGCACTCGCCTCCTGGCGCAGCGCGACAGCGCCGTCCGCCCCAGTGGCCTCGAGCCCGAACTCGACAGCGATCTGTGAGGCGTAGAGCCGCATCAGCGGCTTGATGGCGACGTCCGCAGGCCGCTTGGAGGTCGCGAGCGTGCCGGCACCGAGGTTGACCTGTCCACCTCCGAGCGGGAAGACCCAGCCGTACCCCGAGAGCACCGCGTCGGACTCGTCGCGGAGCTCGAGGTGGGAGGAGATCCACGGATCGTCGGCGCGGGAGGAGGCGACGTACGAGCGGCCGGCGACGCCGTACACCGTGTCCCGGTGCCACTCCCGCCCGAGCACCTTGCCCAGCGGCGACCGCACGCCGTCGGCAACGATCAGGTGGCGACACGCGATCTCGCTGCGCACACCGGCCTCGGCACCGTCGAAGAGGACGGCAGCGACCCGCTCTCCCTCCCGCCGTACGCCGACGGCCTTGAGCCCATCGAGCGCGGTCGCTCCGGACTTGATCGCCACGTCCCGCAGGTGGCCGTCCAGCTCGACGCGGGCGACAGCCGAGCCCCAGTCAGGGAGCGACCCGCCCGGCCACGGCAGCTCCAGCGTCTGCCCGAACCCGTGCGCCCGCAGGCCCCGTGAGACGGGATGCGTCCGGACCCAGTCGGTCAGGCCGAGCAGGGAGAGCTCGTGGACGGCACGCGGGGTGAGTCCGTCGCCACAGGTCTTGTCGCGCGGGAAGACAGCCATGTCGACGAGCACGACCTCGAGGCCTGCGCGCGCCGCCCACGTCGCCGCCGCCGAGCCCGCCGGGCCGGCGCCGACGACCAGGACGTCGCACGAGGTCGGAAGGGAGGACACGACACAACCCTACCGAGGGTATGAGGTGCCTGACGCGCGCGGCTAGAAGGCGCCGAAGGGGAGGCGACCCGGGTTTGGTCGCCTCCCCTTCGGAACGCAGTAGACGCGCCGTCCGGCGCCTCAGACCTCAGTTCTGGTAGGAACCGAAGTCGAAGTCGTCGAGCGCCACCGGCTGACCCGACCCGTTGCCGAAGTCGTAGTCGTAGCTGTCATATCCGGTCACCGAGTAGGCGGCCGCGCGGGCCTCCTCGGTCGGCTCGACCCGGATGCTCCGGTAGCGCTCCAGGCCGGTACCGGCCGGGATGAGCTTACCGATGATGACGTTCTCCTTCAGGCCGCGCAGGCTGTCGGAACGACCGTTGATGGCAGCGTCGGTGAGGACGCGGGTGGTCTCCTGGAAGGAGGCCGCCGACAGCCACGACTCCGTCGCGAGCGACGCCTTCGTGATGCCCATCAGCTCCGGACGACCCGAGGCCGGCTTGCCGCCCTCGGAGACGACCCGACGGTTCTCCGACTCGTAGAGAGCGCGGTCGACCAGGTCGGACGGGAGCAGGTTGGTCTCGCCGGACTCGAGCACCGTGATCCGGCGCAGCATCTGCCGGACGATGATCTCGATGTGCTTGGCGTGGATCGCCACACCCTGGCTCTTGTAGACGCCCTGGACCTCGTCCACGAGGTGCTTCTGCGTGGAGCGGACACCGAGGATGCGGAGGACCTCCTTCGGGTCGGGGGTACCGACCGTCAGGGTGCGACCGACCTCGACGTGGTCACCGTCGGCGACGTTGAGGCGCGAACGACGCGAGACGACGTACTCGACGACCTCGGAGCCGTCGTCCGGGGTGACCAGGACCTTGCGGGCCTTGTCGGTCTCCTCGATCGTCACGCGGCCGGCGGCCTCGCTGATCGGGGCGACACCCTTGGGGGTACGGGCCTCGAAGAGCTCGACGACACGCGGCAGACCCTGCGTGATGTCGGAGGCCGACGCCACACCACCGGTGTGGAAGGTACGCATCGTGAGCTGTGTGCCCGGCTCACCGATGGACTGGGCGGCGATGATGCCGACCGCCTCACCGATGTCGACGAGCTTGCCGGTCGCGAGCGAACGGCCGTAGCACTTGGCGCAGGTACCGGTCGCGGCCTCACAGGTGAGGACGGAGCGGATCTTGACCTCCTCGACGCCGGCGGCGGCGAGCTCAGCGATCTTGACGTCACCCAGGTCCTCGCCGGCGGCGGCGAGCACGGTGCCGTCGGGGCCGACGATCTCCTCGGCCGCGGTGCGGGCGTACGCCGTCGTCTCGACGTCGTCGTCCACGATCGAGACCATGAAGCCACGCTCGGTGCCGCAGTCCTCCTCGCGGATGATGACGTCCTGCGACACGTCGACCAGACGACGGGTCAGGTAACCCGAGTCGGCCGTACGGAGCGCGGTGTCGGCAAGACCCTTACGAGCACCGTGCGTCGAGATGAAGTACTCGAGCACGGAGAGGCCCTCGCGGAAGTTGGCCTTGATCGGGCGCGGGATGATCTCGCCCTTCGGGTTGGCCACAAGACCACGCATGGCGCCGACCTGGCGGATCTGGTTGAAGTTACCGGAGGCGCCGGAGGTGACCTGCATGTAGATCGGGTTCTTCTTGTCGAAGGCCTTCTCCATCGCGTCACCGACCTCCTTGGCCGCCTCGGTCCAGATCTCGACGAGCTCCTGACGGCGCTCCTCGTCAGTCACGAGACCACGCTCGAACTGCTTCTGGATCTTGGTGGCCTTGTCCTCGTAGTCCTTGAGGATCTCGATCTTGTTCGACGGCGTCGTGACGTCGTCGATGGAGACCGTGACACCCGACCGCGTGGCCCAGTGGAAGCCGTTGTCCTTGAGGGCGTCGAGCGACGCGGCGACGACGACCTTCGGGTAACGCTCCGCGAGGGCGTTGACGATGGCACCGAGGCGCTTCTTGCCGACCTCCTCGTTCACGTACGGGAAGTCCGCAGGCAGCGTGTCGTTGAAGATGGTGCGGCCCAGGGTCGTCTCGAGGATGACGGCGTCACCCTCGGTCCAGCCCTCAGGAGCCTCCCAGCCCTCCGGCGGCACGATGTCGTCGAGCCGGATCTTGACGACCGACTGCAGCGAGATCTCGCCACGGTCGAAGGCCATGATCGCCTCGGCGGGCGACGCGAAGGCGCGACCCTCACCGGGCTGCTCGTCGCGGTCGGTCGTGAGGAAGAAGAGACCGATGATCATGTCCTGCGACGGCATCGTCACCGGACGACCGTCCGACGGCTTGAGGATGTTGTTCGTCGAGAGCATGAGGACACGGGCCTCAGCCTGGGCCTCGGCCGACAGCGGCAGGTGGACAGCCATCTGGTCACCGTCGAAGTCGGCGTTGAAGGCCCCACACACGAGCGGGTGGAGCTGGATGGCCTTACCCTCGATGAGCTGAGGCTCGAACGCCTGGATGCCCAGACGGTGGAGCGTGGGCGCACGGTTGAGCAGGACCGGGTGCTCGGTGATGACCTCTTCGAGGACGTCCCACACGACCGGGCGGGCGCGCTCGACCATCCGCTTGGCGGACTTGATGTTCTGCGCGTGCGACAGGTCGACCAGGCGCTTCATCACGAACGGCTTGAAGAGCTCCAAGGCCATCTGCTTGGGCAGACCGCACTGGTGCAGCTTCAGCTGCGGACCCGAGACGATGACGGAACGACCCGAGTAGTCCACACGCTTGCCGAGGAGGTTCTGACGGAAGCGACCCTGCTTGCCCTTGAGCATGTCGGAGAGCGACTTGAGCGGGCGGTTGCCGGGGCCCGTCACCGGGCGACCACGACGGCCGTTGTCGAACAGCGAGTCGACTGCCTCCTGAAGCATGCGCTTCTCGTTGTTGACGATGATCTCCGGAGCACCGAGGTCGAGCAGTCGCTTGAGTCGGTTGTTGCGGTTGATCACACGACGGTAGAGGTCGTTCAGATCGGAGGTCGCGAAGCGGCCACCGTCGAGCTGCACCATCGGGCGCAGGTCCGGCGGGATGACCGGGACGGCGTCCAGGACCATGCCGATCGGCTGGTTGCCGGTCTTGCGGAAGGCGTCGACGACCTTGAGGCGCTTGAGGGCACGGACCTTGCGCTGGCCCTTGCCGGTAGCGATGGTCTCGCGGAGCGACTCCACCTCCCCGTCGATGTCGAAGTCCTGGAGGCGCTTCTGGATCGCCGTGGCGCCCATGTGGCCCTCGAAGTACTTGCCGAACCAGTTCTTCATCTCGCGGTAGAGGAGCTCGTCACCCATGAGGTCCTGGACCTTGAGGCTCTTGAACGTGTCCCAGACCTCCTCGAGGCGGGCGAGCTCGGCCTCGGAGCGCTTGCGGATCGAGGCGAGCTCACGCTCGGCACCGTCACGCACCTTGCGCTTCTGGTCGGCCTTGGCACCCTCGGCCTCCAGAGCCGCGAGGTCCTCCTCGAGCTTCTTCTGGCGGTCGTTGAGCGCCGTGTCCATCCGCTTGGTGAGGCGGTCACGCTCGAGGCCCACCTTGTTCTCGAGGGAGGACAGGTCGCGGTGACGGGCCTCCTCGTCGACGGAGGTGATCATGTACGCCGCGAAGTAGATGACCTTCTCGAGGTCCTTCGGGGCGAGGTCGAGCAGGTAGCCCAGCCGCGACGGAACGCCCTTGAAGTACCAGATGTGGGTCACGGGAGCAGCGAGCTCGATGTGGCCCATGCGCTCACGACGCACCTTCGAGCGGGTGACCTCGACGCCACAGCGCTCGCAGATGATGCCCTTGAAGCGCACGCGCTTGTACTTGCCGCAGTAGCACTCCCAGTCCCGGGTGGGACCGAAGATCTTCTCGCAGAAGAGGCCGTCACGCTCGGGCTTGAGCGTGCGGTAGTTGATGGTCTCCGGCTTCTTGACCTCACCGTGGCTCCACGCGCGGATCTCGTCCGCGGTGGCCAGGCCGATCCGAAGCTGGTCGAAGAAGTTAACGTCCAACACTTTGTGAATACCTACCTTGCTCAGACTTCTTCGACGGACGACGGCTCACGACGGGAAAGGTCGATGCCCAGCTCCTCAGCGGCGCGGAACACGTCCTCCTCCGCATCCTTGAGCTCGATGGCGCTGCCGTCCTGGGAAAGGACCTCGACGTTGAGGCAGAGCGACTGCATCTCCTTGACGAGGACCTTGAAGGACTCCGGGATGCCGGAGTCGGGGATGTTCTCACCCTTGACGATCGCCTCGTAGACCTTGACGCGACCGGGCACGTCGTCGGACTTGATGGTGAGGAGCTCCTGGAGGGCGTAGGCGGCGCCGTACGCCTCCATTGCCCAGACCTCCATCTCACCGAAGCGCTGGCCACCGAACTGGGCCTTACCGCCGAGCGGCTGCTGGGTGATCATCGAGTACGGGCCGGTCGAGCGGGCGTGGATCTTGTCGTCGACCAGGTGGTGAAGCTTGAGGATGTACATGTAGCCCACCGACACCGGCTCGGGGAACGGCTCGCCGGAGCGACCGTCGAAGAGCCGGGCCTTGCCGTCCTCCTTGACGACACGGAAGCCGTCGCGGTTCGGGATGGTGGCGCTGAGCAGACCCGTGATCTCGTCCTCGAGCGCACCGTCGAAGACCGGCGTGGCGACCTTCGTGTTCGGCTCGGCCTTGTCGGCGTGGATCGACATCAGGCGCTGGGCCCAGTCCTCGGTCTTGGACTTCTTGTCGTCCATCAGGTCGAGGTCCCAGCCCTGCTTGGCAAGCCAGCCGAGGTGGAGCTCGAGGACCTGACCGATGTTCATACGACGCGGAACACCGAGCGGGTTGAGGATGACGTCGACCGGGGTTCCGTCCTCCATGAAGGGCATGTCCTCCACGGGCAGGATCTTGGCGATGACACCCTTGTTGCCGTGACGGCCGGCGAGCTTGTCACCGACGGAGATCTTGCGCTTCTGGGCGACGTATACGCGGACGAGCTGGTTGACGCCCGGGGGCAGCTCGTCGCCCTCCTCGCGGTCGAAGACGCGGACACCGATGACGGTGCCCTCCTCGCCGTGCGGGACCTTCATGGACGTGTCGCGGACCTCGCGTGCCTTCTCACCGAAGATCGCGCGGAGCAGGCGCTCCTCCGGGGTCAGCTCGGTCTCGCCCTTGGGCGTGACCTTGCCGACGAGGATGTCACCGGTCGTGACCTCGGCACCGATGCGGATGATGCCGCGCTCGTCGAGGTCGGCCAGCATCTCCTCGGAGACGTTCGGGATGTCCCGGGTGATCTCCTCCGGGCCGAGCTTCGTGTCGCGGGCGTCGACCTCGTGCTCCTCGATGTGGATCGAGGTGAGGTAGTCCTGCTGCACGAGACGCTGCGACAGGATGATCGCGTCCTCGTAGTTGTGACCCTGCCACGGCATGAACGCCACGAGCAGGTTCTGGCCGAGCGCCATCTCGGCGCCCTCGGTGGCCGGGCCGTCGGCGATCGGCGAGCCGACCTCGACGCGGTCACCCTCGGTGACGAGCGGGATCTGGTTGACGCAGGTGCCCTGGTTCGAGCGCGTGAACTTGGCCAGCTTGTACGTCGTGTACGTGCCGTCGTCGTTCATGGTCTCGATCACGTCGGCCGAGACGTCCTTGACGACGCCGGCCTTCTTCGCGACGACGACGTCACCGGCGTCGACCGCGGCGCGGTACTCGATGCCGGTGCCGACGAGCGGGGCCTCGCTGCGGACGAGCGGAACGGCCTGACGCTGCATGTTCGCGCCCATGAGGGCACGGTTGGCGTCGTCGTGCTCGAGGAACGGGATGAGCGCGGTCGCGACCGACACCATCTGCCGCGGCGAGACGTCCATGTAGTCGACCTCGGCGGCCGGGACCTCGGAGACCTCGCCGTCGGCGAGGCGCACGAGGACGCGCTCGTCGACGAACTTGCCGTTGTTGTCGAGGACCGCGTTCGCCTGGGCGATGACGGTCTTCGACTCGTCGTCGGCCGTGAGGTAGTCGATCTGGTCCGTCACGACGCCGTCGACGACCTTGCGGTAGGGCGTCTCGACGAAGCCGAACGGGTTGATCCGACCGAAGCTCGCGAGCGAGCCGATGAGGCCGATGTTCGGGCCTTCCGGCGTCTCGATCGGGCACATGCGGCCGTAGTGCGACGGGTGGACGTCACGGACCTCCATGCCGGCGCGGTCGCGGGAGAGACCACCCGGGCCGAGCGCGGAGAGGCGGCGCTTGTGGGTCAGACCCGCGAGCGGGTTGTTCTGGTCCATGAACTGCGAGAGCTGCGAGGTTCCGAAGAACTCCTTCAGCGCCGCGACGACCGGGCGGATGTTGATCAGGGACTGCGGCGTGATGGCCTCGACGTCCTGGGTCGTCATGCGCTCGCGGACCACGCGCTCCATACGGGCCAGACCCGTGCGGAGCTGGTTCTGGATGAGCTCGCCGACGGTGCGCATACGACGGTTGCCGAAGTGGTCGATGTCGTCGGGCGCGATGTCGATGAGGCCCTGCGGCGTCTCGAGCTGGGTGCGGCCGTCGTGCAGCGCGACGATGTACTTGATCGCAGCGACGATGTCGTCGACGGTCAGCGTCTGCTGGTCGAACGCCTCGAGCAGGCCCAACTTCTTGTTCACCTTGTAGCGGCCGACCTTGGCGGTGTCGTAGCGCTTGGGGTTGAAGTAGTAGTTGTTGAGCAGCGTCTGGGCAGCCTCACGCGTGGGCGGCTCGCCCGGACGGAGCTTGCGGTAGATGTCGAGCAGGGCGTCGTCCTGGCCGGTGGTGTTGTCCTTCTCGAGGGTCAACATCATCGACTCGTACTCGCCGAACTCCTCGCGGATCTGCTCGTTGGTCCAGCCGAGCGCCTTGAGCAGCACGGTGACGTTCTGCTTGCGCTTGCGGTCGAGGCGGACGCCGACGAGGTCGCGCTTGTCGATCTCGAACTCGAGCCAGGCACCACGGCTCGGGATGAGCTTCGCGGTGAAGATGTCCTTGTCCGACGTCTTGTCGGCGGTGCGCTCGAAGTAGACGCCCGGGGAGCGGACGAGCTGCGAGACGACGACACGCTCGGTGCCGTTGATGATGAAGGTGCCCTTGTCGGTCATGAGCGGGAAGTCGCCCATGAAGACCGTCTGGCCCTTGATCTCACCGGTGTCGTTGTTGGTGAACTCGGCCGAGACGTAGAGCGGCGCGGAGTAGGTGAAGTCCTTCTCCTTGCACTCCTCGACCGTGTACTTGGGGTCGTAGAAGACGGGGTTCTCGAACGAGAGCGACATGGTCTCGGAGAAGTCCTCGATGGGAGAGATCTCCTCGAAGATCTCCTGGAGGCCCGACTTGTCGGACACATCCTCGCCCGCAGCGCGGCGGGCCGCGATGCGCTCGGCGTGGATCTCGTTGCCGATCAACCAATCGAAGCTGTCGGTCTGCAGCGCAAGAAGCTGCGGGACCTCCAGCGGCTCGGTGATCTTTGCGAAAGAAAGGCGACGGGTAGTGGAATCAGCAGAGGAGCTGCGCGCGGCCAAGAGGAATCCTTCAACAGATTTCGCTGGTGATATGCGCGAGCCGACCACCGCAGAGGTCACCGGACAGACCGAAGGGTATTTGAGGGCACGCGCAAAGCGCTAGCATACCCTGTTCTACTGCGTGACCAAATCGTCCACCAGCCATCGGCCGGAGGACTGGACCATCGTAAGGGTGACGTGGTCCTCGTAGGTGACAGGCGTGGGCGTGTCGACGTTGCTGGTCGGCCGGTCGATGAGGACAAGCACCTGCACCCGGTCGGGCGTCGCGTGCACGATGCCCGAGCCGACGACCTTCCCCGTGATGACCGTCTTCGCCGTGACGGCGTTCTTCTTGATCGTCTGCCAGAGGTCGTCGTAGTGGTGCGCGCTCCGGTAGTGACCGGTCAGCCAGCCCTTGGCGGCGGCCTCGTCATCGTCGAGGGTGCGGTAGTCGTACGTCGTCACCGGCACCGCCGCCTGCTCGGCCGCCTCCAGCGCGGCACGGGCGGAGTCCTCAGCCCGCACCGGGTCCGGGCGGGTCCAGGCGTACGCCGCCACGGCCACGAGCACGAGGGCGACCAGGCCGACGAGGGCGAGCACCCAGCCACGGGTCCACCGGCTCACTGCTGGGCCTCCTGCTGCGCCTCGGCCCCGACGGGGGTGAAGTCGTCGACCTTCCACACCCCGCCCTGGCGGACGAGCGTGACCTCGACCCGGTACGGCTGGGCGTCGGCGGACGTCCGCTTGCTCGGGTCCTTCGGCGCCTTGGGGTCCGGGAAGGAGTTGGTCAGGTCACCGGCCACCAGGACGGTCGCCCTGCCGCGGTCGAGGTCGAGGTCGCCGACGCCGGTCGCGTCGACCTTGGTCGTCCGGGCGAGGCCCGACTGGATCACGGTCGCCTCGGCGTACGGCACGTTCTGCTCGAAGTCGGCCTTGAACTTCGCCGTCACGAGCTTCTCCACGTCCGCCCGGTACGTCGGCATCGTCTGCCCCTCGACGAGGTCGGGGCCATAGGTGTTGACCGTGGACATGAACGTCCGGGCCTGTCCCATGACGACGTCGCGGGCGTCCTGGGTGGGATTGTCGGTGGACCAGGGTGCGCCGCCGCGGTGCACCGCCTGATAGCCCAGCGCCGCACACGACAGCACGATGAGCGCTGCGAGCACGACGAGGATCCCTCGTCGCAATATCACCGACCGAGGCCCTCCGGCGCTCCCCAGGTGAACTTCTTCGTCGCCTCGTCGTAGGAACCGATCACGGTCGAGGAATCTACCGGTCCGGTGAGCGGCGCGGCCCGGTTGAGGTTCTGCGCGCCGCGCGGGTTGGACTTGGTGGCGGGATCGGCGCAGTGGGCGTTGGTGTTGAGCGCCTTGTTGGAGCCCTCCTGGGGCGCCCGCTGCTTCGTGCCGCCGTAGCCGTTGGTGCAGAGCGTGTCCGTCGTGAGCACGAGGCCGAAGTGGGCGTTCCACTTGCCGTCGATGTCGTTGTCCACGACGGTGAAGCCGCCCTCGACGACGTACGGGTAGAGGACGAGGACCTGCTTGAGGCCCGGAAGGCGCTTGTAGACGATGTCGCCGATCGTCACCGACTCGGAGAGCAGTTCGGTGAGGTCGACGTTGTTCTCGTCGAGGAACTGCTTGAGCAGGGACGCTCCGGCGGCGCCGTTGGCGATCAGCTTCCGCAGGTCGGGGTCGCTGCCGGCGAGGACGTCGGAGAAGAGCGAGAGGTTCTTGGCGAAGCTGGTGATCGCGCTGCTCGTCGCGACCTGGCTCGACAGGACCGTGTTGGAGTCGCGGATCAGGGCCGTCGTGGTGTCGAAGTTGGCGTCGGCGGTCCGGATGAACGCCGTGCTCGAGTCGATGATGTGCTGCAGGTCCAGGGCCGTGCCGGCGAAGGCCGTCCCGAGCTCGTTGATGGTCGTGGCGAGCGAGTCCTGGTTGACCGAGCCCACGGTCGAGGCCGCGTCGCCGAGGAGCTTCTCGGTCGGCAGCGGGGTCCGGGTCTGCGCCTTGGGGATCTCCGAGCCGTCCTTGAGGAAGGGGCCGGCGTTGCTGGCCGGCTGGAGGTCGACGTACTGCTCGCCGACGGCCGACCGGTTGGCGACCGCGGCCACCGCGTCGGTCGAGATGGTGTCGTAGCGGTTGTCGATGTCGAGGTAGACGTCCACGCCGTCGTCGGTGAGGACCATCTTGTCGACCTCGCCCACCTTGACGCCGCGCCAGTCGACCTCGGCGCCCTCGTAGATGCCGCCCGAGGAGAGGAAGTGGCCGACCACCGTGTAGCCGGGGTCGTGGACGAGCCGGTCGAGGCGGGCGTACCTGCCGCCGGCGAACGCCACCCCCACGAGGGTGAGGATCACGAAGACCAGGAGCTGGACCTTGACGCGTCGGGTGATCACTTCGCCGCTCCCTTCACCGCGAGGCCGGGCACGAGCAGCCGGACCAGGCTCGGGTCGTACGCCGACGACAGCTCGTCATACGTGAAGGAGCCGGTCAGCGTCTTGCCGTCCGAGGTCGCGCCGGGCGCCGCCCGCAGCAGACCGAGGCCCGAGGTGAGTGCGTCGCCGAGTCCCGGCAGCGCGCTGTTGAGCTGGGAGGCGACCGAGGAGGGCAGGATCCCGCCGGTCGTGCCGGTGAGGTTGGGCAGTCCGGGGAGCTGGTTGAGCCCCTTGCAGAGGGAGGTGTTGCGGTTGGCGGGCTTCTTGCACTCGTTGAGCAGGTTGAGCAGCGCACCCGGCGTCGCGATCAGGTCCTTGCACGCCTGGCTGGAGAGGCTGCCGGACTGGAGGCACTTGGTCAGGTTGCTGACCACGTTGGTCGGGTTGATGATCGAGGGGACCGCGCTGTTCAGGTCGAGGCTGGAGAGGTCGACCTGCAGGTCGATCGAGAGGTTGACGTAGTCACCCATGTGCAGGTTGCGCGCCACGGTCGGGTCCCGGCCGACGACCTCGTCCACGAACGGGTAGGTGAAGATCGTGTCGACCGCATTGACGAGGTGGTCACCGGCGGCGGCGAGCTGGGTCAGCGTCGGCTGCAGGTTGTCGAAGGTGCGGATGACCTGGTCCTTGGACGCCTTGATCACGCGGGTGCCGACGTCGCCGAGCGCGGCGAGCGACTGCAGCATGGTGACGAGGTCCTTGCGCTGGCCGTTGATGCTCGTGAGCGCGGCGGGCAGCTGCTCGAGCGTCGCGTCGATCGTCGCCTCCTGACCGCGGGCGGACTTCGCCAGGCGGTCGAGGGCGTCGATGGCGTGGACGATGTCGTCCTTGTGGGTGTCGAGCTGGGTGGCGAACTCGTTGGCCTGGACGAGCACGTCGCGGGCCGCGTCCTCGTGGCCTGCGAGGGCCTTGTTGAGCTCCACCGAGATGGTCTGGAGCTGGGCCACTCCCCCGCCGTTGAGGACCAGGCTGAGCGCGCCGAGCACCTCCTCGATCTCGGGGTTCTTGCCGCTGTTGGCGAGCGTGATCGTGTCGCCGCTCTTGAGCAGGGTCGGGCTCGGGTCACTGGCCGGTGCGGCGAGGTCGACGAACTTCTCGCCGAGGAGACTGGTCTGCCGGATGGTCGCGATCGCGTTGACCGGAAGCTTCGTGTCCTTGCGGATCGTGAGGGCGACGTCCGCGTGGCCCTTGTCCAGCCGGATCTTGTCGACCTTGCCGACCGTGACGTCGCCGACCTTGACCGACGAGTCGGGCACCAGGTCGAGGACGTCGGCGAACTGCACGGTGAGCGTGATCGGGTTGTCGCCGGTGTCGGCGCCGCCCGGCAGCGGCAGGTCGTAGACGTCGAAGGAGCAGCCGCTCAGGAAGAGCCCGGCGGCGATGATGCCCGCGAGGCAGCGCAGGAGTCGGCGGATCATCGGGTCACCTCCGTCTGCGGCACGAGCCCACCGAGGGTGGGGTCGCTCTTCTTGCCGTACGAGGAGCCGGTCCCAGCGGCGGCACCGAAGACGTCACCGGCGCGGCCGGCGCCGCCCAGCTGCTTGCAGAGCTTCCCCGAGCTGTCCAGATTGTCCAGGATCGTGCACAGCGCGACCGTCGGGTTCGCGAGGTCGAACGGCAGCGCCTTGTCCAGGTTGGAGTTCGTGTCCAACGTCCCCGACTGCGGGTTGTAGGCGTGGAAGAGGTTGTCCAGTGCCAGCGGGGCGTTGTCCAGCGTCTCGGAGAGCTGGTCGCGGCGCTTCACCACGACCTTGGAGAGCTGGTTGAGGCTGTGGATGTCGCTGTGCAGGACGTCCTTGTTCTCCTTGACGAAGGTCTGCACGTCACCCAGCGCCGAGGCGAGGTTGCGCAGGGAGCTCGCGAGGTCGTTGCGCTCGCCGGCCAGAAGGTCGGAGACGCTCGCGATCGAGGTGTTGAAGTTGCGCACGGTGTCGTCGTTCTTGGCCAGGGTGTTGATGAAGCCCTCGAGCTGCTGCGCGGAGCCGAAGAGCTTGTCCTTGTTGTTGTCCAGGGTCTGGGTGAGGTCGCTGAAGTCGCCGATCGTCTCGTGGAACTGCGCACCCTCGCCGCCGAAGTTCTTCGCGGTCTGGTCGAGCAGGTCGCTCAGCGCGCCGTTCTTGTTGGCGCCCTCGGGACCGACCGCGACGACGAGCTTGTCGAGCTGGCCGTAGATGTCGTCGAGCTCGAGCGGCGTCGCGGTGCGATCCACGTCGAGCACGGCCCCGTCGCGCAGGGTCGGACCCGAGGTGTACGCCGGCGTCAGCTGGACGAACCGGTCGCCGACCACCGACGGGGCCACGATCAGTGCCTTCGCGTCGGCGGGGATCTTGACGTCGTCGTCGTACGACATCGTGACCTTGACCGACGTGCCGCCGGGCTCGACCTTGTCGACGCTGCCGACGGTGACACCGAGGACCCGCACCTCGCTGCCCTCGTAGATCGAGACGGTGCGCGGGAACTCCGCCACGAGCGTGCGGCTGCCGCCGCCGACGAGTTGCGTGAGCGCCACGACCACGAGGGCGAGGACGATGAGGGCCGGAATCCCGAGCCGGAGCAGACGCGTCATCAGCCGGCCGCCGGGACGGGAGGGATGTTCTGGATGTAGGAGTCGAACCACGGGCCGTTGCCGAGCACGTTGCTGAAGATCCGGTAGAACGGCGCCATCAGCCTCAGGCTCTCGTCGAGGTTGTCCATGTTCTTGTCCAGGACGCCGAGGACGCTCTGCACCTGCGTGAGCGCCGGATTGAGGTCGGCGCGGCTCTCCTTGATCAGGCCGCTGAGCTGGGCCGACAGGCTGGACGTCGAGGTCAGCAGGTCGTGTACCGCCTGGCGTCGTGCGACGAGCGCCTGGAAGACGCTGTCGGCGTCCTTCATCAGCGCCACGATGTCGCCGTCGCGCTCATCGAGGACCTGGGAGACCCGCTGCAGGTTGGTGAGCAGCGTGCCGATCTGGGCGTCCTTCGCGGCGAGGTTCTTCGACAGCGCCGCCACGCCGTCGAGCGCCTGCTTGAACGAGTCCGGCGTCGTGCGGGTCAGGTCGGAGAGGGTCGTCAGCGCGGCGGCCAGTTGGTCGGTGTCGATGTCGCCGGCCGTGTTGGCCAGCCCGGTGAAGGCCTGGACGACGTCGTACGGCGACGTGGTCCGCTCGACAGGGATCTCGGTGCCCTCCTTGAGCTGGCCGGACCCGGCGGGCTCGAGCGCGACGAACATGGCGCCGAGGATGGTCTTCACCTTGATCGCGGCGCGCGTCTCAGTGCCGAAGGCGGAGTCGGTCTTGAGTCGGAAGCCGACCCGGACGTGCCCGCCCTCCAGCTCGATCTTGTCCACCTTGCCGACCCGGACCCCCGCGATGCGGACTTCGTCGCCGGTCTTCAGGCCCCCGGCCTCCGCGAAGTCGGCGTAGTAGCGGGTGCCGCCGCCGATCAGCGGCAGGTCCTGCGCCTTGAACGCGACGAGCATCAGCAGCGCGATCACGGCGAGGCTGACCGCCCCGATCGTGATCGGGTTGCGCTCGCGGAAGGGCGTGAAGCCTCCCCTGGTGCCGAAGAGCCTCATCCGAGGTTGCACCTCGTCCCGGCGTTGAACTTGAGGGTGTCGGTGCCGAGCTTGATCTGCTGGTTGCCCGGCAGCTTCACCGCGCCGTTGAAGTTGCAGAGGAAGAAGTTGAACCAGGACCCGTAGGAGCCGACGTTGCCGACCTTGTTGAGCTTGATCGGCAGAACCTGCAGTGCACGGTCGAGCTCGGCCTTGTTGCCGTTGATGTTGGTGGCGACCTTCCGGAGCTGCTTGATGTCCTCGGGGAACGGACCGCGCAGGCCCTTGAGCAGGTCGGCGGTCTGCACCGAGACGGCCGAGATCTGGTCAAGGGAGCCGAGGATCGCGTCCTTGTCCTCGGCGAGGCCGCCGACGAAGGTGCGGAAGGTCGTGATCAGTTGCGAGAGCTGCTGGTCACGGTCGCCGAGGTGGTCGAGGACCTGGTTGAGGTTGTCGATCAGGGAGTCGATGACCGCGTCGCGGTCGCTCAGCGTCTGGGTGACCGACGCGGTGTGGGTGAGCAGGCTCTCGAGCGTGCCGCCCTCACCCTGGAAGACCTGGACGATCTCGTAGGAGAGCTTGTTGATGTCGTCCGGCGAGAGCGCCTGGAAGAGCGGCTTGAAGCCGTTGAAGAGCGTGCTGAGGTCGAGCGAGGGCTGGGTCTGCGAGATCGGGATGACCTGTCCCGGGTGCAGCTGGACGCCACCGTCGAGAGTGTCGGTGAGCGCGAGGTAGCGCTGGCCGACGATGTTCCGGTAGCGGATGGTGGCGTGCGTCGCGGCCGCGATGTGCTGGTCGTCGGACACGCTGAAGGTCACCAGCGCCTTCGTGCGGTCGGTGATCTGGATGTCCTTGACGGTCCCGACCTTGACCCCGGCGATGCGGACGTCGTCGCCCTTGGCCATGCCGGTGGCGTCGGAGAAGACCGCCTTGTACTTCTCCGTACCGCCGAAGGAGATGTTGCCGATGGTGAGGACGAGCAGTCCGGTCGCCATCGCCGTGATCACCATGAAGATGCCGAGCCGGACGAGGTCCTGGCTGGTCTTCTTGTCGAGTCCGGTCCTGCTCATCGCACGTTGCCCTTCACGCCGTCATTGACGTTGGGCACGACCCGGAGCGGGTTGGACTGTGACCAGTTCGGGCTGGGCAGGTGGCCACACGTCGGTCCGCGGTCCTCGGCGAAGTACGGCTGGTCGGCGGCCGTGTAGGTGCGCGGCTGCTTCTGCAGCGTCTCGAGCACGATGTGCAGCGTGTAGTTGCGGAAGACCTCGCCCTCGCGGACGCCGAGGGCGTCGACGCCGCCGAGGAGGCAGGGGAACTCGGTGGAGTAGCGGGCGGCGTTGGCGAGCAGGCCGTCGTTGATCCGCGCCAGGTTGGTCAGGCTCGACTCGTTGGCGGTGAGGAACGCCTTGGCCGTGTTGGACAGCGACGTGACGTTCGTGAGCAGGTCGTGCACCGGCTGCTGCTTCTCCTTCAGCGTGCCCGTGGTGACGATCGTGTCCCGCAGGATCTGGGCGAGCTGCGGCACGACGGAGTTGTAGGTGTCCGCGACGGTGGCGGTCTGCTTGAGGTCACCGATCAGCTGCGGCAGCTGGGGGTTGAGCTTCTTCAGGTAGTTGTCGGCCGTCTGCAGTGTGTCGCCGAGCTGCTCACCGCGACCCTCCAACGCCGTCGCTACGGCGTTGAGGGTCATGTTGAGGTCGGCGGGTTGCACCGTGCGCAGCAGCGGGTAGAGGTCGGAGAGGACCGCCTCGAGCTCGGTGGAGACCTGGGTGCGCGCGATGGTCGTCCCGCTCCGGATCGGCTCCGTCGCGGCGTCGTCCGGGATCTCCAGGGCGACGTACTTCTCGCCGAAGAGGGTCTTGGGGAGGATCGAGCCGGTCACGTTGGCGGGGATGGTGTGGAGCTGGTCCGGCTTGATGCCGAGCGTGATCGTGGCGCCGTCGGCATCCGCCGAGGTCTTGAGCACCTCGCCGATGAGGACACCGCGGATCTTCACGTCCGCACGGTCGGGGAGCTGCAGCCCGATGGTGCTCGTGCGCAGGGTCAGCTCGTCGTACGACGTGAACTTCTTCGTGAAGACCGCGTAGGTCAGCCAGACTCCAGCGACCATCAGGACGAGGAAGCAGATGCCGAGGGCCCGGAAACGCATAGCGCCCATCAGCCTGCCAGCCTCACCGTGGTGCTCGCTCCCCAGATCGCCATCGACAGGAAGAGGTCGAGGACGGCGACGCTGACGATGCTCGTCCGGACGGCGCGGCCGACGGCGACGCCCACACCGGCGGGGCCGCCCGACGCGCTGTAGCCGTGGTAGCAGTGGATCAGGATGATCACGACGCTGAAGATGAGGACCTTGCCGAAGGACCAGAGCACGTCACCCGGCGGCAGGAACGCCCAGAAGTAGTGGTCGTAGGTGCCCGAGCTCTGCCCGAAGACCATCACCACCGTCAGCCGCGTCGCGATGTACGACGACAGCAGCCCGATCACGTAGAGCGGAATGATCGCGATCATTCCGGCGATGATCCGGCTGGTGACCAGGAACGGAAGGGACGGCACCGCCATCACCTCGAGGGCGTCGACCTCCTCGGAGATCCGCATCGCACCGAGCTGGGCGGTGAAGCCGCAGCCGACGGTGGCCGCGAGTGCGATGGAGGCGACGAGCGGGGCGATCTCGCGGGTGTTGAAGTAGGCGCTGACGAAGCCGGAGAAGGCGCTCGTGCCGAGCTGGTTGAGCGCGGCGTACCCCTGCAGCCCGACCTCGGTCCCGGTGAAGAAGGTCATCGCGGCGATGACGCCGATGGTGCCGCCGATGACGGCCAGCGCGCCGGTACCGAAGGTGACCTCGGCCAGCAGGCGGGCGACCTCCTTCTTGTAGCGCTTGACCGTGCGCGGCATCCAGGAGAGCGCGCGCAGGTAGAAGGCGAGCTCACGACCCAGGTGGTCGAGCCCGTCGAGCGGCTTCTTGAGCGGAGTGGGGAGGGCCATCGGATCAACCCGTCTTCGCCGGGACGACCTGGAAGTAGATCGCACTGATCACGAAGTTCACGACGAAGAGCAGCATGAAGGTCACGACGACGGACATGTTGACGGCATCGCCGACGCCCTTCGGCCCACCGGCGGCGTTCATCCCCATGTAGGCCGCGACGATGGCCGCGATCAGTCCGAAGATGAGGGCCTTCAGCAGGCCCTGCCAGACGTCGGGGAGCTGGGCGAGCGCGGTGAAGCTGGCGAGGTAGGACCCTGGAGTACCGCCCTGCAGGATCACGTTGAAGACGTAACCGCCGGCCACGCCGACGACGCTGACCATGCCGTTGAGGAAGACGCTGACGAGCATGCAGGCGAGGACGCGGGGCACGACGAGGCGCTGGATCGGGTCGATGCCCAACACCATCATCGCGTCGAGCTCCTCGCGGATCTTGCGAGCGCCGAGGTCGGCCGCGATCGCCGAACCGCCGGCGCCGGCGATGAGGAGCGCGGTCGCGATCGGACCGGCCTCACGGACGACGGCCAGCACGCTCGCCGAGCCGACGAACGACTGTGCGCCGAACTGCTTGATCAGGCCCCCGACCTGGAGTGCGATGACGGCAC
The DNA here is from genome assembly GCF_020715565.1 of Nocardioides sp. Kera G14. Taxonomy (NCBI): domain Bacteria; kingdom Bacillati; phylum Actinomycetota; class Actinomycetes; order Propionibacteriales; family Nocardioidaceae; genus Nocardioides; species Nocardioides sp. Kera G14. The sequence continues at coordinate 258,091 of NZ_CP085839.1, read as the reverse complement.
CGAAGGGGATGGCGACGAGCGCCGTGGGGACGATCGTGACGGAGGCGATGAACCAGGCCTGCTGGATGAACTCGCGCAACTGGAACGGGCGGCGGAAGAGGTTCCGCGCGACGTCGAGGCCGAAGGCGAAGAACCGTCCCGCCGTCCCGACCGGCCTGAGCACGCGAGCCGGACTGAGGGAGGACATTGGGGTCAAGCCTCCGCGCGAGCCCCTGCGCCACCGGCCAGCACCGAGTCGGGCTGGAAGGAGCCGGGCGGCGGAACGATGCCATGCTCACGACACCATTCGCCCGGCGTCCGCTGGCTCTTGCGTGGGATGCCGTTGGAGGGCTCGAGCTGCAGGGCGATCGGCGGCAGCGGCGGCAGGTCCATGTCCTTCTCCGCCGCGAGCTGGTCGGCGTCCTTCTCCTCGGACATGCCGATCGGGCCGACGCGCTGGGCGTTGAGGAACTGGCGCACGACCGGCTCCTCGGAGCTGAGCAGCATCTCGCGGTGCCCGAACATCGCGAGGTGCTTGTGGTAGAGCAGGCCGATGTTGTCCGGCACGGTCCGCGCGGTGTTGATGTCGTGGGTGACGATCAGGAACGTGGCGTCGATCTGGGCGTTGAGGTCGACGATCAGCTGATTGAGGAACGCCGTGCGGACCGGGTCGAGGCCGGAGTCCGGCTCGTCGAAGAGCACGATCTCCGGGTCGAGGACGAGGGCACGTGCGAGACCGGCGCGCTTGCGCATACCGCCGGAGATCTCACCGGGGAGCTTGTCCTCGGCGCCGATGAGACCGACGAGGTCCATCTTCTCCATGACGATCTTGCGGATGTCGGACTCGGACTTCTTGGTGTGCTCACGCAGCGGGAAGGCCACGTTGTCGTAGAGGTTCATCGAGCCGAACATGGCGCCGTCCTGGAAGAGGACGCCGAAGAGCTTCCGGATCTCGTAGAGCTCCTTCTCGGAGCAGGTCACGAGGTCGGTGCCCTCGATGATCACGGCGCCCGAGTCGGGCTTGAGCAGACCGATGAGGGTCTTCAGCAGAACCGACTTACCCGTACCGGAGGGACCGAGCATCACGCAGATCTCCCCGGCCGGAACGGTCAGGCTGACGTCACCCCAGATGAGCTGCTTGCCGAAGCTCTTCGTGAGGTGCTCGATCTTGATGTCGACACCCATGCCACTCCCAACGTTTGCGTGTGACGCAGGTTACGCGAAAGTAGCAAGAAAGAAAGCCCCTCCGCGCCGGGCGCGAAGGGGCTTTCTGGAGATGGAGCTAGATCACTTGAGGGTGACCTTGGCGCCGGCGGCCTCGAGGGCCTCCTTGGCCTTCTCGGCGGTCTCCTTGTTGGCGTTCTCGAGGATCGTCTTCGGCGCGGCCTCGACGAGGTCCTTGGCCTCCTTCAGACCGAGGGAGGTCAGGGCGCGCACCTCCTTGATGACGTTGATCTTCTTGTCGCCGGCGGACTCGAGGACAACCTCGAACTCGTCCTTCTCGGCGGCGGCCTCGGCGCCACCAGCGGCGCCACCAGCGGCGGGCGCCGCGGCAACGGCGACAGGAGCGGCGGCGGTGACGCCGAACGTCTCCTCGAACTCCTTCACGAACTCGGAGAGCTCGATGAGGGTGAGCTCCTTGAACGCGTCGAGCAGCTCTGCGGTGCTGAGCTTAGCCATGGTCGGCTTCCTTTCAGTTCTCGGTCTCCACCGGGGCGTCAGCCTCGGCAGTGACCTCTTCGGTGGTGTCGGCAGCGGTGTCGTCCGCGGCCGGAGTTGCCTCCTCGGCAGCAACCGGGTTACCGGCACCACCTGCGAGGATCGTGGGGTCTTCGGTCGCCTTGGCCTCGAGGGCGGCGGCGAGAGCAGCCGCCTTCGTGGGCAGGGCGTTGAAGACGTAGAGCGCCTGGGCCAGCGACGCCTGCATGGCGCCGGCAAGCTTGGCAAGGAGCACCTCACGCGACTCGAGGTCGGCAAGCTTGCCCACCTCAGCAGCGTCGAGCGCCTTGCCGTCCAGGAAACCGCCCTTGATCACAAGAGCGGGGTTGGCCTTGGCAAAGTCACGCAGACCCTTGGCGACCTCAACAGCGTCACCCTTGATGAAGGCGACGGCGGTGGGGCCGGCGAGGTAGTCGTCGAGACCCTCGATGCCGGCCTGCTGGGCGGCGATCTGGGTCAGCGTGTTCTTGACCACGGCGTAGTTGGCGTTCGCACCGAGGGAGCGACGCAGCGTCTGCAGCTCCTTGACGGTGAGACCGCGGTACTCGGTCAGCACGGCACCGTCGGAGGCGTTGAACTCGTCAACGATCTCCGCGACGGCCGCGTTGCGATCTGCCCGCGCCATGGGTCTCCTTCTTCCGTGGGCGAGACCCCCGGTCCACTCCGGGAAACACGAACGCCCTGAGCGCAGTGCTCAGGGCGTGGACATCGGCGAACCGGTGCTGCTCTGAATCCTGCGCGGGCCGTCCGAATCTCTTCGGAGCCTTCGGTCATCGGGCGGGGCCCTCAGACAACCGGCGGTCTCTGGTTTCAGGAGCAACCATACGGACGACGAAGGGGCCCCGCCAAATCGGCGGAGCCCCTTCGGGTGAAGCAGTGGATCAGAGCGAAGCTCAGGCCTCGTCCTCGCCCGCAACGTTCTTCGTGCGGTTGGGGTCGACCTGGACGCCCGGGCCCATCGTCGTGGAGACGGTGACCTTCTTGACGTAACGGCCCTTGGAGCTGGCCGGCTTCAGACGAAGCACCTCCTCGAGCGCCGCGGCGTAGTTCTCCGCGAGCTGGGCCTCGGTGAAGGAGGCCTTGCCGATGATGAAGTGCAGGTTGGCGTGACGGTCCACACGGAACTCGATCTTGCCGCCCTTGATGTCGGTGACGGCCTTGGCGACGTCAGCCGTGACGGTGCCGGTCTTCGGGTTCGGCATCAGGCCACGCGGGCCGAGGATGCGGGCGACCTTGCCGACCTTGCCCATGAGGTCCGGCGTCGCGACTGCGGCGTCGAAGTCGGTCCAGCCGCCGGCCACGCGCTCGATGAGCTCGTCGCCACCGACCTCGTCGGCACCGGCGGCGCGGGCCTCCTCGGCCTTGTCGGCGTTCGCGAAGACGATGACGCGGACGGTCTTACCCGTGCCGTGCGGCAGGGAGACGGTGCCACGGACCATCTGGTCGGCCTTGCGGGGGTCGACGCCGAGACGCATGACGACGTCCACGGTCTCGTCGAACTTCTTCTTGCTCGAACCCTTGGCGATCTTGATCGCGGCCAGCGGGCTGTGGATCTCGTTCTTGTCGAACGTCTCAGCCGCGGCGCGGTAGGTCTTGCTGCGCTGCATGGTGATTCCTTAAGTAGATATGGAGGTGTGGTGAACGAGCCAGCGCGGCTCTCCCACGTTCAGTCGGTGGTGACGCCCATCGAGCGGGCGGTGCCCTCGACGATCTTCATGGCGGCCTCGACGTCGTTGGCGTTGAGGTCGGGAAGCTTGGTGGTGGCGATCTCGCGGATCTGGTCCTTGGTCAGCTTGCCGACCTTGTCCTTGTGCGGGACCGACGAACCCTTGGCCAGGCCGGCGGCCTTCTTGATCAGCTCCGCGGCCGGCGGGGTCTTCGTGATGAAGTCGAAGCTGCGGTCTTCATAGATGGTGATCTCGACGGGGATCACGTTGCCGCGCATGGACTCCGTCTGGGCGTTGTACGCCTTGCAGAACTCCATGATGTTGACGCCGTGCGGGCCGAGGGCCGTACCGACCGGCGGGGCCGGGGTGGCGGCGCCAGCCTGGAGCTGCACCTTGACGAGCGCGGCGATCTTCTTCTTGGGAGGCATTGCTCTCTTCTTTCTTACTCGTGGTCATGACGAGGCGGGTGCCTCTGCCACTGACTCCTTCGCCGACGTACGTCGACCGGCGAGTCCACCAAGAGAAAAGTCTCCGGCATCAGCCGGAGACTTTCCAAAATCCGGATCGGATCAGACCTTGCTGACCTGGTTGAAGCTGAGCTCGACCGGCGTCTCGCGACCGAAGATCTCGACGAGGGCCTTGAGGCGCTGCGACTCGGCGTTGATCTCGGTGATGGTCGCGTGCAGCGTCGCGAACGGGCCGTCGACCACCATGACGGAGTCGCCGACGTTGAAGTCCGCGACCTCGACCGGCTTCTTCGACGCGAGGATCGTGCCGGCGCCACCCTTGTCGGCGGTGCCCGCGGCAGCAGCCTCGGCCTCGGCCTCGGCAGCGGCGACGACGGCCGGGGCGAGCATGTTCTCGACCTCGGTCATCGAGAGCGGGACCGGCTGGTGCTGGTGACCGACGAAGCCGGTCACGCTCGGCGTGTGGCGGACCGCGGCCCACGACTCGTCGGTCAGGTCCATGCGGACGAGGACGTAGCCGGGCAGGACGGTGCGCTTGACCTTCTTGCGCTGGCCGTTCTTGATCTCGAAGACCTCTTCGGTGGGGACCACGATCTCGTGGATGTAGTCCTCCATGTTGAGGGAGATGATGCGGTTCTCCAGGTTGGACTTCACCCGGTTCTCCATGCCGGAGTACGTGTGCACGACGTACCAGTCACCGGGCTTGGCCCACAGCTCGCGACGGAACGCCTCGAGCGCGTCGTCCTCGGCGGGCTCCTCGGTCGGCTCCTCGACGGCAGCCTCGACCTCGGGGGTCTCCTCGGACACCTCGGTCGCCTCCACCTCGTCGGTGGTGACCTCGGTGGCCTCGATCTCCTGCTCAGACACGCTTTGCTCCATCAACTCTCGGGTGATCGTCAGTCTCGTCCGCCGAAGATCTGGAAGAACAACTTGCCGAGCCCCAGGTCGAGGAGCGACACGATGGCCATCAGGATCAGGACGAACACGAGGACGACGATGAAATAGGTGGTCAGCTGCTGCTGCGTCGGCCAGACGACCTTCCGCAGCTCTGCGACCACCTGCCGGTAGAACGTGAAGGGGCTGGTGCGCTTCTCCCCCGGGGTCCGCTTCCGCGGTGCCGGGGTGGTCGTGCTCTCGGACATGCCTCTCCTCGTCCAACGTCGGTGCAGGGCACGAGGGACTTGAACCCCCAACCCTCGGCTTTGGAGGCCGATGCTCTGCCAATTGAGCTAGTGCCCTTCGGTGGATCCGGAAATCCACCAGATGAGGATCTTACGGGGACCCGGTGTTGAGCACCAATCGGGCACCCCGGACGCGGGCCACCCGGCGTACGGCGAGGACGATCCCCTCCGCCGCGAGGACGCAGAGGCCACCGACGAGGACGTCGCCCAGGTAGTGGTTGGCGGTGCCGATCACGACGAGCACCTGGACGGTCGGGTAGAGGACGGCCACGGTGCGCCACGTCCGGCCACCGAAGCTCCACATCTGGATGGCGCACCACAGTGACCAGCCGAAGTGGAGGGAGGGCATGGCGGCGTACTGGTTCGTGGCGTCACCGATCGCGCGCGGCGCTGAGGCGGCCTCGCCCCACCAGCCGTAGTCGGCGAAGCGGCGCAGGACGTCGATCGAGCCGAGCTCCGGCATCAGGCGCGGCGGCGCCGCGGCGTACGTCGCGTAGAGCACGAGCGCGACGCCCGAGGCGATCACGAGGGTCCAGTAGCCACGGCGATAGACCCAGCCGCCGGCTCGCCACGACATCACGAAGACGAAGGGCGTCATCACGTAGTGGAAGACGGCGTAGAAGTAGCAGGCGGGCACTGCGACCAGCGTCGTGGCCGCCATCCAGTGGTTGAACGGCAGCTCCAGATGTTCGAAGAGCCAGTGCTCATGACTGAAGATCGCCGCCGAGTGCGCGAACGCCTGGCCGGGGTCGGTCCCCTGCTGGGCCCGGATGAGCGTGTACGCCGCCCCCATCGCGATCAGCCCGGCGAACTCGACCATCGGGCGCGCCCAAGGCGCACGGGTCACCGCCGTCATTGACATCTGCGCCACCCCATGAGGAAGTGGAGGAAAGCCTCCGATTGGCAGGCTAGCACCAACCGGAGGGACGTCTCCACTTGATAGGATGGCTGCATGTGCCCCGCCGCGACCTCCTCCGAGTGCTTCGGGGCACTCCGCGTCGATGCCGCCCGGAACCGGGAGCGGATCGTCGATGCCGCGGCCCGCCTCTTCGCCGCGCACGGACTCGACGTACCGCTGGAGGACGTCGCCCGGGAGGCCGGCGTCGGGATCGCGACGCTCTACCGCCGTTTCCCCACGCGGCGCGACCTCGTCGTCGCCACGCTGCGCAAGATCGGGGCCGCCTACCTGGAGGTCATCGACCGGGCGTGTGCCGAACCGGATCCCTGGGAGGGGGTGCGCACGCTGATGCTCGGCCTCACCGAGCTGCAGGCCTCCGACGCCGCGCTCCGCGAGCTGGTCGTGAAGCGCTTCCCCGGCTCCGACGAGATCGAGCGCATGAAGGTGAGCGTCCAGGACAGGATCGAGGACCTGCTGGAGAGGGCGCGGGCCAGCGGCGGGCTGCGGCCCGACATCACCCGTTCCGACGTGGCCCTGATCCTGCTCGGCACCTCCGAGATCGTGCGACGCACGGCCGACCACTGCTCCGACGCCTGGCGGCGCTATGCCGCGCTGCAGCTCGAGGCGCTCCGCTCGCGGACCGATCCGGAACCACTGCCGCCGGCACCGTCGGTCGAAGCAGTCCACGAGGCGCTCGCGCACTGACCTCCGCGCAGGTCAGGCGGGTTGGGCGAGACGGGTGTCGACGGCGCCCGGGGCGAGGACGTGGTCGAGCGCGAGGGCCGCACAGCCCACCAGGCCGGAGGAGTCACCCTGCGCGGCCGAGAGGATGCGGAGGTCCCGTGTCGCCAGCGCGGTCGCACGGGCATAGAGCGTCTCGCGGACGCCGGCGGCGTACGTCTCGAAGGCGACGCCCATGTCACCGCCGATGACGACGGCCTCGGGGTTGAGCAGGTTGACCGCGACCGCGAGGACCTCGCCGAGGTGGCGACCGGACTCGCGTAGGAGGTTGCGGGCGACGGCGTCACCGGCGAGCGCGAAGCCGACCAGGTCGCGGACGTGCCCCGCCTCGCGGCCGGAGTCGTTGAACGCATTGACCAGTGCCCAACCGCCGGCCACGGACTCGAGACAGCCGGCCGACCCGCACCGGCACGGCAGGTCGCCGGCACCGATCCGGGTGTGCCCGATCTCGCCGGCCGCACCGAGGCTGCCCGACAGCACCCGGCCGCCCGCGACGACGCCCATGCCGAGGCCGGTGGAGGCCTTGACCACCAGGAAGTCGCGCAGGTCCGTGCCGCTGAAGAGCTCCGCGCGCGCCATCACGTCGGCGTCGTTGGCCAGGAAGACGGGGGCGGTCGTCACACCAGCGAGGTACGTCGACAGCTCGATGCCGTCCCAGCCGCCCATCATCGGTGAGTCCACGCTGACGCCGAGCTCCTCGTCGACCACGCCCGGAAGGCTCATCCCGACCCCGAGGACGGTGTGGTCGTCCTCGGCCAGCAGCGCGGCGAACCGCTTCGCGATCTCCGGCATCAGCTCCTCGGCCGAGACACCGGCGACGTGGTCGCGTGTGTCCCCGGCGAGCTCGCGCCCGAGCAGGTCGAAGACGGCCAGCTGGCTGCGGCTGCGGCCGATCGCCGCGGCCAGCACCACGCCCGCGTCGGCACGCAGGACCAGCGAGCCGGCCGGCCGCCCCCCGGTGGAGGCCAGCTCGTCGCCGTACTCGAGGAGACCGGCGTCGGCGAGGGCACTCACGCGCGCGTTGACGGCGGTGCGCGAGAGGCCGGTGAAGCGCTGCAGGTCACTGCGGCTCGAGGCGCGACCGCTTCGCACGAGGTCGAGAAGATCGCCGGCCGTGGCGTTCCGCAGGCTCAGCCATGAATCGGGCATGGCGGCGATCCTAGGGCCGGGCGGTCACAGTCCGTTCTCCACTTTGATCCACAAAAGACATAAGTGGTGCTTGTATCGTTCCAAAGTTCCTGTCACCGTAGTGCCTGTGACCCATCCCACTCTCACCGCCGTGACCGAGCGGATCGTCGAGCGCAGCCGCCCGACCCGCACGGCCTACCTGCAGCGACTGAGCGAGGCCCGCCTCGCCGGTCCGGCCCGCGGCCGACTCGGCTGTGGCAACCTCGCCCACGGGTTCGCCGCCGCTCCCGTCGAGGAGAAGCGCGAACTCCAGGTCGTCACGCCCGTCGGCAAACCGAACGTCGCGATCGTGACGAGCTACAACGACATGCTCAGCGCCCACGCGCCGTACGTCGCCTACCCGCCGGTCCTCAAGCAGGCCGTCATCCGCGCCGGAGGCCTCGCCCAGGTCGCCGGCGGCGTCCCAGCCATGTGCGACGGCATCACCCAGGGCCGCGACGGCATGCAGCTCTCCCTCTTCAGCCGCGACGTCATCGCGATGTCCGCCGCGATCGGGCTCTCGCACGACATGTTCGACGCCGCCCTCATGCTCGGCGTCTGCGACAAGATCGTCCCCGGGCTCGTGATCGGCGCCCTCTCCTTCGGGCACCTGCCCACCGCGTTCGTGCCGGCCGGGCCGATGACCTCGGGCCTGCCCAATGCGGAGAAGTCGCGCATCCGCCAGCTCCACGCCGAGGGCAAGGTCGGCCGCGAGGAGCTGCTCGCCGCGGAGTCTTCCTCGTACCACTCGGCGGGCACGTGCACCTTCTACGGCACCGCGAACTCCAACCAGCTGCTGATGGAGGTGCTCGGCCTCCACCTGCCCGGCTCCTCCTTCGTCAACCCGGGCACGGAGCTGCGCGAGGCACTCACCCGCGCCACCGCGGCCCAGGTCACCGCTCTGGCGCTGGACGGCGGGCCGGGTATCGGTGAGATGGTCGACGAGCGCGCGATCGTCAACGCCTGCGTGGCGCTGCTGGCCTCGGGCGGCTCGACCAACCACACGATGCACCTGGTCGCGATGGCCCGCGCGGCCGGCATCGTCCTCACGTGGGACGACCTCTCCGACCTGTCGTCGGTCGTGCCACTGCTCGCTCGGGTCTATCCCAACGGCGAGGCCGACGTGAACCACTTCCACGCCGCCGGTGGGATCGGCTTCCTGATCCGCACCCTCCTCTCGGCCGGACTGATGCACGAGGACGTGCAGACGATCATGGGCCGCGGGCTGTCGCGCTACACGTCGGAGCCACAACTCGATGGATTCGGCCTCGGCGCCACCCCGCTCGAACCCGGGGTCGTGTGGGTGGACGGGCCGGCGTCGTCGTACGACGAGAGCGTGCTGCGCGCGGTCGACAACCCGTTCTCCGCCGACGGTGGGCTCCGCGTCCTCCACGGCCCGCTCGGCACGTCGGTGATCAAGGTGTCGGCCGTGAAGCCGGAGCACCGCTTCGTGTCGGCACCGGCCGCCGTCTTCGACGACCAGGCCGACTTCCTCGCCGCCTTCGCGTCAGGGGCGCTCGACGGTCGCGACTTCGTCGCCGTCCTGCGCTACCAGGGCCCGGCCGCCAACGGCATGCCCGAGCTGCACAAGCTGACGCCGGCCCTCGGCGTGCTTCAGGACCGCGGCCAGCGGGTCGCACTCGTCACCGACGGCCGCATGTCCGGCGCCTCCGGCAAGGTGCCCGCCGCCATCCACGTGACGCCCGAGGCCGCGCTCGGCGGTGTCCTCGCCAAGGTCCGCGACGGCGACCTCGTCACCGTCGACGCCGATCGCGGCGTGCTGACGATCGATGTCCCTGCCGAGGAGCTCGCCTTCCGTCCTGCCACCGGTCGGGCACTGTCCGACGAGGAGTGGGTCGGCACCGGTCGCGAACTCTTCGCGGCGTTCCGCCATGCCGTCGGCCGGGCCGACCTCGGCGCGTCGGTCTTCGCCACCCCCAGCGCCAGCCAGCCGCTGGCGCGACCGCGTACCCCCAGCATCCCCAGCGCCGTCGGCGCCCACACGAAGGAGTCCTCCGTTGCCTGAGGCCAGCACCACCCTGCCGCGCCCCACCGACCCGCCGGGTCCCACCGACCTGCTCTCCATCGCTCCCGTCATCCCGGTCGTCGTGATCGAGGACCTGACGCACGCCGTGCCCGTGGCCCGCGCCCTCGTCGAGGGCGGCCTGCCCGTCATCGAGCTGACGCTGCGCACCCCCGTGGCCCTCGAGGCGATGCGTGCCATCGCCGACGAGGTCCCCGAGATCACCCTCGGCGCCGGCACGGTCACCACGCCGGAGCTGGCCAAGCAGGCTGCAGCCGCCGGGGCCTCGTTCCTGGTCTCGCCGGGCGCCACGCCGCGGCTGCTCGACGGGATGTTCGAGACGGGGCTGCCGTTCCTCCCCGGCACGGCGACCGTCTCGGAGGTCCTGACGATCCTCGAGGCGGGCCTGACGCAGATGAAGTTCTTCCCCGCCGCCGCGATCGGAGGAGCGACCTTCCTGGCGTCACTGCCCACCGTCGTGCCCACGGCCCGCTTCTGTCCGACCGGCGGGATCCGTCCGGCCAACGCGTCGGCGTACCTCGACCTGCCGAACGTCGGCTGTGTCGGTGGCACCTGGATCACGCCCGCGGACGCCCTCGCCAAGGGCGACTGGGCGCGGGTCAGCCACCTCGCCGCCGAGGCTGCCGCCCTCTAGGAGAGATCAGGCGATGGTGCGGATGAGCTTCTTGTTCACGAACTCGTCGATACCCAGCGAGCCGAGCTCACGACCGAAGCCGCTGCGCTTGATGCCGCCGAAGGGGAGCTCGACGCCGTCGGCGAGGACGCCGTTGACGAAGACCATGCCGGCCTCGATCTTCTCGGCGACGCGGGCGGCCTGCTCGGCGTCGGGCGTGAAGACGTAGGAGCCCAGGCCGAACGGGGTGTCGTTGGCGATCCGCACCGCCTCGTCCTCGTCGGACGCCTTGAAGACCATGGCGATCGGGCCGAAGAGCTCCTGGTAGTAGACCTCGTTGTCCGGCGTGACGTCGGTGAGGACACCTGTCGGGACGTACGCTCCGCGGCGCTCGCCGGCACTCTCCAGATGCGCGCCGCCGGCGACGGCCTCGTCGATCTGACGCTGCAGGTTGGCCGCGGCCGCCTCGGAGGACAGCGGCGTGATGCCGTCGGCGCTCTCGAGGATCTTGGCCGTGAACTTCTCGACGAACTCGTCGTAGATGCCCTCAGCGACGACGAAGCGCTTCGCGGCGTTGCAGGCCTGACCGGTGTTGTCGAGACGGGCCGTGACAGCCGCCTCCACGGTCGCATCCAGGTCGTCACTCCCGAGCACGATGAAGGGATCCGAGCCGCCGAGCTCGAGGACGACCTTCTTGAGGTTGCGGCCGGCGATCTCGGCCACGGCTGCACCGGCACGCTCGGAGCCGGTGAGCGAGACGCCCGCAACGCGCGGGTCCTCGATCATCTGGGCGACCTGCTCGTTGGTGGCGTAGATGTTGACGTAGGCCCCCTTGGGGAACCCTGCGTCGTCGAAGATCTGCTGGATCGCCGCAGCCGACTCCGGGCACTGCGGCGCGTGCTTGAGGATGATCGGGTTGCCGGTCGCGAGGTTGGGGCCGGCGAAGCGGGCGACCTGGTAGTACGGGAAGTTCCACGGCATGATGCCCAGCAGGACGCCGTACGGCGACCGCTTGATCACCGCGGAGCCCTCACCGTCGAGGAGATCGATCGGCTGGTCGGCCAGGAAGCGCTCGGCGTTGTCGGCGTAGTACTCGAAGATCGCGCCCGCGAACTCCGCCTCGCCGACGGCGTCCTCGAGCGGCTTGCCCATCTCGCGCACGATGATCTCGCCGAGGGCCTCCTTGCGCTCGTAGTGCAGCTCGGCGACCCGCTTGAGAAGCGCGGCGCGCTCGGCGACGGTCGACGTCTTCGACCACGTCCGCCAGGCCTCGGTGGTCGACGCGAGCGCGGCCTCGACGTCGGCCGCGGTGGCGGTCGGGAACTCCTGGACCACCTCGCCGGTGGCGGGGTTGATGACGGCGTAAAGGCTCATGCGGCCACACTAACGGCGCCGATAGAGTGGCGCCCATGAGCTCTCCCCGCGACCGTCGTATCTCCCGCAGGATCGGTGCCATCGCCGAATCCGCCACGTTGAAGGTGGATGCCAAGGCGAAGGCGCTCAAGGCGGAGGGCCGGCCGGTCATCGGTTTCGGCGCCGGCGAGCCGGACTTCCCCACCCCTGACTACATCGTGGAGGCGGCCGCCACGGCTGCCCGCGACCCGAAGAATCACCGCTACACCCCGGCCGGCGGGCTGCCCGAGCTCAAGGCCGCGATCGTCGCCAAGACCAAGCGGGACAGCGGCTACGAGATCGACGCCAGCCAGGTGCTGGTCACCAACGGTGGCAAGCAGGCCGTCTACGAGTCCTTCGCCGCGATGATCGACCCGGGTGACGAGGTGCTGTTGCCGGCGCCGTACTGGACGACGTACCCCGAGTGCATCCAGCTGGCGGGCGGTGTGGCCGTCGAGGTCTTCGCCGACGAGACGCAGGGCTACAAGGTCACCGTCGAGCAGCTCGAGGCCGCCCGCACCGAGCGCACGAAGATCCTGCTCTTCGTCTCCCCCTCGAACCCGACCGGTGCGGTCTACACCGCCGACGAGATCCGCGCGATCGGCGCGTGGGTCGCCGAGCACGAGCTCTGGGTCGTCACCGACGAGATCTACGAGCACCTGCTCTACGACGGGGTCGAGACCGGCTCGATCGCGACGCTGTGCCCGGAGGTCGCCGACTACACGGTGATCCTCAACGGTGTGGCCAAGACCTATGCGATGACCGGGTGGCGCGTCGGGTGGATGATCGGTCCCGCCGACCTCGTCAAGGCCGCGACCAACCTCCAGTCGCACGCGACCTCCAACGTCGCCAACGTCTCGCAGCGCGCTGCGATCGCTGCCCTCGAGGGCGACCTGTCCGCGGTCGACGAGATGCGCACCGCCTTCGACCGCCGTCGGAAGCTGATCGTCTCGATGCTCAACGAGATCGACGGCGTCGAGTGCCCGACCCCCGAGGGCGCCTTCTACGTCTACCCGTCCGTGAAGGGGCTGCTCGAGCGCACCGGGATCGGCTCCTCGGCCGAGCTCGCGGAGCACATCCTCGAGCAGGCGGAGGTCGCCGTGGTGCCGGGCGAGGCCTTCGGTACGCCGGGCTACCTCCGTCTCTCCTACGCGCTCGGCGACGACGACCTGGTCGAGGGCATCTCGCGCCTTCAGAAGCTCTTCGCCTGAGTGCGTGATCTGCGGGCGCTGCCCAAGGCCCATCTGCATCTGCACTTCACCGGCAGCATGCGGCACTCGACGTTGCTCGAGCTCGCCGAGCGCGACGGCATCCGGCTGCCCGAGCAGCTGGTCGCCCAATGGCCGCCCGAGCTCTCGGCCGCGGATGAGAAGGGCTGGTTCCGCTTCCAGCGCTTGTACGACGTCGCCCGCTCGGTCCTGCGCACGGAGGCCGACATCTACCGCCTCGTCCGTGAGGCCGCCGAGGACGATGTGGCCGACGGGGGCCGGTGGCTGGAGATCCAGGTCGACCCATCGGGCTACGCCTCGAAGTTCGACGGGATCACGGCCTTCACCGACCTGGTCCTCGACGCCGTCGCCGTGGCCTCACGCGAGACCGGTCTCGCGATCTCGACGATCATCGCCTCCAACCGCACCCGGCACCCGCTGGACGCGCGCATCCTCGCCCGCCTCGCCGCGAAGTACGTCGACCGCGGGGTCAGCGGGTTCGGACTCTCCAACGACGAGCGGCGGGGCTCGACCGAGGAGTTCGCCCACGCCTTCGCGATCGCCGAGCGGGCCGGGCTGATGCTCGTCCCTCACGGCGGTGAGCTGCTCGGCCCGGCCCACATCCGCACGGTGATGTCCTCGCTGCACCCGACCCGGCTCGGTCACGGCGTCCGGTCGGCCGAGGACCCGGCACTGCTGGAGGCGTTGGTCGACGCCGGCATCGCGCTCGAGGTCTGTCCGACGTCCAACGTCTCCCTCGGTGTCTACTCCTCGCTCGCCGAGGTGCCCGTCCCGACCCTGATGGCAGCCGGCGCGACGATCGCGCTCGGCGCCGATGACCCGCTGCTCTTCGGCTCGCGCCTGCTCGGCCAGTACGCCGCCGTCCGCGCCGCCCACGACCTCACGGACCAGCAGCTCGCGGAGCTGGCGCGTGGCTCGATCCGCGCCTCGGCCGCGCCCGACTCGCTGAGGGCCGCGCTCCTGGCCGAGGTCGACGAATGGCTCGCCGGCGACGGATCTGAGGAATGATGGGCGCATGAGCGACCCTTACGGCCCCGGCGGCACAGGCGGCACCGGCGGCAACGACGGTCCCGGCGAGTCGAGCGAGCCCGGCGACGGCTATCGGCCGCAGCTCGGGAAGGACTCGCCGCCGCCGTACGGCCAGCCCGGTCAGTACACCTACGGCCAACAGCCGGGGCAGTACGGCCCACCCCCGGGGTACCCGCAGGGTCCGAGCTATCCGGCCGCGCCCGCCGGCTATCACTACGCCCAGCCCAACGACCCCGGCGCGCAGACCGCGATGGTCGTCGGCATCGTCGGGCTCGCCATCGGCTTCCTGGCCTGCGGCCTCGGCTTCTTCGCCTCGCCCGTCGCGATGGTCATGGGCCTGCGCTCCAAGCACCGGATCGACGCCTCCGGCGGTCGGTTGGGCGGACGCAGCAACGCCCAGGCCGGCTTCGTCATGGGCCTGATCGGCACCATCCTGCTGGCACTCGCGGTCCTCGCCTTCGTGGCCCTCATCGCGCTCGTCATCGTCGGCGTCGTCAACTCCGACAGCTTCAACGACACGACGTACGACTACGGCACCAGCGCCTGACCGTCGAACCGCCCCGTCCTGAACCCGAATCACCTGTGCGCTGCGACTATTTCGACGCCGGCCTGTGCCGCTCCTGCCAGTGGCTCGGCATGCCGTACGCCGACCAGCTCACCACCAAACAGGCGCGGGTGGCCTCGCTTCTCCCGTCGGACCTTCCGTGGGTGAACCCGATCGGCTCGGCCGAGGAGGGCTTCCGCAACAAGGCGAAGATGGTCGTCGCCGGCACTGTCTCCAAGCCGACGCTCGGCATCCTCGACCCGTCGGGACGTGGCATCGACCTGCAGGGCTGCGGTCTCCACGACCCGCGCCTCCGTGCGGCTCTGCCGCAGGTCGCCGACCTCGCGCGTCGCGCCGGGCTGACGCCGTACTCGGTGCCGGAGCGACGTGGCGAGCTGAAGCACGTGCTCGCGACGGTCTCGCCCGCGGGTGAGCTGATGATCCGCTTCGTGCTGCGCTCGACCGAGGCGATCGCGCGGCTGCGCAAGCACCTGCCCGTCCTGCTCGACGCGCTGCCGGTTGCGGTGGTCAGCGCCAACCTGCAGCCCGAGCACAAGGCCGTGCTGGAAGGGCCCGACGAGATCGTCCTCACCGAGCGCGACACGCTGACCATGGAGGTCAACGGGCGACCGCTCCACCTGCGGCCGCAGTCCTTCTTCCAGACCAACACCGAGGTCGCGGGAGCGCTCTACCGCGCTGCAGCCGCGCATGTCGATGCCGTCGCACCGAGCAGCGTGTGGGACCTCTACTGCGGCGTCGGCGGCTTCGGGCTCCACGTCGCCGCCGCGGGCCGCTCCGTCCTCGGAGTCGAGATGAGCGAGCAGGCCATCGAGTCGGCCCGGCTCTCCTCCGAGGCCCTCGGCATCGAGGCGACCTGGCTGGCCGGCGACGCGTCGGACTTCGCCCTGTCCTCGACTCCTGACGAGACGCCGGAGCTCGTGATCGTGAACCCGCCCCGCCGAGGCATCGGAGCCGGGTTGGCCACCTGGCTCGAGGAATCCGACGTGGAGCACGTCGTCTACTCCTCCTGCAACGCCAGGACGCTGGCTCAGGACCTCGCGCTCATGCCCTCGCTGAGGCCCGTGTCAGCGCAATTGCTCGACATGTTCCCCCACACGGACCACCACGAGGTGCTCGTGCTGCTCAGCCGAGGAGGCGTCGGGGCCTGAGGGCCTACAGCTCTGTGCCGAGCAGGACCGGCTCAGGCACGAGCTCGATGCCGAACTCCCGCTCGACCCCGTCCCGGATCTCGCGAGCGAGTGAGAGAAGCTCTGCCGTGGTCGCACCGCCGCGGTTCGTCAGGGCCAGCGTGTGCTTCGTCGACACCGACACCCTCGCGTTGCCGTAGCCCTTCGAGAAACCGGCCGCCTGGATCAACCACGCCGCGCTCGTCTTCACCGTCCCGTCGCCCTGGTCGTACGTCGGCGCCCCGGCCGGGAGCGCCTCGGGCTCGATGATCGGGTTGGTGAAGAAGGAGCCCGCGCTCCAGGTGTCATGGTCGGCGGGGTCGAGCACCATCCCCTTGGAGCCGCGCAGCTCGAGCACGGCCGCGCGGACGTCGGCCAGCGGGACGCGCTCGCCGACGGTGACGCCGAGCTTCGAGGCCAGCTCGGCGTACGCGATCGGCGCCGACAGCGTGCCCTGTCTCAGCTGGAAGACGACCTCGACGACGACATGTCGGCCAGGGTCCGCCTTGAACCGACTGTTGCGATAGGTGAACTGGCAGTCAGCCGCCGCGAACGTGCGGAAGCCCTTGAGCACGCGGTCCCAGACCCGCACCTGCGCGACCGTCTGGGCCACCTCGGCGCCATAGGCACCGACATTCTGGATCGGCGTCGCGCCGACCGAGCCGGGGATGCCCGAGAGTGCCTCGAGACCGGTCCAGCCCTCCGCGACGGCGCGCGCGACCAGGTCGTCCAGGGTCTCGCCGGCCGCCACCGTGAGCATGACGCCTCCGCACGTGGGGTCGTCCGTCGTGACGTCGGGCGTGATGCCGCGCGTCGCGACGTGCACGACCGTTCCGGGTACACCCTCGTCGGCGATGACCAGGTTGGAGCCACCCCCGAGGATCAGCGCACTGCGATCAGCCGCCGCCTCGGTGAGCTCCTCGATCGTGGTCGCCTCGACCCAGTCAGCCGCCGGCCCGCCCAGGTGCAACGTGGTGTGGTCGGCGAGCAGGTGGGTCACCCGCCCATCCTCTCAGGCGGACTCAGAGACGGACGACTGCCCGAGGGTTGCCCAGCACCCTCTGGTCACCGCAGGTCACCTCGAGCGCGAGCGCGAGGGTGCCGTCACCGGGCTTGGCCGACTTCACCGCGACGGTCACCTCGGCCGCTCCCTGTGCCGGTACGACGACGGGTGAGGTGAACTTCGTCGCGAGCTCCAGTACGTCAGCACCGCCGGTCCAGTCCGACACTGCGGAGGCCACGAGCCCCATCGTGAGCATGCCATGGGCGATGACACCGGGCAGCCCGACGGCGGCCGCCGCCTCGTCGGACTGGTGGATCGGGTTGTGGTCGCCGCTCGCCTCGGCGTAGGCGAGGAGGTCGGCTCGGGTCAGGGCGAACGTCCGCGGTGCGTACGCCGTCGCCTCGGCGCTCATGCGGCAGTCCCCCCGGCTGAGTGGACCAGCGTCGCGCGGGCCTCACCGATGACCTCCCCCGCGGCGTCGGTCAGCACGGTGAGGGTCCCGATCAGGTCAGCGCCGCCCAGCGAGCGCAGCGACGACACCGACATGGTGGCGGTCAGCGAGTCGCCCACCACGACGGGGCGGCTCCAGGCGAAGCGCTGCTCCCCGTGCACGATCCGCTCGAGGCGCGCCCCGACGTCGGCCAGGAAGGCCAGCATCGCATCGTTGAGCAGCACGATCGGGAACGTCGGTGGGACACCGGGGCCGGCGTACGACGTCGCCGAGGCGAAGGCGGCGACCCGCTCGGCCTCCACCAACCAGGGCCCGACCGGGGCGAAGGCCCGGCCGACGAGAGAGTCATCCACGCGCCCGACGGTAGGCGTTCGCCGGCGGGGTCTCCTCAGGCCTCGCCTCCAAAGATCTGATCGTGCATTTGTGGGGTTACGCGCCGACGTGCCGGCATGAACTCGGCGCGTAACCCCACAAATGCACGATCGGTCGCGCCCAAGATCGGTCACGCCCAAGTGTGCTGGAAATGTAGAAGACCCCGCCACGAGGGCGGGGTCTTCTAGAAACTGCGTCAGTCGATCGCTGCGACTCAGCGCGTCTCGCGGTGCGGCTGGTGGCAGCGGCAGCGCGGGCAGAACTTCGACAGCTCGATGCGGTCGGGGTCGTTGCGGCGGTTCTTCTTCGTGATGTAGTTGCGCTCCTTGCACTCATTGCACGCAAGAGTGATCTTGGGGCGAACGTCGCTGCTCTTGGAGGCCATTGGGAAGTCCTTATGGTGGGTGGTGCTCGTGGTGTTGCGCTGGTGACGCCGGATGGAACTTGGTAGCGGGGGCGGGGATCGAACCCGCGACCTCACGATTATGAGTCGTGCGCTCTAACCGCCTGAGCTACCCCGCCACAGAGCCCCCTGTCCGGATTGAACGGACGACCCCTTCCTTACCATGGAAGTGCTCTACCACTGAGCTAAGGGGGCAACGACCGAGAAGATTACCGGTCGCCCCGATCGGCACAAAATCGGGGAGTCACTGCCTACTCATCGGCGGGATCGGAGCCGGAGGTTGGGCAGCGGAGGCGCCGGGATGGGCGGCAGGTGGTCGCCCAGCACCGTGCCGAACTGCGACGCCGAGACCAGCTGCGAATCCGGCACCACCGCACCCGAGGACGCGTCGGTGATCGCCGCCTGCCAGGCGTCCCGCGCCTCGACGATCTCCTCGTGCGTGCGGCCGATGAAGTTCCACCACATCACGATCGACTCGCCGAACGGCGGCCCGCCGAGCAGCAGGAGGCGGGTCGACTCGTTGGCCTGCACGGTCATGGTCATGGCGCCCGGGGCGGTGTAGGCGAGGACGTCCTTGACCACCATCGTCGCCTCGCCGCCGCTGGGCAGGATCCCGCCGTCCACCCGTACGGCGACCCCTCCCGTGTCCACGAGCACCCCGTGTTCGAAGGCCGGATCGAGGGCGAACGACAGCGTCGCCCCCGCCTCGAGCAGGAGTTCGGCACCGAGCAGCGGCGTGAAGGTCTCGACCGGCGACGTCGACCCGAGCAGGGAGCCGAGGAAGACCCGCACCGCCCAGCCCTCACCGGTGATCTCGGGTGGGACGTAGTGGTCGAAGCGCGGCTCGGTGTCGCGGGCGGAGTCCGGCAGGGCCGTCCACAGCTGCGCGCCGCGCAGGACCGGGTGGTCGTCGGAGGAGATCTCCGAGTGCGAGATGCCACGGCCGCCCGTCATCAGGTTGACCTCACCGGGCCGCACGATCGCGTGGTTGCCGGCCGAGTCACGGTGCTCGATCTCACCGGTGAAGAGCCACGACACGGTCTGGAGCCCGATGTGCGGGTGCGGCGCGACCTTCATCCCACCGGTCTCGGCCACGTCGTCCGGGCCGTAGTGGTCGAGGAAGCACCAGGCACCGATCAGGGACCGCGAACGGGACGGCAGCGTCCGCCGTACGGTCATCGCACGCGGCCCGCCCAGGGGGACGTCGCGCGGGGTGATGAGCTCGACCGTCGCGCGGCCACCCGAGGTGCAGTCGAGCACCTGGGGATTGCGCTCCGGGTTGGTCACAGGGCCCATGGTCCCACGCCCAGACGTCCTCACTGCACGCCTTCGCGGGCGGGCGGTGAGCTCGGGCAGAATCACGCGTGTGGACGAGCCCGACGAGATCGACGAGCCGTGGTCGGTCGAGACGACGCTGGCGACCGCGCTCGACCTCTTCCGTGCTGACGTGACCCGCTTCGTCGGCCTCGCGGCGCTGCCGCTGCTGGCCATCTCCGTGATCTCGCTGCCGTTCGCCTTCTTCCTACCGAGCCTCGGCGAGGACGGGATCAGCGGGCGGCTGTCGACGGCCTTCGTCGCCGGGCTCACCCTCGCGCTCGTGATCGTCCTCGGCGCCCCGCTGGGCCGGGCGGCCCTGCTCGAGGCCGGGCACCCGACACCGCCGATCGCCTGGCCGCGCATGCTCGCCGTCGGCGCGACGGTCGGCGCGATCTGCGGCCTCGGCCTCGCCCTGTGGCTCCTGCCCGGCCTCGTCGCGGCGGTGCTGCTCTACTCCGTACCCGTCGTCGCGCTGGCCACCGGCAACAGTCCGGTGGAGGCGGTCCGCGAGGCTCTGCAGCTGACCGCGCGCCACCCCGGACCCGTCCTGGTCTGGGCGGTCCTCGCGTTGATGATGACCTTCGCGGGCGGCTGCCTCTGCCTGATCGGCTTCCTCGCGGCGTACCCCGTCGCCACGCTCGGCTCCGCCCTCACCTACCGCACGACCTGCCGCACCACGCGCTGAGCCGGTGAGCACCTGCTCGAGGCCGGTGCTCGGTCCCGGGGCGGTTCGCACGACATCCACACAGCCGCCCCACCCCGTTCACCTGCGTCCGGGAAGGTCACCGCGTGCGGATCGCCCAGCTCGCCAACTTCGTCGGCCCTCGGTCAGGCGGCATGAAGACCGCACTCGAGGCGCTCGGCGCGGGCTACGCCGAGGCCGGCTGCGAGCGGCTGCTCGTCGTCCCCGGCGAGACCGACCGGCGGTACGACGGCCCGCACGGTCCCGTCGTCGAGGTGCGTGCTCCTCGGGTCGGCGGCGGTTACCGCCTGATCCTCGAGCCGTGGCGGGTGATCGACATCCTCGAGTCGTGGGCGCCCACGTCGCTGGAGCTCTCCGACAAGTTCACCCTCGTCCCGGTCACCTGGTGGGCCCGGCGCAACGGTGTCGGCACGGTGCTCTTCAGCCACGAGCGGCTCGACGACCAGGTGACGCTGCGCACCGGTCTGGAGACCACGACCAAGGTCTCCATCGGCCTGCTCAACCGGATCCTGGTCCGCTCCTTCGACAACGTCGTCGTGACCTCGCACTACGCGCGCCGCGAGTTCCAGCGCCTCGCCGACGCCGCCGGCACCCCGATGACCAAGATCCCGCTCGGCGTCGACCTCGACCTCTTCCGGCGCCGGCCGCACGTCCCCTCCGACGTGCTGCGCCTGATCCACGTCGGCCGTCTCTCCCCCGAGAAGTCGCCGCAGCTCGCCGTGGGCACCGCCGTCGAACTCCACCGCCGCGGCCTCCCCGTCCACCTCGACGTGTACGGCGAGGGCCCCATGCTCGACGAGCTGCTGGCCATGTCCGCGGGCGTCCCCGTGACGTTCCGCGGCCACCTCGGCGACAGGGTCGAGCTGGCCCGCCGCATCGCCGAGGCCGATGTGTCGCTCTCGTGCTGCCCGGCCGAGACGTTCGGCCTCGCCGTCCTCGAGGCGCTCGCCTCCGGCACGCCGGTGATCACGGCCGACCGTGGTGGCGCCCGGGAGCTGGTCGACCGTTGGTCCGGTGCGTGGGGCGCTCCGCTCCCCGCGGCACTGGCGGACGCCGTACTGGCGGTGGCGGCGCGACCGGTGGATCAGCGACGGGCGGCGGCACGTGCCCGCGCCGAGCAGTTCCCCTGGTCAGCCTCCGTGGAGCAGCTGCTCGGCCTGCACGCCCGGATCAGCGGGCGCGAGGCCGTGCTGACGGCGTGAGCCGAAGACGGCCCTGAGGGTGCTGCGGTTGAGCAGCCACAGGACGCCGACGACCAGCAGGCCCATGGCGACCGTCAGGACGATCGCGACGTAGGCACCGTGGAGTGACGGGTCGAGCGGGGCGATCAGGCCGGCGACGATCATGCCGATCACGAGTGCGACCCGTCCGCGGGCCGGCATCTGGACGGCGGCGAGGAACGGCAGCGGCCAGAGGAAGTACCAGAGCTGGACGACAGGGCTGAAGAGCACCAGGGCGCCGACGATGACGGCGACGGCCGTGACAGCACTCCTGCGGTCGCCCGTCCGCCATCGGAGCGCGACCCAGGCCAGGACCGCGAGCGTGGCGACGGTGCCGAGCTTGCGCAGGACCCCGATGAAGAAGGCAGGTTCGGTCCCGAGATGGAGCATGCCTGAGGTCCAGTCGGCGATGCCGCCGACGATGACCGCGGGCGTGAGCAGGGTGTTGACCGTGCCCGGGACGCCGAGGGCGGCGATCCAGCCGTGACCGAGGCCGCTGACCACGCCGAGGCCGAGCAGCACGCCGAGCGCGACCACACCCACCTCGACGGCACGACGGGCACGCTGGGCGAGGGAGGCGGCGACCGGCACGGTGGCCAGCACGATGCCGAGCGCGACCAGGCCGCCGGGAAGCTTCACGGCCGCGGCGAGGCCGGCGAGCAGGGCACCGAGCGCCCAGTGCCGCTCGACTCCGACGACGAGGGCCGCCGCCATGAGGCCGATCATCAGCAGGTCGTTGTGCAGGCCGCCGACGCCGTTGGCGATCATCATCGGGCTCGCGATCACCAGCACGGTGGCGACGGCGGGGTTGACGCCGGTCCAGCGGGCCAGCCGCGGCATCGCCCAGGCGAGGAGGACGAGGCCGACCAGCGCGAGCACCCGGTGACCGATCGCCAGCATGAGCGGGTTGCCGGTGTGGTGCGCCATCTCGGCGCCCCACCAGACCGGCAGCGGGCCGTACGGCGTCGGCGTGAACCACCAGCGCGGGTCGACCGCCTCGTGCACCGGGCCCTCGAGGATCCACGGTCCGTGCTGGTAGGGACTGATCCCGGCGGCGACGAGCGCGCCCTGGGCGGCGTACGACCAGCCGTCGCGGGAGAAGAGCGGCGGCGCGATCAGGAGCGGCGCGGCCCAGAGGACGGTCGCGAACCGGGCGAGGCCGAGGCCGTCGGCGGTGTCCAGCCCGCCGACGACCACGCGGAGTCGGAGCCATGCGTGCGCAAGGAGTCCGAGGCCGAGCATGATCACCGTGAGTCCGGCCATGCGTCCGGCCTCGTGGTCGCGCAGCGACACGAGCAGGTGATGGCGCAGCATCGGTGTCGAGTCCGGCAGCGTGGCCACGACCCAGCCGCCGAGCAGCACACAGAGGCTGCCGAGGAGACCACGCGTGAGCACACGGGGACGGTAGGTCCCGGAGTCGACCGTCCTGTGAACGGGAGCCGAATGTCGTCTCTACTGTGGAGGCGTGCATCTCGACCTCTATCCCGATCCGCTCCACACGATCGCGCACCTGTCGGACACGCACCTGTTGGCCGGCGGGGCGCGGCAGTACGGCGTGGTGGACCCGGAGGTGGGGCTGCGGCTGGCACTGGACCGGCTCTCCCGGCTCGCGCATGTGCCGGACGTCGTGCTGGTGACGGGCGACCTGGCCGACATCGCCGAGCCGCAGGCCTACGAGCGGCTGAAGTCGCTGGTCGCGCCGGTCGCCGAGGACATGGGGGCCGAGCTGGTCTGGGTGATGGGCAACCACGACGAGCGGCCGGCCTATGCGACGGAGCTCTTCGGCTGGCCGTCGGACGACCCGCAGGACCGGGTGTACGACGTCGACGGGCTTCGGGTGATCTCGCTCGACTCCACCGTGCCCGGTTATCACCACGGGCTGGTCGACGCCGACCAACTGGAGTGGCTCCGTGAGGAGCTCAGCGAGCCGGCGGAGCACGGCACCATCATCGGGATGCACCACCCGCCGATCCCGCTGCCGCTCGCCCCGGTCGACGCGATCATCGGCCTCTACGACCACGACTCCTTCGCCGCCGTGCTCGAGGGCACCGACGTGCGTGGGATCCTCGCCGGGCACCTGCACTACTCGACCTACTCGACCTTCGCCGATGGGATCCCGGTCTCGGTCGCGTCTGCCTCCTGCTACACCGTCGATCCCACGCCCGCGGCCGCCATCCTGCGTGGCGTCGACGGTGCCCAGTCGATCAACCTCACGCACGTCTACGCCGACCGGCTGGTGCACACCGTGGTGCCGCTCACCGAGTCGCCGGCGGTCTACAACGTCGATCCGCTCCTCATGGCCGCGCTGGAGGCGCTCAGCCCGGAGGAGCGGATCGATCAGCTGTCGCGCAAGGACTCGGAGTTCAACACCAGCGGGATCGCCACCGGAGCCTGAGCGCGGGTTGTGAGCTCAGTGGGCGAGCTGCAGGACGGTCCGGTCCGAGGCCGGCTTCGCGACGACGTACGTCAGGAGCAGGAGGACGGCGCCGACGCCTGAGGCGACGGCGAAGAGGACGATGCTGGGCGCCGCACTCGTCGGGTCGCGGTCGAGCAGCCATCCTGCGGCGGTCGGAGCGATGACGGCTCCCACCCGCCCTCCACCGAGGGCCGTACCGAGCGCTGTGCCTCGGAGGTTCGGCGGGAAGTGGCTGGCGATCGCCGAGATGATCAGGCAGAGCGTGCCGTGCGAGCCGACTCCGGCCAGGATCAGCAGCAGGTAGACCACGGCGATCGAGCTCGGGAAGGTCGTGAGGACCGCGAGGCTGATCGCGCCGACGAAGGCGGCGATGATCGCGACCCGCAGCGCGCCGAAACGGGTGGCGGTCCAGGCGGTGACGACCGAGACGGCGACCGCGCCGAGGTTGAGCGCGAGCAGGTAGGTCAGCGGGTCGGACCCGAGGTCGAAGCGGACGTCGGCCTTCGTCAGCTTGGGCAGCCACGTGCCGAGGCCGTACCAGGCGAACATCGTCGCAGTGGTCGCCACGAAGAAGAGCAGGGTGGCGACGACGTACGCCGGCTTGAAGACCTCGAGGACGCTGGCCCTGGTGACGTGGGCGAGGTCGTCGCTGGCCTTCTCCAGCCCGTAGCGTGCGTCGATCACGTCGGCCTCGGCGGCGCGGCCCTTGCTGCGCAGCCAGGTCGGCGACTCGGGCAGGGCGACCACGACGAGGACGGCGAGGGCGAGGCCGGCGAAGGCGAGGAAGTACAGGGTCGGCCAGTCGCTCGGGTCGGTGAGGACCTTGAGGCCGATGATGGCGGCGATCGAGCCGCCGACCGGGACACCCGACATCATCGCGGTGGCCGCGATCGAGCGGTGGCGGTCCTTGACGAACTCGGCGGCGATCGCGTTGGAGCTCGGCACGAGGGCGCCGAGGCCCAGACCCGCGACGAAGCGGAGGAGGCCGAACATGCCCGGCCCGTCGGCGAAGCCGGTCAGCCCGGTGAAGAGCGAGAACCAGACGATGGCGGTGATGATCGTGAGCCGGCGGCCGAGGATGTCGGCGATGGCGCCACCGGAGAGCGCGCCGACGAGCATGCCGAGGAACGCGAGCGATCCGATGTGGCCGGCGCCGTCGGGCGTCAGGTGCCAGTCCTTCTCACCGAGGAGCGAGGGGATGGTCGTGCCGTAGACGATCAGGTCATAGCCGTCGAAGATCACGACGAGCCAACAGAGAGCGACCACGAGCCAGGCGGGCCGGGTCCGAGAGGTGGAGGTCTGAGTCACGGAACGATGGTGTGATGGCCATCACGACCGCACCAAAACGGTTCCGTTATGCAGAACGGAGGTTCCGCAGACGGCTCTGAGGTGCTCAGCGATAGTTGACGAACTGCACCGCGAAGTCCCAGTCGTGGCCCTTCACGAGGGCCTGCACGGCCTGGAGGTCGTCGCGGCTCTTGGAGGAGACGCGGAGCTCGTCACCCTGGATCTGCGCCTTGACCGACTTGGGGCCCTCGTCGCGGATCAGCTTGCCGATCTTCTTGGCGTCCTCGGAGGTGATGCCCTCCTTGAGCTTGATGTCGATCTTGCTCTGCTGGCCCGACTGGCGCGGCTCGGAGGCGTCGAGGATCTTGAGGCTCTGGTTGCGCTTGATCAGCTTGTCCTGGAAGACGCTCAGGACCGCCGAGGCACGGTCGTCGGCGCTGGCGGTGATCTCGATCGCCTCGTCGCCCTTCCACTCGATCGTCGCGCCGGTGCCCTTGAAGTCGAAGCGCGTCGAGATCTCGCGGGCGGTCTGGGAGAGCGCGTTGTCGACCTCCTGGCGGTCGAGCTTGCTCACGATGTCGAAGGAGGAGTCAGCCATGGGCCTCAGTCTAGGGCGGCTCGGGTGCGGTCGTACGCCGACAGGACGGCCTTGAGTTTGAGCTCCGTCTCCTCCCATTCCTGCTCGGGATCCGAGGCCCAGACGATCGCCCCGCCGGTGCCGATCGTCGTGGCGTCGGGGGTGGTGACGGCGGTCCTGATCACGACCCGCAGGTCCGCGCCTCCGTCAGCGGTCAGGATGCCGATCGCACCGGAGTAGACACCTCGCGGCACCTGCTCGAGGGCGTCGATGATCTGCATCGTGCGCTCCTTGGGCGCCCCCGTCATCGATCCCGGCGGAAACGCGGCGCGGATCGCGTCGACCCTCGTGCGCGTGGGCGCAAGTCGTCCGGTGACGGTCGAGACGAGCTGGTGCACCGTGCTGTACGACTCGACCTCCAGGAACCGCGGGACCGTGACGGATCCGGGCTCGCAGACCCGGTTGAGGTCGTTGCGGACGAGGTCGACGATCATCAGGTTCTCGGCGCGGGTCTTGGGGTCCGACGTCAGCTCGTCGGCCGCAGCACGGTCCGCCGTGCGGTCGTCGTGGTGACGTGGCGCAGTGCCCTTGATCGGACTCGAGCTCACGACGCCGCCGGGCGTGATGGAGAGGAACTCCTCGGGCGTGGCCGACGCGATCGCGACGTCACCGGATCGAAGGTAGACGTTGCGCCCGGTCGGCGAGGCCTCGCGCATCGCGAGGAACAGGGCGAACGGGTCGGGGTGCGGAGCGAGAGAGAGCGTCCGCGTCAGGCAGACCTCGTAGGACTCTCCGGCCGCAAGGTGCTCCTTGATCGTCCCGATCGCGGCGAGATACGCCTGCTGGTCGGGGTTGCTGGTCGGGAGGCCCGCTCCACGAGTGAATGAACGTTCGTTCACTGCCGCGAAGGCGGCCTCAGGACCAGCCTCCCGGACCTCATCGACTCGCATCCACAGCGCATCAGGGACACCGGCCGGCGACGTCACCGACCGCTGCTCTCGATCACCGACGCCATAGCCGAGGTAGCCGACCCACGTGCCGTGGAGACCGTCGAGCCAGTCCCAGAGATCTGTGGCGACGACATGTCCGTCGATCCGCACGCCGTCACCGGCGACGTACGTGGCGACAGTGTCGGACGTGCCGGAGAGGACGGTGCCGTCAGGATGGTCGACCAAGTACTCTCCGATCATCTGGGCTCCCACGCGCGGAGCGTGTCGAGGAAGCTTGAGACCATCCGGTCGCCGTACTCCGTCGCGATCGACTCGGGGTGGAACTGCACGCCCCACCACGGCCGGCCGACGACCGCGAGCCCCATCACCACGCCGTCCTCGGCGGTCGCCGTGACCCGGATGCCGTGTGACGGCTCGATCGCAAGCGAGTGATAGCGCGTGGCCCTCAGCGGTGAGGGAAGCCCTGCGAAGGGGCCGGTGCCGTCGTGCGTCACCTCCGAGACGTGCCCGTGGTGCGGCTCGATCCTCACGATCGCCGCACCCGCACGTACGCCGAGCAGCTGATGCCCCAGACAGACACCGAGCACCGGCGTCTGGTCGAGGAGGTCGAGCACGGCGGGCGTGTGGCCGACGTCGTCGGGATTCAACGGCGTGCCAGGACCGGGCGAGATGACGAGGGCATCGAGATCGGCGGTGTCGACCGCCAGGAGAGCCGGATCGTCGTTGACCAGCACCCGTACCTCGGCGCCGGCAGACGTCAACTGCGCGGCGAGGTTGAAGGTGTAGGAGTCGTGGTTGTCGACGAGCAGCACGTGCAGCAGGCGCGCTTCCCCGCCGCTGCGACCCAGAGTCATGCGGAGGTCCTACCATGCGAGCGCGATGAGTCAGAACTACGGATGCTTCACGACGATGCGCGTCGACGCCCTGCCGGGCTCCCCGGACTCCCGGGGCGGCGTGGGCGTGCGTGGCTGGGAGCGCCACGTCTCGCGGCTGCAGCGGGACAGCGCGGCCCTCTTCGGTGAGCCCGTCTCGCGTGAGGCGATGGTCGAGGCGGTGTACGCCGCCGTCGAGGCTGTCGACCTGCCGATCCTCGTGCGGCTCGCCGTCGGGACCCGTGACCTGGAGATCGCTGCGTCCACGCGCGCCGTGACCCCCTCCGACGTCCCGCTGCGCGTACGCGCTGTCCGGCACGACCGCTTCCGGCCGGAGATGAAGCACACCCTGACCGCCCCCGAGTTCGCCGAGCGGGACGCGGCCCTCGCCGAAGGCCTCGACGACTCGCTCTTCGTCACCGGGCAGGGCCTGCTCAGCGAGGGCACGACCTGGTCCCTCGTCCTCGGCCGGCCTGATGGCACCTGGGTCACTCCGCAGGCACCGGCGCTGCCGAGTGTCACCGTTGCACTGCTGGCCGATCGCGTGTCGATCGGCTCGGAACCGGTTCGGGCCGATGACCTCGAGCAGTTCGACCGGGCCGCCGCCGTGGGCTCGGGACGTGGCGTGCACCAGATCGCCTCGATCGGGGCGTGGACCGCGTCGGACGGGGTGGAGGAGTTGGTGTCGGCGTACGGCCTGATCAGGCTCGACGCCGTTTTCTAGTCGCCGCCCACCCTGCGCTATCGTCTCCTGCGTTGATCTGAGGCGGGTTGCCCGAGCGGCCAATGGGAGCGGACTGTAAATCCGTCGCGAAAGCTTCGAAGGTTCGAATCCTTCACCCGCCACACAACTGTCTGAGGCCCTGAGCGATCAGGGCCTCAGGTCATTTCAGGGCATCTCGTCGCTGGTGTGGCTGGGGCAGTCCGGATTCATGCAGACACGGTCGTCCGGCGTGCCGTCAGGCTCGGCGACCTGGTCGGTCTGGTGCGGCCGGAGCTCGACGTCGGAGCCACAGATCCGGCACGGCTTGAGGTCGGAGTACATGGAGTGCTGGTACCCGCGACACCGAAGATCAACGGTCCACGCCAGGAGTCAGCGCGCAGTACTGAGCAGCAGCGCCCGCCGCGCCGACGAGACGTGGTGGCGCATCGCCGCCGCAGCCGCGTCCGCATTGCGCGTGCGGATGGCGGCAAGGATCGCCTCGTGCTCGCCCAACGAGTTCGCCCGCGGGTGTGAGCGGGTCTGGTCCCGGAACTGACGCATCACCAGTGGGTACATCAGACGATCAACGAAACCCACCATGATCGGCTGCCGGGCGCCCTCGCGGATGTAGCGGTGAAACGCCCTGTTGAGTTCCGAGTACCGCGCAGCGTCACCGGTCTGATCCGCCTCGCGCATCTCGTCCCACGTCGCGCCGAGCAGCTCGACCTCGCTGTCGGTCGCCCGCTCTGCGCACTTCCCTGCAAGCGCCGACTCGAGTGTCTCGCGAGCCTCGAGCACAGCTGCGGCCTCCTCGACGGTGAAGAGTCGCGTTCGCACGCCGCGATTCGGTTCCCTGGTCAGATATCCCTCCTGAGCCAGCCGGACGATCACCGATCGCACGGTGCCGCGGGACACGTCGAGGAGAGTCGTCAGCTCCGCCTCGGTCAATCGCGCGTTCGGCACGAAATGGCCGGAGACGATGAGATTGCGCAGGTCCTCGTACGCCTGGACGGACCGGCTCGACTGTCCCGTCGCCTCGGATTGCACGATCTCCAGGTTCATCCGGGCTTCTCCTCTTGGCGTCCGACCTCCAGCGCGTCAGGCCAGCGAGTAGAGCCGGCTCACCGTTCCACCGAAGACCGCCGCCTGCGTGTCATCGTCATAGGAACCAAGGACGTCGCGAGCCAGTGCAACGAGTTCCGACATCGGCTGGTCGGCGGCCGGACAGTTGGAGCCCCACGCCACCCGCTCAGCACCGAACTTCGCAAAGAGTGGCTCGAGGAAGTCGGCCGCCGCGGACGGTCCGAGATGCTGGAGGCCTTCGAGGGTGCGATGTGTGAGCTTGAGATTCAGGCCGCCAGCACCGGCGAAGGAGGTGACCAGCTCCGCCGCCGCACCCGGCGACGCGACAACGTCCGGGTATCCGCAGTGGTCCAACAGCACCGTCGCCTCCGGGTGTCGACTCAGCAGCAGGTCGAGGGCCGCACGGGTGTCTTCACCCAATCGGAGCTGGAGGCAGACGGGGATGCGGGCCTTCGAGGCAGCGGTCCAGAACTCGTCCGTCGACTCCTCGGCGAACCACATTCCCTGTTCGGACATGGTGCTACCCGTCGTGAACAATCGGACACCGACGAGTCCCTCGGCGATTCCCTTGGCGAGCCGACCGGCAGCGTCCGTCGCGAGCGGATCGAAGGTTCCGACAGCCGCGAAGCGGTCGGGCCACCTCTGCGCGGAGTCGATCACGTAGCTGTTGTCGTAGCCGTAGGCGGTGGTGGCCTGGACGAGGACTGCCTGGTCGATGCCTGACTCGTCCATCAGCGCGAGGAGTCCCTCCGCCGTCACGGGCCGATCGCTCGCCCACGCCGACTGCTTCCCTCCCAACGGCGAGCGCGGAAAGAGATCCGTGTTGGGCGAGATGATGTGGCAGTGACTGTCGACGACATGCATGATGCTTCTTCTGCTCCTTGGGCTGGTTCGGCTTGGTGAGTGGCTTGGGTCAGCAGTCGGGATAGTCGCCCGGCGCGAAGAGCGCCTCAGGCTGGCCACGTAGGAGACCCTGATCGGCACTGAAGCGCTGAAGCGCTGCGAGCGTCGCGGCGTTCGAATCGACGCCGTACGGGATGGGGTCTGACCCGATCATGGCTCCCTGACGAGCGAGCCGCGGGAGCGCAGTGAAATCCGGATCCTCGTCGAGCGCGGCGCGCTTGCCGTCACAGAACGCGGCGTAGAGCTTGGTGGGCAGGTCCGGATCCTGCTCGACGAGCTCGGCGCGCAGCACGACGACCGAGTGCAGCGGATAGATCCCCGTGCGCAGGTAGTAGTCACGCTCGAGCACCTCGTGGTCGGCGAAGAGCGGGTACGTCGACGCCGGCTCGTCCGCGGCCGCCTCCCATCCCGTCGCCGGGTTCCCGGCGCGTCCCGTCCCGGCGTTGCCGGTGAAGGCCGCGTCGATCTCGGACGCCGCCAACAGTTCGCCCAGGGACCGTCCGTCCTCGACGCGTTCGACGTTGTCGGGCGAGCGGCCCTCGATGTGGTCATCGTCGTCGACGACCCAGGTGACCTGGCTCAGGTTCACGCCGTACTCCTCGGTGAGGACACCGCGCGCCCACACCCCCGTGCTCACCGAATAAGCACGAACGCCGACACGACGCCCCTCGAGGTCCCGGGGTGTCCGGATGCCGGAGTTCGGTGAGCACTGGATGTCCCCGTGATGGAAACGGCGATTGAGGAACACAGGGATGGCGACCAACGGGATGCCGGCATCCCGGGCCATGAGGTAAGAGACGGGCGCGAGCTCGCAGACATCGAACTCGAGGTCGCGAATCATGCGCCGGTACGCGGCAATGATCGGCCGCACCTCCACCGGCTTGGTGACGTAACCGTCCACCGGCGCCCGGCCGTCCTCCACCGCAGCCGAGTGGGCGTAGTGGCCGAGCGCAAGGGTCAAAGACTTCATCGGGGCTCCATGTTTTGTTAGACAATTGAGTTGACCGTAGCACGCAACGTGCCGCCACGCACCGTGCGGAGGGCTGAGAAATCGACGCCGTACGCTCGGCGATCGAGCGCGACAACAGCGCCTAGCTGACTAATTTCGTCGATTTGTGTGACCCCCTTCACATCCCCCACGAATGTTGCTACGGTCGGCCATCGAACCAGATTGTTAAACAACTCTTGGTAGGAGATGCAGCTTGATCACCATCGCGGAACGCATTCGCGTGCCCCACCCGCCCGAGATCGTGTGGGAGGTGCTGTCGGACCCGGCCACGGTCGTCTCCTGCATCGACGGGTCCGAGCTGGGAGAGCAGCATGAGGACGGAACCTTCGATGCTCGTCTCGCCGTCAAGTTCGCCGCGATCAAGGTCGGATTCGCCGCGCGCATCTCGTTGGACCTGGATGAGGCCGAGCGGACCGGACGGATGGAGGCGCGAGGCGCCGACTCCCGCGGGTCCACACGAGTCCAGGGGAACGCGGCCTTCGCCGTGAGCCCCACGGCGACCGGCTCGGAGGTCGCTCTCGACGGCGTCATCGAACTGAACGGACAGCTGGCGTCCTTGGTCACCACGGGTGCGGCAGTCGTCGTTGACCGGATGACCCGGACGTTCAGCGAGAAACTCGAGGCGACCTGCGCCGAACGGGACCCCGCGACCGCCGGCCGGGGCGCCGCTCTGGTTCCGCACACCCCAGCAGCGCAGCGCCTCACCGCCTGGCTCGGTCGCGTGTGGCGGCGCGTCCGCGATCTACGAGCCTCTCGTCAGGCCCGAACCCACGCGAGGAAGTCGGGCGCATGACTCGCCTCAACCGTGTCATCGCGCTCCTCGAGCAGGGTGCGACTGTCTTCGGCGGCTTTGCCGCACCCGAGCCGGCCGCGGCTGTCTCTGTGCGCGACGTCGCCTACGACCTGGTCCTCTTCGAAGCGGAGCACAAGCCGTGGGATGCCCCATTGCTCAAGGACGCCCTGCAGTACCTGCTCGACCGGCGTCAGCTCGTCGGCGCCGAGACGGTCACTGCTCCCATCACACCCATCGTGCGAATTCCGGCCAACGGCGGGGAGCGCTCGCAGTGGCACGCCAAGCAGGCTCTCGATCTCGGAGCCTTCGGCGTCGTCTGGCCCCACATCGACACCGTGGAGGACGCGCGCAATGCGGTGTCCGCCTGTCGCTATCCCCGGCTGGACCGGCCCAAGGAAGAACCGCCGGGGCTCCGCGGAGACAGCCCGGCGTGGGCGGCCCGGTACTGGGGCATCCCCACCTCGGAGTACTACCAGCGGGCCGATGTCTGGCCCCTCGCCCCCTCCGGGGAGATCCTCGTCGTCCTGATGATCGAGAGCGTCCAGGCGATCGAGAACCTCGACGACATCCTGGGCGAAGTTCCCGGCATCGGCCTGATCATGATCGGCGAGGGCGACCTCAGCCAGGAGCTCGGGCTCCCTCGCGAGTATGAGCATCCGACCGTCCTGGAGCTGAAGCGACGGGTTCTCGCGACGTGCGCCGCACATGGCGTCGCGGTCGCCCACCCGCATGTCACGCAGGCGAACGTCGAGCAGGTTCTTGCCGACGGCTACCGAGTGCTCCTGACCGCCCCTGTCGTGAAGTACCCCGGTCTCGACCGCGGCCGTGCCCTCGCCGGTCGCTGATTCCCGTCCCCCTGAGGAGGCATCCATGTACATCGACTGCCACACGCACTTCACCACCGTCCCCGACGCCCTCAAGGAGTGGCGCGACCGCCAGATCGCGGAATATGAGGAGCACGGCGGGCACCTCTCACCCGACGGCATCGAGATCTCAGACGACGAGCTGGTCCAGGCGCTCACGAGTGGCCAACTGGCTCTGCAGGCGGAACACGGCATCGACCTCTCCCTCCTGTCGCCGATCGCAGGAAAGATGGCGCACCACTACGGCGATCAGGAGACCAGCACCACCTGGTCGCGTCTCGCCAACGACACGGTGTACCGGGCGGTCCAGCTCTTCCCACAGAGCTTCGTCGGAGTGGCGCAGCTGCCGCAGTCGCCGGGATCGCCGATCGACGCCTGTGTCGAGGAGCTGCACCGATGTGTCGAGGACCTCGGCTTCGTCGGCTGCAATCTCAACCCCGATCCCTCGGACGGGAGCTGGGCGGCGCCCCCGATCACGGACCGCTCCTACTACCCCCTCTACGAGGCGATGGTCGAGCTCGGCGTGCCTGCGATGGTGCATGCGTCGATGTCGGCGAACCCGGCTGTGCACGGCACCTGCGCCCACTACCTGAACGGTGACACCACCGCCTTCATGCAACTGTGCCTCTCCGATCTCTTCCGGGACTTCCCCGACCTGAAGTTGATCATCCCGCACGGCGGCGGCGCAGTGCCCTACCACTGGGGCCGTTACCAGGGCGTCATGCTGGACCAGGGCCGCGGTGATCTCATCGAGCTCATCGGGCGCAACGTCTTCTTCGACACCTGCGTCTACTGGCAGCGCGGAATGCAGCTCCTCGTCGACACGGTGCCCTCCTCCAACATCCTCTTCGCCTCCGAGATGATCGGCGCCGTCCGCGGCATCGACCCGTCGCGAGGGCGGCGATACGACGACACCAGGTCGCTGCTGGAGTCCTTGGACGGAGTGAGCCAGGACGACCTCTCGGCGATCTCGTCGGGCAATGCGCTGCGGGTCTTCCCCCGGCTCGCGGCCGCCCTCGACGAGCGCGGGATCACCCTGCCCGAGACAGCGCTCTCCATCCCGGTCGCCGTCTCCTGACGCGGCCGACCTGCCAGCAGCAACGACAAGACGAACACAGGAGAGGACAACCGATCGTGAAGGTCTATGAGGCAATGGCGGAGGCGTTCGTCGCCGAGGGTGCCACCACCGTTTACGGGATGATGGGCGACGCCAACATGCACTGGATGAATGCGATGGCCGAGCGGGGCGTCGAACTCCTCGAGGCGCGCCATGAGGGCTCCGGCCTCGCCATGGCTGACGGATGGGCGCGAGGGGCCGGGAAGGTTGGGGTCGCCACCACCACGAGTGGTCCCGGCGTCACCCAACTCGCCACCAGCCTGGTGTGTGCCAGCCGCGCCCGGACCCCGATGGTGCTCTTCTGTGGCGAGTCCGCCCGTGGTGACCTCACCGCGACGCAGTACTTGGACCAGCAGAAGTTCGCCGAAGGCGTCGAGTGCGAGTTCGTCCACGTGTTGACGGCCACCAAGGCCCAGGACGCGGTTCGGCGGGCATTCTGGCTGGCCCGGACCAAGTCCCGGCCGGTCATGGTGAGCGCACCCTTCGACGTCCAGCTCGA
The DNA here is from genome assembly GCF_020715565.1 of Nocardioides sp. Kera G14. NCBI lineage: Bacteria > Bacillati > Actinomycetota > Actinomycetes > Propionibacteriales > Nocardioidaceae > Nocardioides > Nocardioides sp. Kera G14. Next base: position 223,693 of record NZ_CP085839.1, on the reverse strand, counting down.
GGAGTTCGATGGTGCACCCTTCTATCTGACGTCGACCGAGCTGGTCGACGCCGCTCCCCGGATCCCCGACCCGGCAAGGATCCGGGAGGCGGCGGCGATCATCGAGGAGAGCAAGCGGGTCGTCGTCCTGATCGGGCGGGGTGCACGGACCGCCGACGCAGGCGACCAGGTCGTCGAGCTGGCCGAGCTGACCCGGGCGCTCGTCGCAACGACCCTGCAGGTGAAGAACTGGCTTCGGGACCGCACGCCCTACTACGCCGGGATCTCGGGCCTCTACGGCACTCAGGCGGCACACGAGCTGCTCCAGGAGGCCGACTGTGTGATTGCCGTCGGGGCGAGCCTCAACCAGTTCACCACCGAACACGGCTACCTCTACCCGGCGGCGCGGATGATCCAGCTCGATCACGCCGACCAGGTCGTCACTGGCACCGGTCAGCCGGTCGACTGCTACGTCCGCGGCGACGCTCGCGCTTCGCTCGACCGGCTGCTCGAGGTCCTCCGCAACAACCCAACTCGAAGCGAGGGCTTCCACGACGAGGACATCGCCGCCCGGCTGCGGGAGGCCGACACCTTGCGCGAGTCGTTCCACCGCGAGGAAGGGCGCCTCGACCCTCGCGAGGTCGTCCTGGCTCTCGACGAGCTGATGCCGCAAGAGCTTCCACTCGTGCTCGGCAGCGGGCACCAGGTCGACTTCGGCACCATGCTCTTCACGCGTCCGCGGGAGATCGTCAGCAACTACGGCATGTTCGGCGCCATCGGACAGGCACCGCTCATCACGATGGGCTGGAGCTTGGGCCGGGGCCGTCAGCCCACCGTCGTCATCGAGGGTGACGCGAGCTTCATCATGCACCTGGCCGAGTTCGACACCGCCGTCCGCTACGGCTGGCCCGTCCTCATCGTCGTGATGAACGACGAGGCACTCGGCGCCGAGTTCCACAAGTCTGCTGCCCACGGGCTGCGCCCGGAGCTCTCGGCCATTCCGTCACCCGACCTGGGGGCGATCGCTCTCGCCATGGGCGGCAGCGGAGCCACCGTTCGCACGATGGCCGACCTGCAGCAAGCGGTCGGAAGGTACCTCGCCAACCCGGGTCCGACGGTGATCGACGTGCGTATCAGCCGGGAGGTGCTCAGCGTCCCCTACCGACGGCTGCACTTCGCCGAGGACGTCTGAGCGCCCATGTCCCCCCAGCCCCATCCCAGCCCTGAAAGGAAGGCCCTGTCATGACCTCCACCGATATCGACATGGCGCTCGACCTGCTGATCAATGACCCCGCGCTTGCCGAGATCGCGGCGGCAGCTCTGGCTTCCGACGATGGCGTCGGCCCCGTCGTGGCCTCGCCGCTCCGCCCTGTACACAAGGGATTCCGCGCCTTCGTGGACCAGACGAGCTTCGACGTCAGCGAGATCGCCATCGTCACTCTGCTCCAGGCCGTGGCCTTCGACAAGGATGTCCTCTTCCTTCCCCTCACGGCGCTCGGCCGCCAGCAGCACCAGACCCTGATCAGCGCAGAGCCGCTGGACGTGACCGACCTCGCCGGCCGGACCGGCGGGGTGCGAGCCTGGAGCCAGACGACCGGCGTGTGGGTACGAGGGATCCTCGCCGAGCAGCACGGCGTCGACCTCAGCTCCATCACGTGGCGGACCTACAGCAGGGGCCATGTGCCGGAGCAGGCCGAGCCGCCCTTCGTGACCCCTGCCGAGGAGGGCGCCTCCCTCGCCGACGATCTGCTGAGCGGGCGTGTCGACTTCGCGATCATGGGCAACGACCGTCCCGACGACGCTCGAATCAGGAGCATCATCCCGGAGCCGGCCGCCGCAGCGGCTGCGTGGTCGGTCCGGACTGGCTTCGTACCGGTGAACCACGTGATCGCCGCCCGCGGCTCGACCGCACGCGCCGTCCCGGGAGCCATCCTTGCGATGTACGACGCGCTTGCCGCGGACCTCGAGGCCCGCAACGCCGACAGGACCGGCCCGCCGCTCAACCCCGTCGGGTTCGCGGCGCTGCGCCCCGCCGTGGAGTCCGCCGCGCGCTTCGCCGAGGCCCAGGGCCTGCTCCCACGACCCGTCGTCTACGACGAGCTGGTCGAGCGCACGTCGGTGGCACTCGGCGTCAGCTCCGACCGGTTGGGAGCGTGAGCACCGTGTCGTCGCCGCTGACGATCGCGCTGCGCGAATACCCGCACACGGCCCCGTTGCTGGACGGAAGCATTCCCGTCGAGGGCTACGAGGTCGAGTACGCCGAGGTCGAACCGATCAACCGCGCCTTCGCCCCCATGGTGCGCGAGCTGCGTTACGACGTCTGCGAGCTCGCGATCGCGACGCTCTTCCAGGCGCTGGAGGCCGGTGTGCCGATCGTCCCCCTGCCGGTGGTCCTCCACGGCAACTTCCACCACCGCTCCCTCTGGGGATGGGGTGAGCAGCATCTGCGTCCTGAGGATCTCCGTGGACGGCGAGTGGGGGTCCGGGCCTACAGCCAGACCACGGGCCTGTGGGTCCGGGGTGTCCTGAGCGACACCTATGGTGTGCGAGCCGAGGAGGTCACCTGGGTGACGACCGAAGGGGCACACGTCCCGACGTATCAGGAGCCGACCAATGTCGAGCGCACCGACTCCAGACTCGTCGACGCACTGCGCGCCGGTGAGGTGGAAGCAGTCGTGATGGGCACCCGGTCCGCCGACCACGTCGAAGGGCTGGCTCCGCTCATCAACAACTGGAGCGAACAGCAGCAGAGCTGGCTCGCGCAGCACCACTGGGTGCCGATCAACCACCTCGCCGTCGTCCGACGCGACCTCCTGGAGAACGACCCGGCCGCAGCGGCGGCCGTCTACCGCGCCCTCGCCGCCGGCATCGATGCCGCCCGGCCGGCCGAGCCCGGCGGCACCACGCGCGAGCTCGTCGTGGACCACGGCATCACCGACTCCCTGATCGGCGCCTTGGAGACCGCGATCCGTTACGCCCGTGAGCAGGAGGTCATCCGGACCGAACTCGATGCGCGTGAGCTCTTCGCCCCCTTTGAGAAGCACGTCGGCACCTACACACCTGAGGAGCGTTGATGGACTACTTCGACACCCACACTCACGCCATCTCCCCTGACACCGCCACCTATCCGCACTCCCCTCTGGGGGGCACACACTCGGAGTGGTCACAGGTGCGGCCGGTCGACGTCGATGGGCTCATCCGAGCGCTCGATGACGCCGGCGTGCAACGGGCCGCCCTCGTGCACGCCTCGACGGTCTATGGATTCGACAGTTCGTACGCCGCCGATGCCCTCGCCCGCTACCCCGACCGACTGATCGGTGTCTGCTCCGTCGACTTCCTCGCCGACACGGCGGTGGCGGACCTGCGCCACTGGATCGAGGAGCGCGGCTTCTCAGGAGTTCGCATCCGCGTCTCCGACGGCACCACCAAGGTGCCCACCCCCGGCTCCGGCGTGGCCGACGAGCGGATGGCCGGCGTGTGGGAGTACGTCGCCGCACAGGAGGTTCCGGTCTGCATCCAGATGCACTCCAAGGACACGGACAAGCTCCTCCAGGTCCTCGGATCGCATCCAGGCCTGACGGTCCTGCTGGACCACCTGGGCCGGCCCAATGCGGCCGGCGGGCCGCCGTACGCCCTGCTCGATGAGTTGGGCCAACTGGCGAAGTACGACGGCGTCCACCTCAAGATCACGCCACCGGCACTCAACCGGCTCGACGCCGAGCCCGGCGCCGACACGACCGAGGTGCTCAAGCGCCTGGTCGAGACCTTCGGAGCCCACAAGGTGATGTGGGGGTCCAACTTCCCGGCCTCCGAGGGCTCGCTGCGTGAACTGCGCGACGGCATCGAGGAGCGCCTCCACTGGCTCGACGAGGACGCGCTCTCCGCGGTCCTCAGCGGCAACGCCACCCGCGTCTACGGCCCCCCGGCCACCCGATGAGCACACGCTCGACGGCACTGAACGACAGTTCGACAGGTTCCAAAGGAGGAACAATGAACAACATGCAATGGCGCAGTCGACCGCTCGCCCTGGCGGCTGCGCTGCTGGTGACCGGAGCAGGTCTCACGGCCTGCGGCGGCAGTACGTCGTCGGCAGCAGATCTGCCCACGTCCATGGACAAGCTCATCAGCCAGGCCGAGGACGACGGCGTGGTCAACTGGTCAGCACCGAAGCCGATCGAGCAGATGCAGCCGGCCATCGACCTGTTCGAGAAGAAGTACCCCGGTATCAAGGTGAAGTACACCAACACCAAGGCTCCTGACCAGGTGAGTCAGATCAAGGTCGAGCAGGCGGCCCACAAGGTCTCTGTCGACGTTGCCAATGCCGGAGGGCTCACGGTCGTTCCGTCGGCGCCCCTCGCCGACGACGTCGACTGGACGAAGTACGGCATCGGGAGTGACGACATCTTCGAGAAGAAGTTCGTCTACATCTGGGCCGTGCCGAAGGTCTGGGCCTACAACACCGACAAGGTCTCCGCCGCCGACGTACCGAAGAGCTGGGACGACCTGCTCGACCCGAAGTGGTCCGGCGGGAAGATCTCGGCAGAGGCACGTGCGTCCTTCATGACCGCCTGGGACCTCGACCCGGATCTCGGGGCGGCCAAGGCCACCGCCTGGGCGACGAAGTTCGCCGCCCAGAAGCCGCACTACACCCCGACGACGACGGAGTCGGAGGCGCCGATCGAGTCCGGACAGGTGAGCATCGGCACCAGCCTGATCAACCTCGTGCTCGACGCGCAGGCGAAGGGCGCCCCGGTCGCGGTCGCCCCGATCTCGCCGACCAACGCGAACGAGAGCTACCTGTACGTGCCCACGGGCGCACCGCATCCCGCCGCGGCCGTCCTCCTGACCTCCTTCCTCTCCAGTGACGAGGCGCAGGCGGCCCTGGCCAAGACCTACAACTCACGGATCCCGGCGAGCACCGACTGCTCAGACCCCGGTCAGAACGCGGTGCTCACAGCGATCTGTGCTGCCCACCTCGAGTGGTTCCCGACGCCCGACATCGCGGCGTACAACCAGCTCACGGACTTCTTCCCCCAGGCGGAGAAGGCCCTCGGGACCGACGTCGGCTAGACGTCGACCATCACGAACGGAGAGATGAGGACACATGGGCATGACGACGACCGAACCGGTGGTCGCAGCAACGGATCCTCCTCGTCGAGGAAGCGGTCACACGCCGAGAAGGCGGAGCAGAGCAGGATCCCTGCTCGGCCCGCTGGTGAACCTCGCGATGATCATCCTGGTCAGCTACCTCGTGCTGGTGCCGCTGGCGATCCTGATCTACAGCAGCCTGAAGCCCACCACCACGGAGCTTCCGTTCCAAGTGCCCGGCCTCTCCCTCTCCAACTTCCAGGCAGTCTTCTCCTCATCCAGGATCGGCTCGGTCACGCTGAACACGGCGATCTACGTCGTCGGCTCACTCGCCGTCGCTCTGGCACTCAGCCTCAGCCTGGCGTACCTGTTCGAGCGCACCGACCTTCCCGGAAGGCGACTCCTCGGACCGGCAGCGCTTGCGCCAATGGCCATTCCCGTGACGGTCACTGCGATCGCTTGGGCGCTGGCGGCCAACCCTGCCAACGGTCCGCTGGCCGTGATGCTCCGCCAGCTCCTCGGTCTGCAGCTGAACATCTACTCGTTGCCGGGGATGATCATGGTGACCGGGATCTTCGGCATGCCGAGCATGTACCTGATGCTCGCGCCGGCTTTCGCACGGCTCAATCCTGAGCTCGAAGAGGCCGCCGCCACCGCGGGCGCCTCACTGACTCGGCGCCTGCGTCTGATCGTCTTCCCGCTCGTCGTCCCTGCCGTGGCAGCAGCATCCATGCTCATGGTCGTCGTGGTGCTCGAAGGCTTCGCCATCCCGGCCATCCTCGGCCTTCCGCACCAGATCTTCGTCTACAGCAGCCTGATCCAGTACTCGCTCCAGCCTCCGAGCGGTGTCGCCAACTACGGCCAGGCCAGCGCGTACGGCGTCCTGGTCCTCGTGCTCTCGATGGTGATGCTGCTGGTCTACCGTCGGAGGGTCCGCGATGCCGACCGCTTCAAGGTGGTCTCGGGCAAGGGCTACCGCGCCAACCGGACCTCTCTCGGCCGCTGGCGCCTGCCACTGGTCGCACTGGTCCTGGTCTACATGGCGATCGCCGTCGTCCTTCCGATCCTTGCGCTGCTGTGGACCAGCCTCTCCCCTCACAGCCGGCCGATGAGCCTGTCGGGCCTGAACAGCATGACCCTGGCGCCGTACCGGAACGTGTTCACCAGCAGCGAGTTCGGACAGGTCCTGATCAACACCGCCGAAGTGGTCCTGGTGACCGCCACGGTGACCACGGCGATCTCGATCTGGCTGGCGCTTGCCGCGGCACGGCGCCAGTTTCCCGGGAGCACCTTCCTGTTCGAGTCGACCTTCCTCGTCTTCGGCATTCCGAGCGTGGTCCTGGGAGTCTCAGTGCTCTTCGTCTACCTCTTCGTTCCCGTCGGCATCTATGGAACGGTGTGGATCATCGTCGTCGCCCTGGTGACTCGGTTCCTGCCCCGCGGATCACGCGTGGTCCACACGGCCCTCATGCAACTCGACGACGGGTTGGTGGAGGCGGCGAGGGTCGCCGGCGCCTCGCGTCTCACCGTGACCCGCACGGTCGTGCTGCCACTGCTCAGGCCCGCACTGGTCACCTGTTGGTTCTGGGTCTTCGCCCACGCCCTCGGCGAGCTGCCGATCGCGCTGCTGCTGACCGGCTCGGACAACAAGACGCTCGTGGTGCTCCTGTGGGACAGCTTCACCTCGAGTGTCAACTACCCGGAGGCGAGCGCCCTGGCGGTGACTCTCCTCGTCGTCTCGATGATCACCATGTGGTTGGTCAACCGCCGCGGCGGAGTGGAGGAAGCAGCATGACCGTGTTAAGCAACCGGAGGGCGAACGACATGAAGGCGACAACGCCAAGTCCGTCGGGGAGCGTCCTGATCGAAGGGCTGCGGAAGTCCTACGACCGGGCCGTCAAGAAGGGGTCGGCCTACGCCATCGACGGCGTCTCCTTCGAGATTCCACAAGGATCCCTGGTCACCCTGCTCGGGCCGAGCGGCTGCGGCAAGACCACGACACTGCGCTGCGTGGCCGGGCTGGAGCAGGCGACGGAGGGGCGGATCACCATGGGCGGCAAGGTCGTCTTCGACTCCGCCGGAGGACGCATCGTCCGGACCGAGGACCGGCCCATCGCGATGGTGCCCCAGTCCTACGGCATCTGGCCCCACATGACGGTGCTGGACAACGCCGCCTTCCCCCTGCGCCACGGCCGCCACCGGATGCCGAGGCGCGACGCCCGCACCCGGACGCTCGAGGTGCTCGAGCAGGTGGGCCTGGCCGGTATGGCCGACCGCTGGGCAACGCAGCTGAGCGGCGGACAACAGCAACGCCTGGCCCTGGCCCGGGCGCTCCTCGGCGACCCGGAGGTGCTCCTGCTCGACGAGCCACTGTCGAACCTGGACGCGAAGCTCCGGGTCCGGTTGCGGCACGAGCTCCGCGAGTTCCAGCAGCGATTCGGGATCACCGCGCTCTTCGTCACCCACGACCAGACCGAGGCACTGACGATGTCCGACACGGTGGTGGTGATGAACAGCGGCGTGGTGGAGCAGATCGGAACTCCCGAAGAGGTCTACGACTTCCCGCGCACCGCCTTCGTGGCGGACTTCATCGGCAGTGCGAACCTGGTGCCGGTGGAGCTGGCGTCCCAGGACACCGCGGGTGATGTGCTTGCGAGCACGGCAGTCGGCACCCTGCACTGTGGGCGGCGGACTGCCGGATCGACGGGGACCCAGGGCGAGGGAGGGTTCGTCTTCGTCCGCCCGGAGAACGTGGAGGTACGCCGCCTGGAGGCGACCGACGATCCAGGCGACTGCGACTTCACCGCCGTGGTCGAGTCCGCCGAGTTCCTCGGCGACCGGCTGGAGGTCGTCGTGGGCGCCGCAGAGGTGCGGATCACCGCATTCGCCCGATCAGGCTCCGGTGTGAGGCCCGGCGACAGGGTGGGAGTCCGACTCGACCCGGCGAGCACCAGCTACCTCGCCAGTTGACGAGGTTGCTCGGCGCAGGCGAGCTCCACCTCCCCGCGCTCGTGGCCCGCTTCCGGCGGGCTGGCGCGTCCTTGCGGGTGCGGAACTATCGGCTCTACTTCCTCGGCCAGACGGTCTCGGTGGTCGGCAACCAGATGCAGCTGGTCGCCGTCGCCTTCCTGGTCCTCGATCTCACCCACAGCGGCGCGGCGCTCGGGACCGCCATCGCAGCCAGGCTCGCGCCACTCTTCGTTCTCGGACCCTGGGGTGGCCTGGTCGCCGACCGGAGCAACAAGCGCAAGGTCCTGTACGTCACCCAAGCCCTTTCGTCGGTGGGGGCACTGATCCTTGCCGTGCTCACCCACACCGATCGGGCGTCCTACCCCGTTGTCCTGGTCGTCCTCCTCGTCATGGGGTCGTTGCTGGTGCTCGACAATCCGGCACGGCAAGGCCTGATCGGCGAACTGGTCGAGCGCGACGTACTCGCCAATGCCGTGGTGCTCAACTCGGTATCCGTCAATGTGGCGCGCGCGGTGGGCGCGCTGCTCGGAGGCGCCCTGGTCGCAACGCTGGGCGCATCCACGGCGCTGCTGGTCAACGCGGCGACGTTCCTCGTCGTCATCCTGAGCCTCGCGATGATGAGCGGATCCCAGATCCGGGCCTCCACTCCCGTGGCGAAGCAGCGAGGACAACTCCGGGAAGGCTGGCGGTACACGGCGCGGACCCCCGAGATCGCGCTGCCGTTGTTGATGCTGGCGGTCACCGGCACCTTCGCCTACGAGTACCCGACGACGCTGCCGCTCCTCGCCGTCGACGCCTTCTCCGGCGATGCTCGCACCTATGGGTGGATGGCAGCCGCAATGGCGGTGGGCTCCGTCGTGGCGGGGATCAACGTGGCCGGGAGCGACACCCCTCCCAGCCATCGCACGCTGCCTGTCACCTGCCTGTGCTGGGGCGTAGCGAGCCTCGCCGCGGCACTGGCTCCGACCCTCCTCACCGAGCTCGCCCTGCTGGCCGTCGTCGGCTACGCGAGCATGAGCCTCAACGCCACCGCCAAATCCGTCATGCAGCTCGCGGCGCGGCCGGACATGCGAGGAAGGGTGATGTCACTCTGGGCCATCAGCTGGACCGGCAGCGCGGTCGTGGGAGGGCCGCTGGTCGGCGCCATCGGCGAGCACGCCGGCAGTCGATGGGCACTCGTCGCCGGGGCGATTCCGACGCTTCTCCTCGGTGCCGCACTCAGTCGCCGGCTCCGAGGCGCGCCCCTCCACCCGACCTACTCAACCGGGTCATCTCGATCCGACTGAACGCTCTTGAGGAGCGATCGGCGGGCCGACGCCGTGTGGTGCCGCATGGCTGCGGCAGCAGCGTCAGTGTTCCGCGTCTGCAGAGCCGACAGGATGGCCCGGTGCTCGATCCGCGCCATCTGCCGCGGACTCGTATGCGTCAGGTCGCGGTACTGGCGCATCACCAGCGGGTAGACGAGCGAGTCGGCGAAGGTCGTGAGGATCGGTTGCCGTGCTGAGTCCCTGATCAACTGATGGAACCGCCGGTTCAGTCGCGAGTACACGGCCTCCGACTCGACGTACTCAGAAGCACTCATCTCGTCGCAGACCTCGACCAGCTCGTCGAGCTCCTCGTCTGTGGCGCGCTCGGCGGCCTTCTCGGCCAGCGCAGACTCGAGCGTCTCGCGCGCCTCCAGGATCGCGAGTGCCTCGGGGATCGAGATGAAGCGCGTGCGTACGCCGACGTTCGGCTCGCTCGTCAGGTACCCCTCCTGAACCAGCCGGACGAGAACTGCCCGCACCGTTCCACGCGAGACCTCGAGCATGTCCGTCAGCTCAGCCTCGGTGAGCCGTGTGTTCGGCGGAAATCGCCCAGCGAGCAGCAGATCCCGAAGATCCTCGTAGGCCTGGCTGGATCTGCTCGACATCGGAGAGGCGCCCGCGGAGTCCTGCCCCATCGCGTCACGCTCCTCGCTCGTCTTCCGTCACGCCGCCCGGAGACGCATCCGTGCGCAGCAGGGTCATCCTCTCAGCATCCGTTGCGCTGCTGCACCATTCCACCGACGCGATGGCTGTGGAGCACGAAGTCAGTCGACAATCTGACAAACTGACTCTGTGCGTGTCTCTGCGAAGTCCGACTATGCCCTGCGTGCCCTCATCGAGATGGTCGCGCGCGAGGACGGCAAGGCGGTGAGCGCGGAGGAGCTCGGCCGCCTTCAGGAGATCCCGCACGGCTTCCTCCAGGCGATCCTGGCCGACCTGCGGAAGGCCGACATCGTGATCAGCCAGCGCGGTCCCTCCGGCGGCTGGCGCCTGGCCCGTCCCGCGAGCGGCGTGACGGTGGCTGACGTGATCCGTGCGGTCGACGGACCTCTGGTGTCGGTCTACGGCCTGCGGCCCGAGTCGGTCACCTACAACGACCGCGCCGAGGGCCTCCAGCAGGTCTGGGTCGCCGCCCGGGACTCGCTGCGCGAGGTGCTCGAGTTCGTCACGATCGAGCAGCTCTCCCTGGGCAAGCTCCCCAGCGCGGTCACGAAGCGCACCGCGAGCGACGAGGCCTGGCAGCCGCACTGAGCCAAAGGGTCACCGTGATGCTTCGCGCTGTCGGTGACCTTTCGCAAGGGTCACGCACAGCGGCAAGGGTCACGGTGACCCTTTCGGCGGGTGCGGTCAGACGGTGGTCGCGCCCGGAGCGGCCGAGAGCCAGACCGTCGCGCCCTCGACCACGCCGAGTGAGCGCGCGTGGGTGCGGGTGAGCTCGACCAGCACCTCCTCACCGGCCACGGTGAGGACGGTGACGCGGACCTCGAAACCGACGCGCAGGACCCGCGTGACCGTGCCCTCGTAACCCCCGGACGGCGTGGGAGAGATGACCACGTCGTGCGGCCGCAGCAGCGAGCCGCCCAAGCGGGTGACGTCGCCCAGGAAGCCCATCACGAAGTCGTTGGCCGGCTCGTCGTAGAGCGAGTCGGGCGAGCCGATCTGCTCCACGTGACCGTCGTTGATCACGACGATCTCGTCGGCGACCTCGAGGGCCTCCTCCTGGTCGTGCGTCACGAAGACCGTCGTCACGTGGACCTCGTCGTGCAGCCGGCGCAGCCAGTCGCGAAGCTCCTTGCGCACCTTCGCATCCAGGGCACCGAAGGGCTCGTCGAGCAGGAGCACCTTCGGCTCGACGGCGAGGGCCCGGGCGAGCGCCATGCGCTGGCGCTGACCGCCCGAGAGCTGGGCCGGCAGGCGATCGGCGAACTGCGAGAGGTGGACGAGCTCGAGCAGCTCCCCCACCCGCTGCTTGATCTCGGGCTTGGAGCGCTTGCGGATCTCAAGGCCGAAGGCGACGTTCTTCGCGACCGACATGTGCTTGAAGACGGCGTAGTGCTGGAAGACGAAGCCGACGTTGCGCTTCTGCGGCGGCAGCTTCGTGGCGTCCACGCCCTCGATCGAGACCGAGCCGGAGTCGGCGCTGTCGAGGCCGGCGATGATGCGGAGGAGCGTGGACTTCCCGCCGCCCGACGGGCCGAGCAGGGCGGTCAGCTGCCCGGTCGGGATGGAGACGGAGACGTCGTTGAGGGCGTAGAAGTCGCCGTACTGCTTGGTGACGTTGCGGACATCAATAGACATGGGTGTCAGTGCTCCTTCTCGGCGCGGGGCCGGAGGAAGGCGACGACCACCAGACAGGCGATCGACACGAGGACGAGGAGGAAGGCGATGGCGTACGCCGTCGGCTGGGCGAAGCCCTGGTACTTGGCTTCCACCGCGAGCGTGGCGGTCTGGGTGTCACCCGTGATGTTGCCGGAGACCACCTTGACCGCGCCGAACTCGCCGACGGACCGGGCCAGCGAGAGCACGACGCCGTAGACGACGGCCCACTTGATGCTCGGCAGGGTGATCCGCCAGAAGGTCTGCGGACCGGAGGCGCCCAGCGAGCGCGCGGCCTGCTCCTGGTCGTCGCCGATCTCGGTGAGGACCGGCACGACCTCGCGGATCACCAGCGGCAGCGCGACGAAGCAGGTCGCCATCACCAAAGCCGGGGAGGAGAACATCAGCCGGATGCCGGCACCGTCGAGGGGCTCACCGAGCCAGCCTGAACGGCTGTTGTAGACCAGCAGCAGCGCGAGACCGACCACGACGGGCGAGACCGACAGCGGCAGGTCGACGAGTGCGGAGAGCACCCGCTTGCCGGGGAAGTCGAAGCGGACCAGCAGCAGCGAGATCGTCACACCGAAGACCAGGTTGATCAGCACGGCGACCACGGCGATCCAGGCCGTGAGCTGCAGCGCGCTGACCACGTTCTCGTCCTCGAAGACGGAACGCAGCGCGTCGAGGCCGGAGGAGAACGTCTCGCGCACAAGCATTCCGACGGGCCAGACGACCAGCATGATGACGTACCCGATGGCGATGATCCGCAAGGTCCAGTTCCACCAGCGCGGGAGCTTAACCACGGCGGGCCACCCTTCGCTGTACGACGTCGAGGGCGATGATCACGACGAGCGCGACCGCCAGCATCAGACTCGCGACGGCTGCCGCCGAGGCGTTGGAGCCGTTCTCGATGAAGCTCAGCACCCGGACCGAGACGACCTCGGTGTGGAAGGGCTTGTTGCCGCTGAGCAGCACGAGGGAGCCGTACTCGGAGATCGCGCGGGCGAAGGAGAGCGCAGCTCCGGCGGCAATGGCCGGCACGAGCGAGGGCAGGATGATCCGCCGCAGGATGACGCCACGACCGGCACCGAGCGAGGCGGCGGCCTCCTCGACGTCGGTGTCGAGCTCCTCGAGCACCGGCTGCACGGTGCGGACGATGAAGGGCAGCGTGACGAAGGCGAAGGCGAGCGTCACCGCCGACGGGGTGAAGGCCGCATGCACGCCGACGGGCGATTCGGGCCCGTAGAGCGAGAGCAGCACGAGCCCTGCGACGACGGTCGGCAGGGCGAAGGGGACGTCGATGACGACGCCGAGGATCGACTTGCCCCAGAACCGGTCACGGACCAGTACCCAGGCGATGATCGTGCCGATCACGATGTTGACCACGGTGACGAGCCCAGCCTGCTCCACGGTCAGTCTGACCGCGGACCAGGTCTGGGGTTCGGTGATGACGTCGGCGTAGTTGCTCCACCCGCCCTCTGCTGCGGCGGCGATGATCGCCGCCAGCGGCAGGAGGACGAGCAGGCTGAACCAGAGGACAGCGACACCGAGACTCAGGCCCGCACCGGCACTGAGTTTCTGGCTCACTGGTCGTCGACACCCTTTCCGGTGGCCTGCTGGATGGCGGTGATGATGCCGAGCGGCTTGCCCTCGGTGCCGTCACCGAAGAACTTGTCGGCCGCGACGCTCCAGCCACCGAAGATCGGGTCGGCGATCGTGAAGAGCTTCTCCGGCGTAGGGAACGGGTCAGACGGGTCGTTGGCGCCCTTCACCTCACCGACGTCCACACCGTCGATCACGGGGCGGAAGCCGGACTGCGCGTAGGCCTTCTGGCCCTCGGCGCTGGTCTGGAAGGCGAGGAAGTCCTTGGCTGCCTGGGGCGCGGTCTTGGTGACGGCGCCCGTGTTCTCGATCTTGAGCGTGTCGGACGGGATGACGTAGTCGACGTCGGCGCCGGAGGCCTTGGCGAGGATCGCCTCGTTCTCGTAGGAGATGAGGACGTCGCCGGAGCCGGAGGTGAAGGCGGTGGTCGCCTCACGACCCGAGCCGGGCAGCGCGATGGTGTTGTCGAGGAGCTTCGTCACGAACGCCTTGGCCTGGGCGTCCGTGCCGCCGTTGCCGGCGATGTGCGCCCACGCGGCGAGGATGTTCCAGCGGGCCGAGCCCGAGGAGCCGGGGTTGGGCGTGATGATCTTGACGCCGGGCTTGATCAGGTCGTCCCAGCCCGTGATGTTCAGCGGGTTGCCCTTGCGGACCGTCAGAACGACGACGCTGGACGTGAGGACGCCCTTGGTGGGACCGGTGTTCCAGTCCTCGGCGACGATGCCGTCCTTCACCAGGCGCGTGACGTCGGTCTCGAGCGAGTAGTGGACGACGTCGGCCTTGTTGCCCGACTCCACTCCGCGGGACTGGTCGCCGCTGGCGCCGTACGACGTCTTGAACTCGACATCCTTGCCGGCGTCCGTCTTCTGGAAGTCCTTGAAGACGGCCTGGTTGGCCTGCTCCAGGATGGAGAAGCCGTTGACGTTGATCGTGGTCGTGTCCGAGGACGACGAGGACCCGCTGCCGCAGGCCGTGAGGGCCAAGGCCCCGGCAACAAGAAGCGCACCCAACTTGATGTTCATAGTCGAGCAGATTAGTGCAATTAAGTAAGTTCGCCGTAATTGGCCACATTGTGGGCGCGGCGCCGCGTCCACAGGCCATCGGCCGTGAAGACGCACAGCGCCAACCAGACGAGGACGAAGCCGACCCAACGCCCCGCCGACATGTCCTCGTGGAAGTGCAGGATCCCCAGCGCGAACTGGAAGAGCGGCGCCAGGTACTGCAGCAGACCGAGCAGCACCAGCGGCACGCGCGTCGCCGCGGCGCCGAAACAGATGAGCGGCACGGCGGTGACGACACCGCAGAGGATGAAGAGGGCCGTGTGGCCCGGACCCTCGGACGTGAAGTGGCCGTCCCCTTGGAACGTCAGCCAGACGACGTACGCCAGGGCGATCGGCGTCATCACGGAGGTCTCCACGGCGAGCGACTCGAAGGCGCCGGCGTTGGCCTTCTTCTTGAGCAGGCCGTAGCTGCCGAAGCTGAAGGCGAGGACGAGCGCGATCCACGGCGGGTGGCCGTAGTCGACCGCGATCACCAGCACGGCCACCGCGCCGATGCCGATCGCCACCCACTGCAGCGGCCGCATCCGCTCGCCGAGGATCAGCACACCCATCAGGACCGTGACGAGCGGGTTGATGAAGTAGCCGAGGCTGGTTTCGACGACGTAGTGGTGGTTGACACCCCAGATGTACGTCGCCCAGTTGATGCTCACCGCGACGGCCGCCGTGCTCAGGAGTGCGAGGCTCCGGGGCGTGGTGACCAGCTGCTTGACGTGCCGCGCTCGGCCGAGGGCGACGACGAGGCCGCCCATGACGACCAGCGACCAGATGATCCGGTGGGCGAGGATCTCGAACGCGCCCGCCGGCTGCAGCAGCGGCCAGTAGAGGGGAAACGCTCCCCACATCACATAGGCAGCGATCCCGGCGAGGACGCCGGTGCGCTGCTCGTTCACGCGGTGCGGGTGGCGACGAGGTCCGCAAAAGCTTCCAGCGCTTCGCGGACCGGGCCCTCGGGCACGACTGCCAGGTGGGCCTTGGCCTTGGCGGCCTCGTTGAGCACGTAGGCCCGAGCCTCGTCCATCGCCGGGTTGGCGCGCAGGAGGGCGAGGGTCTCCGCGAGGGCGTCGTCGTTGGCGTTGAGGTCCGAGGCGAGCAGCTCGAGCAGTCGCGCGTCCTCCGGGCGGTTGGCCCGACGGGCGAGGAGTACGGGCAGCGTCGGCACGCCCTCCTTGAGGTCGGTGCCGGGCGTCTTGCCGGACACGTCGCCCTCGGAGGCGATATCGAGGATGTCGTCGGAGATCTGGAAGGCGGCACCGACGATGTCGCCGTACGCCGTGAGGGCCTCGATCACCTCGGGGGCCGCGCCTCCGAAGAGGGCGCCGTACCGGGCGGAGGTGGCGATCAGGATGCCGGTCTTGCCGGCGATGACGTCGAGGTGGTGCGCGACCGGGTCCTCGCCGTCGGCGGGGGCGCGCGTCTCCATGATCTGGCCCTCGACGAGGCGGGCGAAGGCCTTCGCCTGGATGCCGACCGCCTCGGGACCGAGCTCGGCCGTGAGCTCCGAGGAGCGGGCGAAGAGGAAGTCGCCGGTGAGGATGGCGACGTGGTTGTCCCATCGGGCGTTGGCGCTCGGGGTGCCGCGGCGCACGGCCGCCTCGTCCATCACGTCGTCGTGGTAGAGGCTGGCGAGGTGGGTCAGCTCGACCACGCAGGCGGCGGTGAGTACGTCGTCGCTGTCGGCCCGGTCGCCGCATTCGGCCGCGAGCAGGACGAGGAGCGGGCGGAAGCGCTTGCCGCCGGCCTCGAGCAGGTGGGCGGCGGCCTCGGTGATGAACGGCGCGCGACTCTGGACGTGGCCCTGGAGCTGCTTCTCGATCAGGGCGAGCCGGGTCTTCAGGCGAGCCTCCAGCGCGGGATCGGAGACGGGCAGCGCAAGGGACGAGCTCACGTCAGGCATCCTCCCACAGGGGTGTCAGCCGATGAACGAACCTGTCTTCACGACGAGGTCCAGCAGCGGCCCGGGAAGTACGCCGAGGACGACCGTCGCGACGGCGCAGACGGTGATGACCCCGCTCGTGAGGAGCGACCCGCGGCCGACCGTCGCGGTGGTGGGGCCGGGGTCGCGGAAGAAGAGGACGAGCAGCATCCGGACGTAGGAGACGATCGCGATCAGGCTGGCGAGGATCGCGACGATGACGACGGGCCACGCCTCGGCGTCCGCGGCCGCAGCGATCACCGTCCACTTCGCGATGAAGCCGGCGGTGGGCGGGATCCCGGCCAGGGAGAGCATGAAGAGCGTCATCACGGCGCCGAGCAGCGGGCTGCGGCGGCCCAAGCCGGTCCAGGCGGCGAATCCGGTCGCCTCTCCCCCGGCATCGCGGACGAGGCCGGCAAGGGCGAAGGAGCCGAGGACCGCGGCGGCGTACGCCGTCAGGTAGAAGAGGACCGCGCCGGTACTGCTCAGCACGCCGCTGTCATGTCCTGCGTGACCCTGCAGGCCGATCATTCCGGTCAGGACAAAACCCGAGTGGGCGACGGCGGAGTAGCCGAGCATGCGCTTGACGTCGGTCTGCACGAGGGCGACGACCGCGCCGACCAGCATGGTGGCGATGGCGACGGCCCAGAGCAGGGGGCGCCATTCGTCGAGCTGCGCGCCGAAGGCGACGTAGAAGAGGCGCAGCAGCGCACCGAACGCCGCGATCTTGGTGCCGGCCGCCATGAAGGCGACAAGCGGGGTGGGCGCCCCCTGGTAGACATCGGGCGTCCATGCCTGGAAGGGAACGGCACCGACCTTGAAGAGCAGGCCGACGGCCATGAGCGCGATGCCGGCGACGAGCAGGGTGTGGTCACTGCTCTTCGCGGCGGTCCGCTCGATGTCGGCGAAGCGGATCGCCCCGGTGGCGCCGTAGACCAGGGCGGCGCCGTACAGGAAGAAGGCCGAGGAGAACGCGCCGAGGAGGAAGTACTTGAGCGCCGCCTCCTGGGAGAGGAGGCGACGTCGGCGGGCGAGGCCGGCGAGGAGGTAGAGCGGAAGGCTCAGCACCTCAAGGGCGACGAAGAGGAGGAGCAGGTCGTTGGCGGCCGGGAACAGCATCATGCCGCCGACGGCGAAGAGGAGGAGCGGGAAGACCTCGGTGTGCTCGAGGTCGGCCGCCCGCCTCTCGGCCGAGCTGCCCGGGAGCGCTGCGGCCTGGCCGGCGAAGGCAGTCACTCCGCCACCGATGCGGCGCTCGGCGAAGAGGAGTACGCCGCCGAGGGCACAGACGAGGACGAGGGCCTGGAGGTAGATCGCCGGGCCGTCGATGACCAGCGCCCCGGCAGAGGTGATGAGGCCGTGACTGCTGCGGCCGACCCGTGGCAGGTCCGCCGCCACGACGATCGTGCCGACCAGCGCCACGATGACCGCGGCACCGGCGAGGCTGACCTGGAGCACGTAGCGCTGGGCTCGCGCCACGAACGCCTCGACCACGACCCCGGCGCAGGCGGCGCCGAAGACGACGAGAAGGGGCCAGAGCTGGGCATAGCCGAGGTCGGGCTGCGTGAACGTGTTCATCGGCCTTCCCCTGCCTGGAGGATCGTCGTCACGGTCGGGTTGGCGACGTGGAAGAGCGGGCCGGGCACGAAGCCGAAGAGGACGAGTGCCCCCAACAGCGGGGCCATCACGGCGACCTCGCGCTTGGTGAGGTCGCGGTAGGGGCTCTGGCTCACGTGGCGCGTCTCGGCAGCCTCGGGCTCCCGTGGCGGACCGGTGAAGATCCGCTGGTAGGCCCACAGGATGTAGACGGCGGCGAGCACGATGGCGGGCAGTGCGAGGGCGCCGACGTACCAGTGCCAGGCGAAGGCGCTGACGATCACCATCACCTCGGAGACGAACTGCGCGAGCCCGGGGAGGCCGAGCGCGGCGAGGCCCGCGACGAGGAAGAGCCCAGCCAGCACTGGGGTCTGACGCTCGAGACCGGCCAGCTCGCGGATCGAGACCGTGCCGTGCCGCTTGAGCAGGAAACCGGCCGCGAAGAGCAGCGCGCCGGTGGAGAGCCCGTGGTTGACCATGTAGAGGATCGCCGCCGAACCGCCGTCCTGGCTGATCACGAAGATACCGAGCGTGATGAAGCCGAAGTGCGAGAGGGAGGTGAGACCGATCAGGCGCAGCAGATCGTCCTGTCCGATCGCCAGCAGGGCGCCGTAGATGATCGAGATCAGCGCGAGCGCGACCACGACCGGGGTGGCCCAGCGGCTCGCCTCGGGCAGCAGGCCGAGGCAGAAGCGGAGCATCCCGAAGGTGCCGATCTTGTCGAGGATGCAGACCAGCAGCACGCTCGTGGACGGCGTCGCCTGCTCGGTCGTGTCGGCCAACCAGGTGTGCACCGGGAAGAGCGGCGCCTTGACCGCGAAGGCCGCGAAGAAGGCGACGAAGATCCACCGGCCCGCGGTGGTGCCGACGTCCAGCTGCCGTAGGTCACCGAGCAGCAGGGACGGTCCGCCGCTCTGGTCGGCGCTGATCACCCACAGGCCGATCACACCGGCGAGGAGGACGAGTCCTCCGCCGAGTTGGAAGAGCAGGAACTTCAACGCTGCTTGGGCTCTCGCGCTCCTGCCCCAGCCGCCGATGAGGAAGTAGGCGGGGATGAGCGTGGCCTCGAAGGCGATGTAGAAGAGCAGCAGGTCGTCGGCGAGGAAGACCGTGAGGGCGAGTCCCTCGAGGGCCAGCGCCCAGGAGAAGTACGCCGCCCGGCTGGTGTCGCGCCAGGACGCCGCGATCGCGATCGGCGTGATGACGGTGGTCAGCAGCACCAGCAGCAGTCCGAGCCCGTCGAGGCTGAGCGCGTAGTGCGCGCCGAGCGGCTTGATCCACTCCGCGTCCTCGGTGAACTGGCCGCCGTCGTGGGGGTGGAACTGGACGGCGACGCCGATCGTGAACGCCAGTGTGGCAAGGGAGAAGGCCGCCGCGACTCGCTGCGGGAGTGTGCCGCCGGACGGCGTGAGTGCCGTGGCGAAGGCGCCGACGAGCGGCAGCAGGATGAGAAGGGTGAGCGTCATGACCAGTTCACCGCCAGCATCGCGATCACGAGGAGGAAGCTGCCGCCGACGACTCCGGCGGCGTAGGAGCGGACATAGCCGCTCTGGGCGTACCTGAGCACGGTGGCGAAAGTCTCGACTCCGAGGCTTGCGCCGGTGAAGATCCCGCCGACGACAGTCCGGTCGGCGACGACACTGCCGCGGGCCAGGAGGCCGACGGGCTTGGTCACGACCGCATCGGCGATCGCATCACCGTAGAGCTCGTGGCGCGCGGCGACGATGGGCCACGACGCACGCGGAGCCGTCTTCGGGACGGGCTTCTGGCCGACGTACCTCCAGGCGAGGGCCACGCCACAGGCGACCACCGCGACGGTGAGGACCGAGACGAGCCAGGCGGGCATGCCGCCGTGATTCTCGGGCTCCTTGCCGACCACCGGGGTGAGCCACTCGGTGATCCAGCCTCCGGCCAGCAGCGTGCCACCGCCGATCGAGAGTGCGGCGAGGACGTAGAGCGGGATCGTCATCGATGGTGGCGCCTCGTGCGGGTGCACCTTGCGCGGCCAGCGCTTCTTGCCGACGAAGGTCATCAGCATGATGCGGGTCATGTAGAAGCCGGTGAGGCCGGCGCCGAGGAGGGCGAGGACGCCGAAGAGCGGGCGCTCGTGGAAGGCGGCCTCGATCAGCTTGTCCTTGCTCCAGAAGCCCGAGAAGCCCGGGAATCCGATGATCGCGAGGTAGCCCATCGCGAAGGTGCCGAAGGTGACCGGCATGGCGGCTCGGAGCGCGCCGTAGTGCCGCATGTCGACGTCGTCGTCCATCGCGTGCATGACCGAGCCCGCGCCGAGGAACATCGTGGCCTTGAAGAAACCGTGCATCAGCAGGTGGAAGATCGCGAAGGCGTAGCCGGCCGGGCCGAGGCCGGCGCCGAGCATCATGTAGCCGATCTGGCTCATCGTGGAGCCGGCGAGCGCCTTCTTGATGTCGTCCTTGGCCGTTCCGATGATCGCTCCCCATAGAACGCTGACGATCGCAACGACGCAGACGGCGGTCTGCGCTCCTGGGGCGGAGTCGAAGATCCCGTGGCTGCGGACGATGAGGTAGACGCCAGCCGTCACCATCGTGGCGGCGTGGATCAGCGCACTGACGGGGGTGGGGCCCTCCATGGCGTCAAGCAACCAGGTGTGCAGCGGGACCTGGGCCGACTTGCCGCACGCACCGAGCAGGAGCAGGAGGCCAAGAACGGTCGCGTCGTGCTCGCTGAAGGTCTTGCTGCTCAGGGCGTGGAGGTCGATCGTGCCCTGCCACTTCAGCAGCAACGCGACCGCGGCGGCGAGACCGAGGTCGCCGATGCGGTTGACGACGAAGGCCTTCTTGGCGGCGCGGGCGGCCGAGACCTTGTGCTGCCAGAAGCCGATCAGGAGGTACGACGCCAGGCCGACGCCCTCCCAGCCGAGGAAGAGCACGAGGTAGTTGGCCGCGAGGACGAGTGTGAGCATCGCCGCGACGAAGAGGTTGAGATAGGCGAAGAAGCGCCGCTTCCGGTCGTCGTGGGCCATGTAGCCGAGTGAGTAGACGTGGATGAGCGTCCCCACGCCGGTGATCAGCAGGAGGAAGAGGATCGTGAGCTGGTCGGCGGCCAGGTCGGCGCCGATCCTCAGGTGACCGGTGTCGATCCAGGTCCAGAGATGCTGGGTGAAGGTGCGGTCATCGTCGCCCCTGCCGAGCGCCTCGACGAGGAGGGCGACGGAGAGCCCGAAGGAGCCCGCCGGCAGGAGGGTGGCGAGCAGCGGACCCCAGCGGTCGGTGAGGTGTCCGCCGATCAGGAGGAGCGCCGCGCCGAGCGCGGGCAGGGCGATGATCAGCCAGAGCAGGTTCTCCATGGCGTGCTCCCCTCAGCCCTTGAGCAGGCTCGGGGCGTCGACCGAGATGGTCCGGCGCGTGCGGTTGATGGTCATGATGATCGCCAGGCCGATGACGACCTCGGCAGCCGCGACGACCATCACGAAGAAGGCCATCACCTGCCCGTCGAGCGTGCCGTGCTGGTGGCTGAACGCGACGAGCGCAAGGTTCGAGGCGTTGAGCATCAGCTCGATGCACATGAAGACCACGATGGCGTCACGCCTGATCAGCACGCCGAGGGCACCGATGCCGAAGAGGATCGTGGAGAGGACGACGTACTGGCTCATGAGCGCACCTCCTTCAGGGGCTTGCCCGTCTCCAGGTGGGAGCCGTCCGGGAGCAGCGCGGGCGTCTCGACGGAGTTGCTGGTCGCGAGCGTCCCGGGTGCGGCGGCCGGCCCGAGGTGGAGGCCGCGCTCCTTCCAGTCCTTGACCCGCTGGGCGGCCAGCTCCGCCTGCGTACGTCGTGGGGTCAGTCGCTCCTGATGGGCGAGGACCATCGCGCCGATGGCGGCAGTGATCAGCAGGGCACTCGTGACCTCGAAGGCGAGCACGTAGCGGGAGAAGATCAGGTCGGCGATCGCGTTGATGTTGCCGCCCTGGTTGGCATCCGCGAGACCGGTGTCGAGGCTGGCGACACCTTGGGTGACAGCAGTGATCAGCGTGGCGCCGAGGGCGACGGAGACCACGATCGCCGACAGCCGCTGACCCTTGATCGTCTCCTTCACCGTGTCGACGGCGTCCGCACCGACGAGCATGAGGACGAAGAGGAAGAGCATCAGGATCGCACCGGTGTAGACGACGATCTGGACGGCGAAGAGGAACGGCGCATCGAGGGCGGCGTACTGCACCGCGAGGCTGATCATCACCACCGCCAGGAGGAGAGCGGCGTGGACCGGCTTGCGGACGACGAGGATGCCGAGCGCTGCCACGACCATGACGGGGGCGAGGATCCAGAAGGCTGCGTCGCTCATCGCGGCACGTCCGTCAGCGAGAAGGGCGCGACCAGGAGGTCGGACTTCTCGTAGATCAGGTCGCGCCGGTTGTCGTCGGCGAGCTCGTACTCGTTGGTCATCGTGAGGGCCCGCGTCGGGCAGGCCTCGATGCAGAGTCCGCAGAGGATGCAGCGCAGATAGTTGATCTGGTAGACGCGGCCGTAGCGCTCGCCGGGGCTGTAGCGCTCGCCCTCCGGTCCGTCGGTGTTCTGCGCGCCCTCGACGTAGATCGCATCGGCCGGGCAGGCCCACGCGCAGAGCTCGCAACCCACACACTTCTCCAGCCCGGCGTGCGGTCCGTCCTCGTAGCGGTTGAGCTGGTGCCGGCCGTGGAAGCGCGGCGCGGTCGGCTCCTTGACGAAGGGGTACTGCTCGGTCACCGGTTTCTTGAACATCGTCCGGAAGGTGACCCAGAAGCCCGCGAACTGCGGTCCGAGCGGGCCGGTGCGCGCCCGCACGACGCCGAAGAAGACGGCGGTGAGCGCGAGTCCGGCGAGGCAGACGACGAGCTTGGCGTTGATGTCGGCGTCGTCGCTGATCACGCGGACGGCGGCCACGACGAGCACCCAGACGAGGCTGACGGGGATGAGGATCTTCCAGCCCAGTGCCATGAACTGGTCGTAGCGCAGTCGCGGCAGCGAGCCTCGCAGCCAGATGAAGACGAAGATGAAGGCCATCACCTTGGCGAAGAACCAGACAACCGGGAAGGCTCCGTGGTTGAAGCCGCTCCACAGCTGGTCGATCCAGAACGGTGCCCGCCAACCGCCGAGGAAGAGCGTGGTCGCGAGCGCGCTGACCGTCGCCATGTTGATGTACTCGGCGAGGAAGAAGAGCGCGAACTTCAGGCTGCTGTACTCCGTGTGGAACCCGCCGACGAGCTCGCCTTCGGCCTCGGGCAGGTCGAACGGCGCACGGTTGGTCTCGCCGACCATCGAGGTCGCATAGATCAGGAAGCTCGGCAGCAGGAGCAGCCCGAACCACACCTTCTCCTGCGCCGAGACGATCTCGCTGGTCGAGAGGCTCCCGGCGTAGAGGAAGACGGCGATCAGGCTCAGCCCCATCGAGACCTCGTACGAGATCATCTGGGCGCTGCTTCGCAGGCCCCCGAGGAGGGAGTACGTCGACCCGCTGGCCCAGCCGCCCAGGACGATGCCATAGATGCCGATGGACGCGATCGCCATCACGAAGAGGACTGCCATCGGCAGATCGGTGAGCTGCAGGGCGGTGCGGTGGCCGAAGAGCGTCGTCTCCGGACCGAAGGGGATCACCGAGAACGTGACGAAGGCGGGAACCGCCACCAGGACCGGCGCGAGGATGTAGACGACCCTGTCGGCCGCCGCCGGGATGATGTCCTCCTTCAGCGCGAGCTTCACGCCATCGGCGAGGCTCTGCAGCAGACCGAACGGCCCGTGCACGTTGGGCCCGATGCGGTGCTGCATCCGCGCCACCACTCGGCGCTCGGCCCAGATGTTGAAGAGGGTGAGGACGACCAGGATCGCGAAGATCGCGACCACCTTGATCGCGATGAGCCACCAGGGGTCCGTGCCGAACGTCGTGCTCATGCCGTGACCTCCACGGTGCTGCCGGGGCTGGCCAGATCTGCCAGGACGCCGTTGCCGAACGAATTGGCCGGCACCCAGACCACGTCGTCGTCCAGGTCGGCGACCTCGGCAGGCAGCGTGATCGCTCCTCGGTCACCCGTGATCGTCACGCTGGCGCCGAGCCGTGCCGCCGATGCGGCGCTCAGCCGTGCGACAGCAGAACGTGCCGTCGCTGCAAGGTCCTTGTCGCCGCGCTGCATGATGCCGTTGTCGAGCATCAACTTCCACGTGGCGAGGTGGAATCTCCCGCGGGCTTGGACCTCGTCCGCGAGGACGCCGCCCGCCCCCGGAAATCCATGCCTGCCCACGTCTGCAGCGCCGGCGGACGCCGGCCCTGCAGACGTGCCAACCCGGGGGCGGGCGGGATCCTCGCTCCCGACACCCAACTCGTGGGCGATCCCGTCTAGGACTCTGGCATCTGACAGGGCGTGGGTGTTCAACGCTGCGTCGAAGCTTCGCGCGCGGCCCTCCCAGTTGAGGAACGTGCCGCTCTTCTCCGTCACTGGAGCAACAGGGAAGACCACGTCGGCCAACTCTGAGACCTCCGAGAGGCGCTGCTCGAGGCTGATCACAAAGCCCGCCTTCTCGATCGAGGCCCTTGCCACGGCAGGATCGGCGAGGTCGCGGAGCTGGACTCCCCCGACGATGAGGGCCTCGATTTCGCCACTGGCTGCGGCGGCGAGGATTGCGTCGGTGTTGCGGCCACCGTCGGCCGGGAGCAGTCCGGCCTCCACCGCTCCTCGGTCGCCTGCTCGGCGGGGCACCCACGCCCAGCGCGCCGTTTGGGTGAGAGCAGTGAGAGCAGTGAGCGCGCCAGGCGACTGCGCCAGGCGCTCGCCGGCGAGCACGATCGCTCCGTCTGGAATCTCCAGCGCTGCAAGGGCTGCGGCCTCGTCCCCCGGCTTGGTGCGGATGAGCTCGGCCTGGAGCTTCGCCGATCCGGGCGAGGTGAACGGCGCGATCGTGATCACCTTGGTGTGACCGAGGGTCACGGCCTTGCGGAGCCAGAGGAAGATGGTGCCGGCCTCGTCCTCGGGCTCCAGGCCGGCGAGTACGACGACAGGAGCCGTCGTGAGGTCGTTGTAGGTCACCTCGAGGCCGCGGCCGACGACGTGCTCGCGCAGGAAGGACGTCTCCTCGTCGGAGACAGGACGCGAGCGGAAGTCGACGTCGGCGCCGAGCGTGCGGGCGAAGTCGGCCCAGGCCCGGGCGTCTTCGAGGGTCAGCCGCCCGCCGGGCAGGAGGCCTGCCGTACGACCGGAAAGACCCTGCGCCGCAAGGGCGAACGCCTCGGTCCACGCAGCCTCGCGCAGCTCACCGGTGTGGGCGTCGCGGACCAGCGGAGTCGTGATCCGGTCGTCGAGGTAGCGGAAGGCGAAGCGGTCCTTGTCGGAGATCCACTCCTCGTTGACTAACGTGTCCTCGTCGGCTTGGCGACGCAGCACCTTGCCGCGACGTACGTCCGTCCGGATCGCCGCACCGCACGCGTCGTGCTCGCCGACACCGTGGATCGAGACGAGGTCGAAGGGACGGCCCCGGAAGCGGTACTCCGTCGACGTCAGTGCTCCGACCGGGCAGATCTGGATGACGTTTCCGGAGAAGTACGACGAGAACGGGACACCGTCGGCGATGCCGATCTGCTGTCGTGCGCCGCGCTCGACCAGCGCGATGCCGGGATCGCCGGGGATCTCCTCGGCGAAGCGGGTGCAACGCTGGCAGAGCACGCACCGCTCCCGGTCGAGCAGGATGTTGGGCGAGAGCGGGATCGGCTTCGGGTAGGTCCGCTTCACCCCTCCGCTGACGGCGAAGCGGGACTCGACGCCGCCCGCGGACATCGCCTGGTTCTGCAGCGGGCACTCGCCGCCCTTGTCGCACACCGGGCAGTCGAGCGGGTGGTTGATCAGCAGGAACTCCATGACGCCGGCCCGCGCCTTGGTCGAGACCGGGTCGACCGTCTCGACGACCATGCCGTCGGCGACCGGGATGGTGCACGACGCCTGCGGCTTGGGGAAGCCGCGGCCGTTGCCAGCATCGCTGATGTTGACCAGGCACTGCCGGCATGCGCCCGCAGGGGCGAGCAGCGCGTGGTCGCAGAAGCGCGGGATCTCGATGCCGAGCTGCTCGGCCGCACGGATCAGGAGCGTGCCCTCGGGCACGGTGACCTGGCGGCCGTCGATGGTGAGGGTGACAGTGGTGACGGGTGCGGTCGTCATGCCAGGCTCCCGAGCTCTGTGTTGGATCGTCCGCTCGCTTCGCTCGCGAACAGGGTGGAAGCCACCGGGTCGAAGGGACAGCCGCCGTGGGTGAAGTGGTCGATGTACTCCTGGCGGAAGTACGTGATCGAGCTGACCACCGGACTCGTCGCGCCGTCGCCGAGTGCGCAGAAGGAACGACCGGCGATGTTGTCGCACTGGTCGAGGAGCAACTCGAGGTCGGCCTCGCTGCCCTCACCCCGCTCGAGGCGGGCGAGCACCTGGACGAGCCAGTAGGTGCCCTCGCGACAGGGCGTGCACTTGCCGCACGACTCGTGCTTGTAGAACTCGCTCCAGCGCAGCACCGCCCGCACGACGCACGTGGTCTCGTCGAAGATCTGCAGCGCTCGCGTGCCGAGCATCGACCCGGCCGCGCCGACGGACTCGAAGTCGAGGGGTACGTCGAGGTGCTCGGCGGTGAAGATCGGCGTCGAGGAACCCCCCGGAGTCCAGAACTTCAGCTCGTGGCCCGCACGCACGCCACCGGCGTACTCGAGCAGCTCGCGCAGGGTGATGCCCAGCCCTGCCTCGTACTGCCCCGGTCGCGTGACGTGCCCGGAGAGCGAGAAGATCCCATGCCCTGCTGACTTCTCGGTGCCCATCGAGGTGAACCACGCCGCGCCGTTGCGCACGATGCCGGGCACCGACGCGATCGACTCGGCGTTGTTGATCACGGTCGGGCTGGCGTAGAGGCCGGCCACCGCGGGGAACGGCGGCCGCAGGCGCGGCTGGCCACGGAAACCCTCGAGCGAGTCGAGCAGCGCCGTCTCCTCACCGCAGATGTAGGCGCCCGCACCGGCGTGGACCACCAGGTCCAGGTCGTAGCCGGAGCCGTGGATGTCGTGACCGAGGTGGCCGGCGGTGTACGCCTCCTGCACGGCGGCCTGGAGCCGGCGGATGACGTGGAGCACCTCACCGCGGACGTAGATGAAGGCGTGGTTGGCACGGATGGCGTACGACGACAGGATGACGCCCTCGACGAGCGTGTGCGGCGTCGCCATCATCATCGGGATGTCCTTGCAGGTGCCCGGCTCGGACTCGTCGGCGTTGACCACGAGATAGCGCGGCTTGGGGTTGTCCGGGTCGAGCTGCGGTAGGAAGCCCCACTTCATCCCCGTCGGGAAGCCCGCTCCCCCACGGCCGCGCAGGCCGGAGTCCTTGACCAGCTGGACGACGTCCTCGGGCTGCATCGCGAACGCCTTGTCCAGCGCCGCATAGCCACCCCGGCTCGCGTAGACCGGCAGCGTCCACGACCGCTCGGTCGCCCAGTCGGCAGTCAGGACAGGGGTCAGCGCGCTCATTCCGTCACCTCGAGGCCCGCCAGGGAGGCCGGCCCGGCAGCAGGACCGGCATCGACGAGCCCGTCCGGGAAGCCGGCGAGCACCCGCTCAGCCTGCTTCCAGGTGCAGAGCTGCGGCCCGCGGGTCGACGAGCGCGGGACCCCGGCGCGGAGATCGTCCACCAACTGCTCGGCGGAGGCCGGCGTCTGGTTGTCGACGAACTCCCAGTTGACCATGACCACCGGCGCGTAGTCGCACGCAGCATTGCACTCGACGCGCTCCAAGGTGATCCGCTCGTCAGGAGGCATGGCGCTGAGCCGCTCCCAGATCGCGTCGCCACCCATGACCGCGCAGAGCGTGTTGGTGCAGACACCGACGAGGTAGTCGCCGACCGGCTCATGCTTGTACATCGAGTAGAAGGTCGCCACGGCGGTCACCTCCGCCGGCGTGATGCCGAGGACCTCGGCGCACGCCTCGATCCCGGCCGGCGTCACGCAGCCCTCGACCGACTGCACGAGGTGGAGCATCGGCAGCAGACCGCTGCGCGGACTGGGGTAACGCTCGGTGATCGCGCGCAGTTCGTCGTACGTCGTCGCCTCAATGGTCCGCACCTCATTCGCTCCGCTCATCGGTCGACGCCTCCCATCACGGGGTCGATGGACGCGATCGCGACGATGACGTCGGCCACCTGGCCGCCCTCGCTCATCACGCTCGTGGCCTGCAGGTTGGTGAAGCTGGGGTCGCGGAAGTGCACGCGATACGGACGGGTGTCCCCCATCGACACCACGTGCGCGCCGAGCTCGCCGCGCGGGCCCTCGATCGGCACGTACGCCTGGCCGGGCGGGACGCGGAAGCCCTCGGTGACGAGCTTGAAGTGGTGGATCAACGCCTCCATCGACTCCTCCATGATGTGGCGGATGTGATCCAGCGAGTTGCCCATGCCGTCCGAGCCGATGGCCAACTGCGCGGGCCACGCGATCTTCTTGTCGGCGACCATGACGGGCTCGCCCTCACTCGCCGCGAGGCGGTCGACGCACTGCGACACGATCTTCAGCGACTCCCACATCTCGGCGAGCCGGATCCGGAAGCGGCCGTAGGAGTCGCCGGCCTCCGGGTCATCGTCCGTGCCGGGCCAGGTCATCACGTCGAAGTCGTAGGTCTCGTAGCCGCAGTAGGGCTGCGACTTGCGCAGGTCCCACGGCAGGCCGGTCGAGCGCAGCACCGGGCCGGTGATACCGAGCGCGAGGCAGCCCTCGCGGTTGAGCACCCCGACATCGACGAGGCGGGACCTGAAGATCGGGTTGGCGTTGCAGAGGTCGGCGTACTCAGGAAGGCGCTTCTTCATCAGCTCCACGAAGCCACGGACCTCGTCGAGGGCTCCGGCGGGGAGGTCCTGCGCGACTCCGCCGGGCCGGACGTAGGCGTGGTTCATCCGCAGGCCCGTGATCAGCTCGAAGAGGTCGAGGACCAGCTCCCGCTCCCGGAAGCCGATCGTCATAACCGTCAGGGCGCCGATCTCCATGCCGCCCGTCGCGATGGCCACGAGGTGCGACGAGATCCGGTTGAGCTCCATCATCATCACCCGGATCACCGAGGCGCGCTCCGGGATGTCGTCCTCGATGCCCAACAGCCGCTCCACGGAGAGGCAGTACGCCGTCTCGTTGAAGATCGGCGAGAGGTAGTCCATCCGCGTGCAGAACGTGACGCCCTGCGTCCAGGTGCGGAACTCCATCGACTTCTCGATGCCGGTGTGGAGGTAGCCGATCCCGCAGCGCGCCTGCATGACCGTCTCGCCCTCGAGCTCGAGGATCAGCCGCAGCACGCCGTGGGTCGACGGATGCTGCGGGCCCATATTCACAGTAAGGCGCCCGGTGGCTCCTTCTTCGCCGTCATCGAGGGCGTCGACGAGCTCGTTCCAGTCCTGGCCGGTGACGGTGAAGACCCGGCCCTCATCTTCGGTGGTGGTCACCTCTCGTGCCTCCGCTCGTCGGGCGGCGGGATGGTGGCGCCGTGATAGTCGACCTCGATGCCGCCGAGTGGGTAGTCCTTGCGCTGCGGATGGCCGGGCCAGTCGTCCGGCATGAGGATCCGCGTGAGCGACGGGTGACCGTCGAAGATGATCCCGAACATGTCCCAGGTCTCGCGCTCGTGCCAGTCCAGCGTCGGCCAGAGGCCCACCAGGCTTGGGATGTGGGGGTCGGAGTCCGGTGCGGTCGTTTCCAGGCGGATGCGGTGGTTCCGGCTGATCGACAGCAGGTGGTAGACCGCGTGCAGCTCGGCACCGACGTCCTCGAGGTAGTGCACCCCCATCACGCCGAGGCACATCTCGAAGGCATAGGTGTCGCGCAGTGCCCGCGCGATCGCAGGCAGGTCCTCGCGACGTACGTGCAGCGCCTCCAGGGTGGTGATGTCGGTCGGCAGCGACTCCAGGCTCGTGGTGCCCTGGTCGGCGGAGGTCGTCATCGCAGCAGCCCCCGGTCCTCGATCAACGGCAGCATCCGCCGCTGCCGGGTCTCGAGCTCCTCGATCTCCTCGGTGCGGTGGGCGCCGAGCTTCGTGTGCTGAACCTTGTCGTGCAGCTTGAGAATGGCGTCGATCAGCATCTCGGGGCGGGGCGGGCAGCCGGGGAGGTACATGTCGACGGGTACGACGTGGTCGACCCCCTGCACGATGGCGTAGTTGTTGAACATCCCGCCCGACGAGGCGCAGACGCCCATCGCCAGCACCCACTTGGGCTCCGGCATCTGGTCGTAGATCTGGCGCAGGACCGGTGCCATCTTCTGCGAGACCCGGCCGGCGACGATCATCAGATCCGCCTGCCGCGGGCTGGCGCGGAAGACCTCCATGCCGAAGCGGGCGAGGTCGTACTTCGGGCCGCCCGACGTCATCATCTCGATCGCGCAACAGGCCAGGCCGAACGTGGCAGGCCAGAAGGAGGCCTTGCGCATGTAGCCCGCAAGGCCCTCGACGGTGGTCAGCAGGACGCCGGACGGAAGCTTCTCCTCGAGACCCATGGTGTCAGTCCCACTCCAGGCCGCCGCGACGCCAGGCATAGGCGTAGGCGACGAAGACGGTGCCGACGAAGAGAAGCATCTCGACAAGTCCGAACATCCCCATCGCGTCGAAGTGCACGGCCCACGGGATCAGGAAGATGATCTCGACGTCGAAGAGGATGAAGAGCATCGCGATGACGTAGTACTTCACCGGGAAGCGGCCGCCGCCGAGTGGCTGCGGTGTCGGGTCGATGCCGCACTCGTAGGCGTCGAGCTTCGCCCGGTTCGCCCGCCGCGGCCCGACCATCGAGCTCATGATCACCGAGCCCACGGCAAAGGCGGTCGCCAGTGCCACCAGCACCAGGATCGGCACGTAGGGATGCATAGCCTGCCTCCTGAGTTTGTGAGCTTGTGATCTGAATCACAAACCCCTCAGGGACCGTTCTACTCCTCCTTGTGATCCATGTCACTAGGTTTCGAGCATCCGTGTAAAGGCGCGTGCGGCGCCAAGGCGCCGTCGCGAAGACGACCTTGGAGCGAAGCGGTCGTCGAGCGTCGGCAACGCCGGCGACGCTCCGCCTTTACGCGGAGGCGCGGTGGAGGGCGACGATGCCGCCAGAGAGGTTCTTCCACTGCGGACGCGCCCAGCCCGCCGACCGGATCAGGCGGGCGAGACCCTCCTGGTCGGGCCACGCGCGAATCGACTCGGCGAGATAGACGTAGGCGTCGGGCGAGGAGGAGACGGCGCGCGAGACGGCAGGGAGGGCCTTCATGAGGTACTCCATGTAGACCGTCCGGAAGAGCGTGTTGGTCGGGTGCGAGAACTCGCAGACCACGAGCCGCCCACCCGGCTTGGTCACGCGACGCAGCTCGGCCAGGCCGGCCTCGGGGTCGACGATGTTGCGCAGCCCGAAGCTGATCGTGACGGCGTCGAAGGTCGCATCCCGATAGGGCAGGCGGGTGCCGTCGCCGGCTGTGAAGGGCAGGGCCGGGCGGGCCTTCTTGCCGACCTTCAGCATGCCGACGCTGAAGTCCGTCGGGACCACCACAGCCCCCGCGTCGGAGAACGGCTGCGACGACGTACCGGTGCCGGCAGCGAGGTCGAGGACCATCTCACCGGGCTTGGCGTCCACGGAAGCGACGACCTCACGCCGCCACCGCCTGTCCTGCCCCATCGACAGGACGTCGTTGGTCAGGTCATAGCGACGCGCGACGGCGTCGAACATGCGCCGGACATCGGCGGGCTGCTTGTCGAGGTCGGCGCGGGCCATCGTCAGGCGACGTCGTCCCAGATGGCGTCGATCAGCTTGCCGACGGCACTGATCGAGTTCTGGGTGGTGACCTGCAGGGTGAGGCCGTCCTCGCTCTTCTGGCACTCGATCACCGACTGCTGCACCTTGCCGGCGCCGTCGGAGGTGCCCGTCTCGATGCAGGTCGCGTCGCCGGCCTTCACGTAGTGGTCGAGCTGGGTGCCCTGCTCGGCGGTCTTCGGGTCGGTGAAGAGGAACGGCGAGATCGCACCGCCCTGGGCGCGGATCAGCTGGACCGCGACGAACTGCTGGCCGTCCTTGGTGAGGTAGTTGCGGGAGACACCCTCGACGCCCATCGCCTTGTAGGACTTCGCCGCGAACTTGCCGGCGTTGACCTGGCTCGTGACGTAGTTCGCCTTGTCGGCGTCGGTGGCGGACGTCAGCGACTCGTACGCCTCACGACGGTCGGCGGCGACGTAGCCGCCGGGTAGCGTCGCCGGCAGGGTGAGGTCACCGGTCTTGCCCTCGACCTTCGGCAGGAAGATCGCGAACACCGCGACCAGGGCCAGCAGCAGCGCTCCGACGATGAGGCCGGGCAGGACCACGCGATGCTTGTTCACGCCTCCGCACGCTACCTCAGAGGCCGAGGGCGGATCTCACCGGTACGAGCTTGGCGTTCGACTCGGCCAGCTCCGCGTCCGGGTCGCTGGACCCGACCACGCCGCAGCCGGCGAAGAGGCGCACCGTCCGGCCCTCGATCTGGGCAGACCTCAGGGCGATGCCCCACTCGCCGTCGCCACCCGCATCCATCCACCCGACGGGGGCCGCATACCGCCCACGGTCCATGCCCTCGAGCTCCTCGATCAGCGCCAGCGCAGCCGCGCGTGGGGTGCCACCGACCGCCGCGCTGGGGTGCAGCGCCGCGGCGAGCTCGAGGCTCGTGATCCCGTCACGGGCCACCCCCGTCACGTCCGTGGCCAGGTGCATGACGTTGGGCAGGTGGAGGACGTACGGCGCCTCCGGCACGTTCATGGAGGAGCAGTGCGGTTCCAGGGCGTCGGCCACCGAGCGGACGGCGTACTCGTGCTCCTCGAGGTCCTTGCTGGACCGCGACAGCTCGCCGGCGAGGGTCTCGGGGTGCGCCTCGCCCGTCGGGCCCGCATCGATCGAGCTCAGCGTGCCGGCCAGGACGCGGGAGGTGACCAGGCCCCGCTCGCGGCGGACGAGGAGCTCCGGCGTCGCGCCGAAGAGGCCGTCGACGTGGAAGGTCCAGCACATCGGGTAGTGCTCGGCCAGGAACGCGAGCGGCCGGCGGGGGTCGATCGGGCCGTCGCTGGTGGCGGTGATGTCGCGGGCGAGGACGACCTTCTCGAGCTCACCGTGGTTGATCCGGGCCGTGGCCTCGGCGACGACCTCGGTCCACCGGCCCGGCGTGAGGGAGCCCGGCCCCTCGGTGAACGTGGGCGGCGGCGCGACGCTGAGCGTGACGGTGCTCGACTCGTCGATCCGCTGTGGCTCCGGCCCCACCGTGATGTCGGTGCGCCAGGCCTCCTCGCCACGGCGCCCGATGAGCACCGCGGGAACGATGAGCACCGAGTCCACACCGTTGTCGGCGAAGGCGAAGGAGCCGAAGCTGACCAGCCCCGAGCCGGGCTCGTGGACGGTGTCGACGACGTCGGCCTGGGCGGCCACTTCAGCCCACCACTTCGCGGCGTCGGCGAAACGGGTCGGACCCGACGTACGGACGGACGCGGCAACGCCCCAGCCGACGAGGCCCTCGCCGCGGCGGACCCACGAGAGCGGTCCCTCAGCGGGCAGGCGACAGATCAGATCCGTTGCCTCGTCCAGCTCGATCGGACGGGAGGTCACGACGAGGGACGGCGGCACCCTCTCAGGGTAGTGGGGCACCCTCAGTCGAGGCCGAGCGGCTCGAGCCAGGGACCGGACTTGGGCTCGAAGCCGACGATGTTGCGCTCGACGATCAGCCCCTCGGTCCAGAAGGGGTCGTCGTCGAGGACGGTCTCGACCTCACCGGCGTCCTTGCCCTCCCAGAGGAGGAGCGCCCCGTTGTCGTCGGTCGGGCCCGACAGGAGCAGGCCGTCCTGGCTGATCAGGAAGTCGCGGTGGGTGGGACGCAGCTCGGCGAGGCCCTCGGGGTTGTTCTCGTAGACGTAGGTGACGGCGAAGATCGGCATGGCAGGTCCTGTCAGGCTCGAGGTGGGGGAGGCAGGGGTCAGAGATCGGCGCCGTCGGCGAGCCGGGACCAGGCCTGGCCCTCACCGATGAGGCCGTTCATCTGCTGGTCGAAGATGGCCGCGCCGACGTCGGAGTAGATCCGGTCGTGGATCGCGAGGTTGCGGGCGGCGCCGACCGAGCGGACGAAGTCGATCAGCTCGGAGCTGCGTGCCCACGGAGCCGACGAGGGTGCCAGGAGGACGCCCGGTGTGACGCCCTCAGGCGCCGTGAGCGCGTCACCCGGGTGGAAGACCGACGTACCGTCGGCGTCGACGAGGTAGCCGGAGTTGAAGAAGCGCGGCATCTCGGGGTGGATCACCGCGTGCAGCTCACCGACCGCGGTGACCTGGACGCCAGCAGCCTCGAAGCCCTGGCCGGGCGTGACGATCGTGGTGCGTTCCCGGACCTCCGGAGCCTCGTCGTTGATCTTCGCCGCGACGGCGTCGATGGTGAAGACCGGTGCGTCAGTCGACGTCAGCAGGTCGGGGAGGTAGTGGTCGGGGTGCTCGTGGGTGATGAGCACGGCGTCGACGCCGTCGAAGACCTCCGGCGTGACGAACATGCCGGGGTCGAAGAGGAGGGTGCCGCTCTCGGTCTCGACACGCACGCAGGCGTGCCCGAACTTCGTGATCCGCATGGGATCACCCTAGTCATCCCCGTGGTCATCCCGTGGTCACTGCACGGGGAGCTGGGGACCTGCGCTCCAGTCACCGTTCGCGGGCTCCCCCGGATGCGCGCGGTACGCCGACGACTGGACCGTGGCGGTCATCGCCAGTGGTCGCTCGAGCAGCTCCTTCGGAGTCGCGGGGTCGACGTAGATCGCGACAGCGAGCGGATACTCCTCGAGCCCTGCGGCCTCGCTCTCATCCGCGCCGTTGAGAACCATGGGCGGGTTGGCGAGTCGCGGGACATCGGCGGTGCCGACGTACCCGGGGAAGGTGACGGTGTCGGTGACGTCGACGGCGGCCTTGAGCCCGACGCCGGTGGGGAGCGGGCCGTCGTAGACGTACAGGTGCTTGGCCAGCTCCGGATCGGTGCCCGAGAAGTCCAGCGCCGTCCGCATCCACTGCGACGCCGAGCCAGTCGTGGTGACGTCGGCGTGGAGGGTGATCAGGTCACCAGCACGCAGCGGGGTCACGGCACTGCTGCGGACACCGTTGACCCGGATCCGGACGCGCTCGGCCCTGATCTGACCGGCGCTCACGACGTCATCGGCCTCAGAGGAGTCGGTGTGGTCGGGCAGGCGTGTGGCGATGAGGACGGCCGCGATCAGGATCACCACCATTGCGACGATGGCGAGGGCGAGGCGCTTCATGCGCGCAACTCCCGGATCTGTTCGTCGAGCTCTCGGCGGGCTGTGCGGGAGATGACCGCCTCAACCACCTCGACGCCGCCGTTGGGGCTCTGCAGGATCTGGGCCAGCTCTCCGGGCGTCGTGACGCGGGCGTACGGCGTCCGCGTGGCAGCGCAGAGCTGCTCGATGCTCGTGCCGTGCGGGGTGCCGAAGACACGTTCGAACCTCTGCTGGCGCTCGGGTGCACCCTGCTCGAGCGTCGCGAAGATCGAGCCTCCGTCGTCGTTGGCGACGACGATCGTGAGGCTCTCCGGCCGCGGCTCGCCTGGTCCGATGATCAGGCCGTTGGCGTCGTGCAGGAACGTGAGATCACCCATCAGAGCGTACGTCGGCGCCTCGGTGCGCCCGAGTGCCGCGCCGATCGCCGTGGAGACGACGCCGTCGATGCCGGCCAGGCCCCTGTTGCTCAGGATCTTGCGGCGTTCGCCCACGGGAGTGGGGCGGTGCATGAGGTCGAGGTCGCGGATCGGGTTGCTGGGTCCGACCACCAACTGGCTGCCGGGTGGGATCGCTGCGGCGACCGCGGCGGCGACCTGGTGGCCGGTCATCTCCTGCTGCTCGGCGAGGAGGGCGTCGAGCTGGCGGGAGACAGCCCGGTCGGCGGCCTGCCACTCGGCCAGCCACTCGAGTCCGGGGTTTCCTGAGGGCGAGTCGGGGACTGGGTTCACCTGGAGCTCGGTCCGGAAGGTGCGGGCGACGGGGAAGGACCGCTCGCCCCATGCCGTACGCCGGGCCTCCGCCCAGACCTCGACACTCCGGTCCGACAGGAGGCGCGAGACCGGGCGCGACAACGTGGGGTGGCCGTAGACGACGACCCGCTCGATGCCCTTGCGGAGACTGTCGTCGGCGAGCAGGAGGCGGTAGGCCCGGAGGGCGTGGGCTCCTGTGCGCGAACCGCTCGAGGGCTCGGCGAGGAGCGGCCAGCCGGCGGCCTCGGCGAGTCGGCGGGCGGCGGGGCCGGCGTCATCGCCGGCCACGACGACCGTCCGGGGCGAGCCAAGGCCGGCGTCGATGGACTCCAGGATCCGCGGCGTCGGCCACTGATGCGCGGGTCGCGGGGAGGCCGTCGAGGTCCAGACCTCGTCGACGTCCTCGGGCAGGAGCGGCTCGTCGAACTGGACGTTCCAGTGGGTCGGGCCGGTCGCCTCCCAGACCGGCGTACTGTCCACGTCGACAGCGGACGCGAGGTCGTCGGTCGGGATCAGCGGACCGAAGACGCCGACCTGGTCGGTCGTCTGGTTGGCATCAGTCCCCCGCAGCCGCGCCGGTCGATCGGCCGTGACCGCCACCAGGGCGACCCCGGCGTGTGCGGCCTCGAGCAGTGCGGGGTGGAGGTTGGTGACGGCGGTGCCGCTCGTGCACATGACGGCCGCACGGCTGCCGGTCTTGGTGAGGCCGAGTGCGAGGAAGGCGGCGCTGCGCTCGTCCACCCGGACGTGGAGGCGGATCAGTCCGGCGGCGTCGGCGTCGTGGACGGCGTACGAGAGGGGGGCGTTGCGCGAACCCGGGGCGAGCACGACCTCGCGGACGCCGGCCTCGATGAGGGCCGTCACGACCGCGCGGGCCAGCTCAGTGGAGGGGTTCACGACCCAAGATCATCCACCGCGAGGCGGCGGGCCTTCCAATGCGCGACGCGGTCGGGCGTGGCGGCGAGGCGCTCGAGGGCGACCTCGTCGACGACAGGATGCGTGACCCGGAGGAACCCGTCGACCGGCAGCAACGGCTCCACGACGACGTCGTCCGTCAGCAGCTGGACGGTCGCGAGCCCGCAGGCGTGGGGCAGCTCCGGGAGCGCTGCCGCCAGGGCGACGCCGGCCGCGATCCCGACACTGGTCTCCAGCGCGCTGGAGACCACGACGGGCAGGCCGATCCGCTCGGCGATCTCGAGGCACGCCCGCACTCCTCCCAGCGGCTGGACCTTGAGGACCGCGATGTCGGCGGCCTCCAGGGCCTTGACCCGATAGGGGTCCTCGGCCCGCCGGATGGACTCATCAGCGGCGATCGGGACGTCGACTCGTCGGCGTACGACGGCGAGGTCCTCGACCGAGGCGACGGGCTGCTCGACATATTCGAGGCCGCCGGCGGCGCGGTCGAGAAGTCCGATGGCCTCGACCGCATGGTCGACGTCCCACAGTCCGTTGACGTCGATCCTGATCCGGCCGTCGGGGCCGAGCGCGTCCCGCACCGCCTCCAGGCGGGCCTGGTCCTCGGCGAGCGTCGACTCGCCGACCTTGACCTTGGCCGTGCGGCAGCCGCCGTTGCGGACGATCTCCTGCGCCTTCTCAGGCGGGACGACCGGGACGGTCACGTTGACCGGGACCCTGTCACGCAACGGCGTCGG
Organism: Nocardioides sp. Kera G14; assembly: GCF_020715565.1. Classification (NCBI taxonomy): domain Bacteria; kingdom Bacillati; phylum Actinomycetota; class Actinomycetes; order Propionibacteriales; family Nocardioidaceae; genus Nocardioides; species Nocardioides sp. Kera G14. The sequence goes on along the minus strand of NZ_CP085839.1, from coordinate 186,218 downwards.
CCAGCCGAGGACCGCACTCTCCTTGGCCGCGGCCAGCCAGGGCCGAACCTCGGCCGGGTCGGTGTAGTCCAGGAACGGGCTCCACTCCCCCCAGCCCACCTCACCGCGGATCAGGACACCCTCGCGCACCGTGATGCCCCGAAATCTCGTCCGCATCGCGATCGAGAAGACGTTCACCGAATCCCGCCTCCCCTGCGGCCGAGTCCGGGCTCTCCTGCGACGAGTTGGGGGTTTCCTGACTCGACCAGGGCCTTGAGCCGCTGGCGGTCGATCTTGCCGTTGGGGAGCAACGGAATCTCAGGGAGTACGACGACCTGCCGCGGTGCCCACGATCGCGGACGCTCGGCCGCGACCCAGTCGCGGATCTCGGAGAGGAACTCCGGACTCGGCGTCAGGAAAGCCCCGATTCGGCGGGAGGAAAGGCCGGATTCGGCGAGGGTGACGAAGGCGACGAGGCGGTTGCCCCACTCCTCATCGGGGACACCGAGCACCTCGGCCTCGGCGACCTCGGGATGCTGGCGGAGGCGGGCGGCGACGGCGGGAGCCGGGACGTTCACGCCGCCGGTGATGACCATGTCGTCGATCCGCCCGAACACCTGCAGCCGCCCGTCCTCGACCCGGCCCGCGTCCGAGGTGAGGAACCAGCCGTCGACGAAGGACTCGGCCGTCAATGCCGGGTCGGAGTAGCCGTCGGCCAGCGTGGGCCCGGAGATGCGCACCCGGCCGTCGTCGGCGATGGCGACGGAGACCTCGTCGAGGGGTACCCCGTCATAGACGCAGCCACCGCAGGTCTCTGCCGAGCCGTAGGTCGCCACCACGTTGACGCCGACATCGGCTGCGCGGACCCGCAGGGCAGGGTCGATCGGCCCGCCGCCGAGCAGCACGGTGTGCAGCGTCGCGAGCTCCCGCGGGTGCGAGGGGAGCAGACGGGCGAGCTGCGTCGGCACCACCGAGAGGAACGCCCCAGGCCCGGCCTCGCGCACTGCCTCCCCGAAGTCGCGGTCGCCGAGGATGACGGGGGCCGACCCGGCCAGCAGTGAGCGGGCAATGACGTTCAGCCCGGCGACGTACGACGGCGGCAGCGCCAGGATCCAGCGGCCGGAGCCGCCCAGACGCGCGGCCGAGAGCGCGGCCGAGGCCCGGACCGCACGCCGAGAGAGCAGCACCTGCTTAGGCGTGCCCGTCGATCCGGACGTCTCGACCACCCACGGCTCGGGCTCACCGTCGACCGCCAACCACGCCTCCACGCGCCCGACCACCTCCGAGGCGGTGGGGCTGGCGTTATCCATGTGACTCACCGTATCCGGAGGTCGAGTTCCGGCTTTCCTGCGGTCGAATCGGGGCTCGCGTCCCCGAGGTGTTGAATGAACCCTCGTGGCAACCCCCTCGCAGTGGATCGAAGGCGCACGTCCGCGCACCCTCCCGGCAGCGCTGAGTCCCGTCATTGCCGGCACCGCCCTGGCGACGTACGACGACGAACTGGTGTGGTGGAAGGCGCTGCTCGCCCTCGTCGTGGCCCTCGCGCTGCAGGTGGGGGTCAACTACGCCAACGACTACTCCGACGGGATCCGTGGGACGGACGACGAGCGGGTCGGACCACTCCGACTGACGGCCACCCGACTTGCAACGCCGAACGCCGTCAAGCGCGCGGCCTTCCTCGCGCTGGGTGTCGCCGGTGTGGCCGGACTGGTGCTCGCCGCGACCACCGCGTGGTGGCTGGTGGCCGTCGGTCTCGCCTGCATGCTCGCCGCATGGTTCTACACCGGCGGCTCCAAGCCATACGGCTACGCGGGCTTGGGCGAGGTCGCCGTCTTCGTCTTCTTCGGACTGGTCGCCGTGATCGGCACCTATGACGTCCAGGCCGAGGCGTGGTCCTGGACAGCGCTCGTGATCGCAGTCGCCCTCGGCGCGATCATCTGCGCGATCAACCTGACGAACAACCTCCGCGACATCCCGACCGACACTGCCAGTGGCAAGCGCACCCTCGCCGTGATCCTCGGGGACCACAGCACCCGACTGCTCTACGCCGGGCTGATCGCGGTGGCCGCGGTCGCCGTCGTGCCGCTCGCCGCGGCCACCACCTGGTGGGTGCTGGTCGCGCTGCTCTTCACCGTGGTCGCTCGGCCCGCTCTGCGTGCGGTGCTCGGCGGTGCGGTCGGGCCGGCGCTCATCCCGGCTCTGGGTGCGACCGGCAAGGCCACGCTGGCCTGGGCGGTTCTGGTCGCCGTACCGCTGGTGCTGGCCTGACCCCGGACTGGGCATGAGGAAACCCCGGACTCGAGGGTAGGAAACCCCGGATTCGGCGGTGCGGGACTGCCTATTCGGTGTCCTCGCGGGTGCGGGCCCGCTCGAGGGCGGCCTCGGCACGGGCACCGACCTTGGCGGCGAACTCCTGGCGCTGGCGGTTGAGCAGAGGGACGGAGACGATCATCGACACGATCGCGGCGATCACCACGGCGGGAAGCCACGGGACACTGCCGTGGTTGAAGATCGCCCAGAGACCCGCGACGATCGCGAACGAAGCGAGGAAGACGGCGAGACGCATCACCGTGTAGAGGGCGAATTCCTTCACAGCGCTGCCTTTCCGGCGACATGGCTCGTCGCTGGCAAGGCGTACGAGTGCTGCGACGTCGAGCTGAAGTAGTTGATGCCGATGAAGTTGAACCACAGCGTGGCGACACCGACGAGCGCGAGGATCGCGGCGTTGCGGCCCTTCCAACCCGCGGTAGCGCGGGCGTGGAGGTAACCGGCGTAGACGACCCACGTGATGAACGCCCACACCTCCTTGGGATCCCAGTTCCAGTACGACGACCAGGCCTGGTGCGCCCAGATCGGTCCCGTGATCAGGACCGCGAACGTCCAGACGGGGAAGGCGAAGGCGTGGATCCGGTAGGCCACGCGGTCGAGCACCGGGAGCTCCGGGACGCGGGAGAGCCAGCCGCCCCAGAAGCCCTTCACCTCGCGGGAGCCGACGCGACGCTTCACGAGGTACACCGCCGAGGCCATGCCACCAAGGGTGAAGGCGCCGGTCGCGAGGATCGCGGAGACGACGTGGATCACGAGCCAGTAGGAGTTGAGCGCCTCGGTCAGCGGAGCGACCGGCTCGTAGAGCCAGATGCCACCGACCATGAGGACCACCAGCACGAAGGTCAGGACCAGCGGCGCCATCCAGGCGAGGGTGAGGCGGCGGTAGAGCAGCACGTAGGCCGCGGCCACGACGAACGTGCCCGACATCGTGAACTCGTACATGTTGCCCCACGGCACGCGGTGCGGGTCGGCGGCCATGCCGCGCGAGACCAGCGCCGCCAGGTGCACCAGCACCGCGAGGACGGTCAACAGGATGCCGAGTCGCGCGGAGAACTCACGGCGGAACTCGCGCTTCTCGTCACGCGCGGCCTCCCCGTCGACCCAGGTGACGCCGCCCGCGGCAGCCGACCCGTCGGGAGTGACGAGCTCGCGACGTACGGCCTGCGACCGGGTGCCGGCGAGGGCGGCCCACTCGGCGAGATGGCAGAGCAGGGCGAGGAAGTAGAGGACACCGGCCGCGCCGATCGCGTGGCTCGAGAGTGAGTCCCACTGGGGGGAGGTCATGCCTGCTCCTTCTGCTGCAGCCGGGAGACGAGATCGGAGATGACGGCGGCGGTGTCGTCACCACCGGACCGATCGAGCCCGGCGATCTCGACCAGTGTGCCCTCCTCGGACGCGGTGGCGCGAACCCAGAGCCGGCGGGGACGGATGAAGAGCGACCCGAGCAGCCCCAGCAGGCAGAGCAGGACGCCGCCGAGTGCGAGGTACTTGCCGGGCTGCTGGCTGATCTGGATCTTGTTCCAGCGCACGACACCGTCGAAGCTGACGGAACCGAGACCGTTGGGAAGCGTGACCGTCTGTCCGACCTGCATGTCCAGGCGCAGCGGCTTCGCCTTGCCGGTGGTCGGATCGGTGGTCATGACCTGCTTCGACTTGGAGGTGTCGAGGGAGTAGACCGACTGCGGTCCGGCGTCGAGGTTGAGGTCACCAGCCCAGACCTGCATGGAGATCAGCGGGTTGAGGTCGTTGCCCATCAGCGTCGTGGGATTGCCGGCGTCGTCCATGATGAACGTCGGGTAGAAGACGCCCTGCAGGCCGATCTGGTCCTTCACGTTCGGGGTGTTGCTCCCCTTCACGACACCGAAGGAGAAGAACGTGGCGTTCTCCGGCAGGAAGACCTGCGGCCCGGTGAAGAGGATCTTGCCCTTGGCGTCGCGGATCGTGATCTCCGGCGCATAGCCGTGGCCGATGAGGAAGAGCTCGGTCGACCCGATCGTCAGGGGGTGGTTGACCCGCAGGTTGTAGCTCTTCTCCTCCGCCGCCGTGCAGCTCGACTGCGGGCAGTAGGAGAGCTTCGAGTCGAAGGCGCGGGCCATCCCCTTGCGCGGCCCGCTGGTGAGCCAGTCGACGTCGAACTTGTCGATGTGGAACGTGAACGGGTCCATCCGGGACGAGTCGAAGAGCGAGCCGGGGTCGAGGTCGTCGTACTGCTGCGGGGTGTTGGAGAAGCCGTAGTCCTTGCCGACCACGACGATCACACCGCCCTTGTAGCCCAGCAGCGAGCCCATCGCGAAGCCCACCAGCACGAGGATCACCGAGAGGTGGAAGAGCAGGTTGCCGGCCTCGCGGAGGTAGCCCTTCTCGGCCGAGACATAGTCCTCGGCGTCGCGTCGGAGCCGGTAGCGCTTCTTCCGCAGGACCACGCGAGCGCGGTCGAGCACGTCCGCGGGCACCTCCGTCGTGACGTACGACGACGAGTCGGCCATCCGCGTCAGGTGCCGTGGCGCGACGGGAGGCTGGGCGCGAAGCCCCCGCCAGTAGACGAAGAGCCGCGGGATGATGCAGCCGATCAGGCTGATCATCAACAGGATGTAGATCGCGCCGAACCACGGCGAGGAGTAGACGTCGAAGAGCCCGAGCCGCTTGTAGATCGGCGTGAGGTGCGTGTGCGCCTCCTGCCACTGGGAGGTCTTGAGCGAGTCGACGCCGGACTGCGGGATGAGCGAACCGGGTACGGCGGCCAGGGCCAGCAGGAGCAGCAGGATCAGGGCCGTGCGCATCGACGTGAGCTGGCGCCACGACCAGCGGGCGAGCTCGCGCGCGTTGAGCTCGCCCGGGCGGCGATCGTCCGGAGCGGGTTGCGTGTGTGTCACAGGCTTGTCGACCACCAGTCGCTGACGAGATGTCCCTGGATCCACTCCACCGCGTAGTCCCACCAGCCGGTGAGGAGCGCGAGGCCGATCAGGATGAAGAGAAGGCCGCCGAGGCGGGTGACCCACGCGATGTGGCGGCGGATGAAGCTGAGCGCACCCAGGGCACGACGCCACAGCAGCGCGAACCCGACGAAGGGCAGGCCGAGGCCGGCGCTGTAGAGCGCGAGCAGCAGGCCACCGCGCACGGCGGTGCCCGACGTGCCGGCGAGGTTGAACATCACGCCGAGGGTCGGCCCCATGCACGGTGTCCAGCCGACGGCGAAGAGCACGCCCAGCAGCGGCGCGGCGATCAGGCCGACGGCAGGTATCCGGTGGAAGCGCACGTCGCGCTGGAGGATCGGCATCGCGCCGAGGAACGCCAGGCCGAGGATGATCGTGAAGACACCCAGCACGATCTGAAGCTGGTCCTCGTGCGAGGAGAACCAGAAGCCGACCGTTCCGGCCGCGACGCCACCGGCGACGAAGACGACGGTGAAGCCGAGGACGAACAGCAGGGACCCGAGGAGCATCCGGCCACGACGTACGTTTCCCGACGCGACATCGGCACCCGACAGGCCCGTGGCGTAGGAGAGGTAGCCGGGCAGCAGCGGCAGCACGCACGGCGAGAGGAACGAGATCAGGCCGAGCAGGATGGCGATCGGGGCGGCCAGCGCGAAGGAGCCGTCACCCGTCGTCTGCTTGATCCACTCGGTCACGACTTCACCTTGCAGTCGTCGCTCGCCTGGTCGTCGGCGATACAGCCGACGAGCTCGGTGAGCGTGAGCTTGGAGGGCAACTGACCCGAGACGGTGGCCGCGATCCGGCCGTCGGCGTCCAGCACGACGGTCGAGGGCAGGGCGCGCGGCAGGCCGGGCAGGGCGAGCAGCGCGGCACCGTCGGGTGAGTAGAGAGACGGATAGCTGACGCCGATCGACCGCTCGAAGGAGATGCCGTTGTCGGCGGAGTTGTCACGGGTGTTGACGCCGATGAAGGTCGCCTTGCCCTCGAGGTCCGCGGCGGCGGCCTGGAGCATCGGCATCTCCTTGCGGCAGGGGCCACAGTTGCTCCACCACACGTTGACCACCACCGGCTTGCCGCGGTTGTCCTTGGCACTCCAGGTGCCGCCGTCGAGGGTGTCTCCGGTGAGGTCGACAGGCTCGCCGCGCTTCGCCGTCGGCCAGACCTTGATCTGCCCGTCGCCCGTGACGTAGGCGCCGCCCTGCGTGCCCGACAGGTCGCTGCACCCCGCCACCAGGGCGAGGATGGCGAGCAGAGGTACGACGAGGAGCCGGCGAGATTGCATGACCGAGTGCATCAGGGGCGCTGACCGCCGGCGCTGAAGGGGTCGTCGCGCTGCTCGACGGGGATCATGTTGAGCACCGGCTCGCTGTAGGAGACCTGCTGGAACTCCTCGCCGACGAAGTGGAAGGACGTGAGCGAGCAGAGCGTGCACTGCCGGTTGCGCGGGTTGTGGATGTAGGAGCGTCCCTCGACGAAGAGGCGCACCGTCCAGATCGGCAACTGGTGGCTGACGATGACCGCCTCGTGGCCTTCGGCGGCCGCGCGCGCGTCGCCGATCGCCTCGAGCATCCGGGTGGTGATCTCCTTGAACGGCTCACCCCACGACGGTCGGGCGGGGTTCCACAGCTTGGGCCAGATCCGCGGGTTCTTCAGCGCGTTGTTCGGACCCTTGAAGACCATGCCCTCGAAGTCGTTGGCCGACTCGATGACGCGCTCGTCGATCTGGACCTCGAGCCCTCGCGCGGCGGCGAGCGGCGCGGCGGTCTCCTGCGCACGCTCCAGCGGACTGGACACCATGTGCGTGATGTCGCGGTCCTTGATCGCACCGGCGACGTGCTCGGCCATCGCACGACCGCGCTCGGAGAGGTGGAAGCCGTCACGGCGTCCGTAGAGGATGCCGTCGGGGTTGTAGACCTCACCGTGCCGGAGCAGGTGGACGATCGTGTCAGGCGTCGTCATCGCTGCACCGCCGCGGCTGCGCGGGCTGCCTTGGGCAGCGCGTTGACGATGTGGTCGAGCGCCTCGTCGTCGTGCGCGGCGCTGAGGAACCACACCTCGTAGGCGCTCGGCGGCAGGTAGACCCCATCCGCCAGCATCGAATGGAAGAAGGCCTTGTACGCCGTCTCGTCTGTCGTCTTCGCCTCGTCGAAGTTCGTCACCGGAGCCTCGGTGAGGAAGATCGAGAACATCGTGCCGGTGCTCTGGACCTGATGGGCCACACCGGCCGCATCGAGTGCGCCGGAGGCGGCCTGCTTCACGACGTCTGCGGCACGCGCGATGTGGCCGTAGACCTCCTCGGTCGCGAGGCGTAGCGTCGTGAGTCCGGCGGTCGTCGCGACCGGGTTCCCGCTCAACGTGCCGGCCTGGTAGACCGGACCGACCGGCGAGAGCGTCCGCATCACGTCGGCGCGGCCGCCGAACGCCGCGGCCGGGAAGCCGCCGCCCATCACCTTGCCGAAGGTGATCAGGTCGGGGCGCCAGCCCTCGACCTTGCCGTCGAGGCCCCAGTGCCCGTCGCGAGTCGCCCGGAAGCCGGTCATCACCTCGTCGGAGATGAAGAGCGCGCCGTGCTTCGCGCAGAGGGTCGAGATCAGCTGGTTGAAGCCGGGCGCCGGTGGGACGACGCCCATGTTGCCGGGGCCGGCCTCGGTGATCACGGCCGCGATCCGCGGGCCGTGCTCGGCGAAGGCCGCCTCGAGAGCGGTGGTGTCGTTGTACGGCAGCACCAGTGTGAGCTCGGTGGACGACGCCGGGACGCCCGGAGTCCCAGGCACCGCGAAGGTCACCAGGCCCGAGCCGGCAGAGGCCAGCAGCGAGTCGACGTGCCCGTGGTAGCAGCCGGCGAACTTGATGATCACGTCACGGCCGGTGAAGCCGCGGGCGAGACGGATCGCCGACATCGTCGCCTCGGTGCCGGACGACACGAAGCGGACCTCGTCGACGGGCGTGCGCCCGACGATCTCCTCCGCGAGCTCGACCTCGGGGGTCGTGGGCGTGCCGTACGACGTCCCCCGCTGGATCGCCGCCGTGACCGCGGCCTCGACCTCCGGGTGCCGGTGGCCGAGGAGCATCGGCCCCCAGGAGCAGATGAGGTCGACGTACCGGTTGCCGTCGACGTCGGTGAGCCAGGCACCCTCCGCCGACGCGATGAAGCGCGGCGTCCCGCCCACGGCGTTGAAGGCACGGACCGGCGAGTTCACCCCGCCAGGTGTGACCGCCTGGGCCCGCGCGAAGAGCGCCTCCGAGGCAGGTGCGGACCCGGTGTCGATCGAGCTGTCGATGTCAGGCACCCGGTCATTCTCCCCGCGATGTCCCACCTGAGCATCTTCGGGGCGGCTTCTCAGGATTCCACGGGCCTTCGTCGGGTATCAGCTGGTGAGCTTGGCGACGCAGGTGTTCAGGGTGGCGAGCGCCTTCACCGATCCCAGCGGGTTCGCGGCCAGGAGGTCGTTGACGCTGTCGAAGCCCATGTCGGCCAGGCACTGCACGGTGGCCTGTGCCTTGGTCAGCGTCTTGTCGAGCGGGTCCACACCCGTGGAGGGCAGCGCGGGAAGCGTCGGCTTCGGCAGCTTGACCGACGGCGTCGACGGCGCGTCCGAGGTGGACGGCGTCGAGGGCTCGTCGCTCGAGTCGGTGGTCGACGGAGCGGTCGGCTTCGTCGCGACACCGCCGCTGGGCGGCGCCGAGGCGAGCGTGGTCGCCTTCTTCTTGGTCTTCTGGGTCTTCGGCGCGGCCGGTGCGGGCTCGAAGTAGCTGGCCGGGAGGACGTAGTTCGGGATGGCGCTGAAGTCGCCGGCGAGGTAGTCGCGGTAGACCGACATGACGGTCATGACGTACGACTCGGAGTGGTTGTACCGCAGCACCGCGGCCTCCTGGCCGGCGTCGGTGGAGAGGTCCTCGTCGCCGGAGCAGAGGTAGACGGCCGCCGCGAGGGCGGCGTCGTTGATGTCCTGCGGGTCGCGCTTGCCGTCGCCGTCAGCGTCCACACCGACCGTCGACCACGTCGAGGGGATGAACTGCATCGGGCCGACCGCGCGGTCGACGGCCGTGTCGCCGTCGTACTGCCCGGCGTCGGTGTCGGCGATGCGGGCTGTGCCGGCGGTGCCGTTGAGCGGCAGGCCGAAGATGCCCGGGGTCACGGTGCCGGTGTCACTGAGGGTGTTGCCCTGGGCGCGGCCGTGGTTGGACTCGACACGACCGATCGCACCGAGGAGCTGCCACGGCAGGTGGCAGCTGGGGTCGGCCTTGTTGATGACGGTCTCGGCACGCTGGTAGGCGGCGAGCGCAGCGGCGGGGATCTCGGAGGCCGAGGCAGTGGAGATGATCTGCTGGGCGCTCTCCCCGGTGACGCCCGCCGTGGCGGAGTCGGTGGTGAGGCTGGCCGGGACGAGGAGCGCCTTGCCGGGCACCTGAGTGCCGTCCGGGAGGTTCTGCTGGTCGTCGGCAAGCGCCGTCGAGGCGCCCGAGGTGCTGATCGAGATCGTCCAAGCGGCGGAGAGCATGGCGAGCGGCACGAGGGTCGCGATCCGCTTGGTGCGGCCCGACACGATCCGTGTGCGCCCGTCCGCGCGGTGTGCGCGCGTCTGCTCGTCAATCCCGTTCGGCGTGGTCATCATCGACTCCGTTGTTCCTGCTCCCAGTGTGACGTAGACCTCAACGAGGCCTACGTTGACGAGGTTACGCGCGGGTGTGACGCCGCGTTGCAGATAGGAGAACTCCGAGCACGGGAGTCAGCGCGCGAGAAGCGAAGCGGCTTCGACGGCCCAGTAGGTGAGGATCATGTCCGCACCGGCCCGCCGGAAGGCGGTCAGCGTCTCGAGGATCGCGGCCTCGCGGTCGATCCAGCCGTTCGCCGCGGCCGCCTCGACCATCGAGTACTCGCCGGAGATGTTGTACGCCGCCACGGGGATGTCGACGGCGTCCTTCACCTGGCGCAGCACGTCGAGGTAGGGCAGTCCCGGCTTCACCATGACGATGTCGGCGCCCTGTTCGACGTCGAGCAGTGCCTCGCGGACGCCCTCGAGGCCGTTCGCGGGGTCCTGCTGATACGTGCGACGGTCACCCTGGAGGGAGGAGCCGACCGCCTCGCGGAACGGCCCGTAGAACGCGGAGGCGTACTTGGCGCCATACGCGAGGATGGCGACGTCCTGGTGGCCGGCTCCGTCGAGTGCGTCGCGGATGACGGCGACCTGGCCGTCCATCATCCCGCTCGGACCGACCATGTGGACGCCAGCCTCGGCCTGGGCCAGGCCCATGGCGGCGTAGAGCTCGAGGGTGCGGTCGTTGTCGATGACGAGGGCGCCGGCCGACGTCTCGGTCAGGACGCCGCAGTGGCCGTGCGAGGTGAACTCGTCGAGGCACAGGTCGCTCATCACCGTGAGCGCATCGCCGACCTCGGCGACCGCGTCGGCGATCGCCACGTTGAGGATGCCGGACGGGTCGAGCGCCTGGGAGCCCTCGGCGTCCTTGTGCTCGTCGGTGGGGACACCGAAGAGCATCACGCCTCCGATGCCGGCCTCCGCAGCGTCCGCGACGGCGGCACGGGCGGAGTCCCGGCTGTGCTGCACGACGCCGGGCATCGAGGAGATCGGTCGGGGCTCATCGAGGCCCTCGGCGACGAACATCGGCAGGATCAGCTGCCGCGCCTCGACCGACGTCTCGGCCACCATCCGGCGTAGCGCCGGCGTCCGCCGCAGGCGACGCGGACGGATGACGGGCCGCTCGATCTCGCTCATCGCTCGGGGAGCCTCAGCTGCTGGTCGCGCGACGACGGGCGGCCGGCTTGCGGTCGCTGGGCTTCGTCACCGGCTGGCCGGCCTCGAGGAGCCCGGCACGACGTGACGACCCGAAGTCCGCCAGTGCGTCGGCAAGTGCCTCGATCGACGGCTCCTGCGCCAGTACGTCGACCCGCAGTCCGTGCTCCTCGGCGGTCTTGGCCGTGGCCGGCCCGATGACGGCGATCACCGTCGACGGGTGTGGCTTGCCGGCGATGCCGACGAGGTTGCGGACGGTGGAGGAGGACGTGAAGACGACGGCGTCGAACTTGCCGGTCTTGATCGCGTCGCGCGTCGGCGCGGGCGGCGGGGCGGCCCGGACGGTGCGGTAGGCGGTGACGTCGTCACACTCCCAGCCGAGCTCGGTGAGGCCGGCGATGAGGTTCTCGGTGGCGATGTCCGCACGCGGCAGGAAGACGCGGTTGATCGGGTCGAGGTCCGCGTCGAACTCGGGCCACACCTCGAGCAGACCGGCCGCGGACTGGTCGGAGGCGGCGGGCACCAGGTCGGGGCGCAGGCCCATCTCGAGCAGTGCGGATGCGGTCTTGTCGCCGACGGCGGCGATCTTGAGACCCGAGAAGGCACGGGCGTCCAAGCCGTACTCGTCGAACTTCTCGCGCACGGCGCGCACCGCGTTGACGGAGGTGAAGGCCACCCACTCGTAGCGGCCCTCGACGAGGCCGCGGATGGCCTTGTCCATCTGCTGCGGGTTGCGCGGCGGCTCGACGGAGATCGTGGGGACCTCCTCGGGCACCGCGCCGGCCGAGCGCAGGCGGGTGGACAGGGCGGGCGCCTGCTCCTTCGTGCGCGGCACGAGGACACGCCAGCCGAAGAGCGGCTTGGTCTCGAACCAGGAGAGCGTCTCGCGCAGCGACACGACCTTGCCGACCACGATGACGGCGGGAGGAGCCATCCGGGCCGCGCGGGCGTCGGCGGCGATGTGCGCGAGGTCGGAGGTGACGGTCTGCTGCTCGGTCGTGGTGCCGACGCGGGTCATGGCGACCGGCGTCTCGGCGGAGCGACCGGCGGCGATCAACGCCTTGGCGATGTCACCGATCAGGCCGACGCCGGACAGCAACACCAGGGTGCGGTCGTCGGCGTACTGGCTCCAGTCGATCTTGCTGTCGCCACAGGTGACGACGGCGACCTCACGGTGGTCCTTCGTGGTGAGCGGGATGCCGGCGTACGCAGGGACCGCGGCGACGGACGAGACGCCCGGCACGATCTCGAAGCCCAGGCCCGCCTTGGCGACGGCGGCCGCCTCCTCGGGGCCCGACGCGTAGACGAACGGGTCACCGGTCATGAGGCGCACGACGCGCAGCCGGCGCTTGGCCTGCTTGACGACGACCTTGGCGCGGGCGGCGTGGGTGAGCGGCTGCCCATCCTCGCCGAATCCGCCGTCGACGAACTCGACGGCCGCAGCCGTCGGACCGCGCAGCGCGGCCACGAGGGCCTCGTGCTCCGGCGCCTCGGTGATCACCACATCGGCCTGACGGATCAGGTCAGCAGCGCGGACGGTCAACAGCTCCGGGTCTCCCGGACCACTGCCGACGAACGACACCCAACTCATGCTTGTGCCTGTCTAGCTAGCTCTCGTCGCCCGCCAGGGTGCCTGCACCCTCGCTGAGCATCTCCTCTGCCAATCGAGTCCCGACGCCGGCGGCATCGGCGGGGCTGCCACTTGCCGATCGCCGGATCGCGACCGCCCCATCGGGTGAGAGCACCACGGCTCGCACCCACAACTCATCTCCGTCCTCACCCTCGACAACGTCGGCGAGGGTGCCGATCGGTGCTGCACAACCACCTTCAAGCGTGGCGAGCAACGCCCGCTCCGCCGTCACAGCGGCGCGGGTCGGACCATGGTCCAAGGCCCGCAGGGTCTGGCCCAGCTCATCGTCCGCACGGCACTCGATGCCGAGTGCACCCTGCCCGGGGGCGGGGAGCATCTGCAGCGGGTCCAGCATCTCGGTCACCTCGTCGAGGCGGCCGATCCGACTGAGGCCGGCACGGGCGAGTACGACTGCGTCGAACTCTCCGGACCGAACTTTGCCGATCCGGGTGTCGATGTTTCCACGCACGCCGGTCAGTTCCAAACTCAAGCCGAGTGCGGCCAGCTGGGCGACCCGTCGCGGGGACCCCGTGCCGACCTTCGAACCCGCCGGAAGCTCGCCCAGCGTGAGCCCGTCACGGGCCACGATGACGTCCCTCGGGTCCTCGCGGACAGGGATGGCGATGAGATCGATGCCCTCGGCGGCGTACGTCGGGAGGTCCTTGAGTGAGTGGACGGCGACGTCCACCTCGCCGGCCAGGAGTGCGTCGCGCAGGGCGCTGACATAGATGCCGGTCGGGGTCGCGCTGGTCACGGGCGTGCCGGCCGCCTGGCTGCGATCGCCCTCGGTGACGATCTCGACGAGCTCGACCTCGAGGCCGAGCTGATCGCGGATCATGTCGGCCACCTGGCCGGACTGGGTCCTGGCGAGGAGCGAGCGGCGGGTGCCGAGTCGCACCGTCTGTCGAGTCACTGGTCAGTGGCTCCCGAGGTCTCCGCGCCGTCGACCACCGAGGTCACGACGGAGCTGGTGACGGCGGCCACCGCGCCGGCGTCGAGGGCGAAGAGCTCGGCGAGCGCACGCTCGTAGGTGATCGCACCCTCGTTGGCGAGCTCACGCACACGCACGGTCGGCTCGTGGAGGAGCTTGTCGGCGACACGGCGGACGGTCTTGAGCACCTCGGCGCGCACGCGCGGGTCGAGATCGGGGACCACGTGGTCGAGACGCTCGACCTCGGCGTCGACGACCTGCGTCGCCATCGATCGGAGCGCGACGACGGTCGGGGTGACAGAGGCCTGACGGCGCGCGGCGAGGAAGGCCTGCACCTCCTGGCTGACGATGTTCCGGACGGCGGCGACCTCTCCGGCGGCCTCGGTGCCGTGGAGGCTCTCAGCGAGCTCCTCCAGGCCGACGAGTGTCACACCGGGGAGCGACGCCACGGCGGGGTCCACGTCGCGCGGCAGGGCGAGGTCGATCAGGGCGAGCGGCCGGCTGACGGGGCGCTCGACGAGCGTCTCGAGACCGAGCAGGTAGCCCCGCGCGCCGGCGCAGGTGATGACGACGTCCGCGTCGGCGATCGACGCGGCGAGCTCGTCGAGACCGCGCGCCACCCCGCCGTACTCGCTAGCGAGGCGCACGGCGCTGGCGAAGGTGCGGTTGACGACCGTGAGGTCGGTGGCGCCCAGTCGGCTGACGGTGGCGGTCGCGAGCCCGGCCATCGCTCCCGCACCCACGACGACGACCCGCTTGCCCTCGACGCCGTCCGGGGCGGCCTGCGAGAGCGCAGCGGTGACGAGCGTCGGGGCGGCGCTGTCGATGTCGGTCTCGGCGCGAGTGCGCTTGCCGACCCGGAGGGCCTGCTGGAAGAGCGTGTTGAGGGCCGGGCCGACGGTGCCGAGCTCCTGGCCCAAGCGGAGCGCCTCGCGGGCCTGGCCGAGGATCTGGCCCTCGCCGACGGCCATCGAGTCGAGGCCGGCCGCGACGCGGAAGAGGTGGGTGACCGCACCGTCGTCGTAGTGGACGTAGAGGTGCGGGAGCAGGGCCTCGACGGACTCGTCGGCACGCTCGACGAGGAGGCGGGAGAGGCCCTCGACGGAGCCGTGGAAGCGGTCGACCTCGGTGTAGATCTCGAGCCGGTTGCACGTCGAGATGACCGTCGCCTCAGTGACGTGCTCGGTGCCGGTGATCTCGTTGATCAGCTTGACGACGCCGTCACCGTCCAGGCTGACCTTCTCCAGCAGGCTCACCGGTGCGGTGTTGTGACTGATACCGACGACGAGAACACTCATGCGCTTTCACCGTGCGCTTTCCGCTGCTCGTGATACGCGAGGATCTGCAGCTCGATGGACAGGTCGACCTTCCGTACGTCGACACCGGGGGGCACCGACAACACGGTCGGGGCGAAGTTGAGGATGCTGCTGATGCCGGCCGCGACCATCCGATCGGCGACGTCCTGCGCCGCATGAGCCGGGACGGAGATCACACCGATGGCCACGTTGTGCTCGGCCGCGATGGTGTCGAGGTCGGTGAAGGGCAGCACCGGCACTCCGCCGACCTCCTTGTCCTGCAGCGTCGGGTCGGCGTCGAGCAGGGCGACGATGCGGAAGCCACGGCTTCGGAAGCCGGAGAAGTTGGCCAGTGCCTGGCCCAGGTTGCCAATGCCGACGATGACGACGGGCCAGTCCTGCTCGACCCCGATCTCACGGGCGATCTGGTAGCGCAGGTAGTCGACGTCGTAGCCGACACCGCGGGTGCCGTAGGAGCCCAGGTAGGAGAGGTCCTTGCGCAGCTTGGCGCTGTTGACGCCGGCCGCAGTGGCGAGCTCCTCACTGGAGCAGCTCCGGACGTCGGAGTCGGCCAGCGCGTTGAGTGCCCGGAGGTACACCGGCAGACGCGCCACGGTCGCCTCGGGGATGTCCCGAGCGTCCGCAGTGGTCGCCTTCGTCACGCCTAGCACGGTACGCCGCTTGTGAACGTGAGAACAAACCCGAGAACGCTCCACGGGGCCTCTCAGGAGGTGAGCGCGGCCCGGAGACGAGCGGGGTCGACCCGCCAGAAGTCGTGCTGTCGGCCGTCGACGTACGTGACGGGGACCTCGTCGGTGAAGCGCTCCCGCAGGGCCGGGTCGAAGCCGTCGCCGTCGACGTCGAGTTCGGCGTACTCCTCACCGAGCTCGGCACAGACCGCTTCGACGACAGACCTCGCCTCGTCGCAGAGGTGGCAGCCGGGGCGGGTGTAGAGCGTGACGCGCGGTTCGGACACGTCTCGATCTTCCCACTCGATCCCACGAGCCGCCCTGCGGGCGACTGGCTTACTCGCTCGGCGCGTGTCGCACACCTCCGGCGGCGACACGACCTCACTCGATCGCCTACCTTGGCCGGGTGGCCGCACCACGCAAGGACCCCAAGCCGCTGCACCGGCGCTCGACGCTCGCCGGCGAGGCCTCGCGCGCGGTGAGCGAGCTGGAGGCCGCCCTCGCCACCCCCGAGCGTGCCGACTCCGCAGCCTTCTTCGACGTCGACAACACGATCATGCAGGGCGCCTCGATCTTCCACCTGGCGTGGGGGCTCTACCAGCGGAAGTTCTTCACCACGCGCGAGATCGCCGGCGCGGTCTGGAAGCAGACCTACTTCCGGCTCGTCGGCGTCGAGGATCCCGAGCACATCGCCGAGGCCCGCAACTCGGCGTTGGCCTTCATCGCCGGCCACACCGTCGCCGAGCTGCGGGCGGTGGGACAGGAGATCTTCGAGGAGCGGATGGCCGACCGGATCTGGCCCGGCACCAAGGCGCTGGCCCAGATGCACCGCGATCAGGGGCAGCGGGTCTGGCTGGTGACCGCGGCGCCGCAGGAGATCGCCGACGTGATCGCCGCCCGGCTCGGGCTCACCGGGGCCATGGGGACCCAGGTCGAGTCGGTCGACGGCGTCTACACCGGTCGGCTGGTCGGCGACCTTTTGCACGGGCCCGAGAAGGCGGTGGCCGTGGCGGCGCTCGCCGAGGCCGAGGGGCTCGACCTCTCCCAGTGCTCGGCGTACTCCGACTCCTACAACGACCTCCCCATGCTCTCCATGGTCGGCGACGCCTGCGCGATCAATCCGGACCATCGCCTCCGAGCGCACGCCCGAGCCCAGGGATGGCGGATCCGGGACTACCGGACCGGCCGCAAGGCAGCCCGTGCCGGCCTCCTGACCGGTGCCGTGGGCGGAGCGGTGGCGGGAGCCGTCACCGCCGGCATCGCGCTGCGTGGGCGACGCCACTGAGCCACCCCGTAAGCAGCGATGTTGCCGTCCTGTACCGAATTGTGGATCGGCTGACAGGTTGCCGACGCCCGGGTTAGAGTGACGCTGCTTTTCACGGGGAGCATCGGGAGGATGTTTCATGCGCACGTCTGTCGGCGACTTGTCGCGAGGGTTCGACGCCCTTCGCGATGCTGTCGCCACGGCACTCTGCGCAGGTGCTGTGCCCGCGACGGCCGGCGGCATACGTACGTCGTCGCACTGGCTCCTCACCGAGATGGCGAACAACTGGGCCGACGCCGTACCTGTCCCGGACGGTCCCAGCCAGGACGACCGTGATCTCGCCGCCTCCTCCGAGGAGTCCGAAGCCGACCGCACCCGCCTGATCGCGCTCGTGGAGCTGGCCCGCAAGGGTGACACCGACGCCTTCGGGATGCTCTACGACCACTACAACGGCGCGGTCTACCGCTTCCTCTACTACCGGACGCGTTCACAGTCCCTCGCCGAGGACCTCACCTCCGAGACCTTCTTCCGCGCGCTGCGGTCGATGACGAGCTTCCGCTGGCAGGGCAAGGACTTCGGCGCCTGGCTCATGACCATCGCGCGCAACCTCGCCACCGACCACTTCAAGGCCGGGCGCACCCGGTTGGAGCTCACCACCGAGGACATGGGGGCCCACGACGACGAGACCGAGTCGCCGGAGGCCGAGGTGCTCGCCGGGCTGACGAACGAGATCCTGATGGCGGCCCTCACCAAGCTCCCCGACGAGCAGCGCGACTGCGTCGTGATGCGCTTCCTCCAAGGCATGTCGATCGCCGAGACCGCCACGATCCTGGGCCGCTCCGAGGGTGCGATCAAGCAGCTCCAGCTGCGCGGCGTGCGCAACCTCGCCAAGCTGATGCCGGAGGGGCTCCGATGACAGCGCGGGAGCGTGACCGGATCGGGTCCTTGGTCACCTCGGTTGTGGACGTTCGTGCCATAACCTGCCTGCCTCCGGCCTCGTTGAACCTCGTGGTGATCCCCCTGGATCACTGCACAGGAGGAGTCCGATGATCACCACGCCGTCCGGGCGGCGCGCCGCCCAGCAGTTCGACGACCTGCTCGAGGGTCGCATCACCGATGCCCCTGCCGAGCTGACCGCGCTGATCGAGTTCGCCGAGCGCGCCTGGGCCGTTCCCGCCCCGACGCCGCGAGCTGACTTCACCGCCTCCCTGCGCGAGCGCCTGATGGCCGAGGCGCCCTCCGCCCTGGCCGACGCTCCCACGGACAACCGCCTCGCGGTCTCCCTTCCGACCGGCCTCCGCAAGGGTCCGCGGCGTGTGGCGGCGGCCGTCGCCGTACTGTCCGTGGCGGGTGCCGCCACCGGTACCGCCTTCGCGGCCGAGAGCGCCCTGCCCGGCGACACGCTCTACCCGATCAAGCAGCTCGTCGAGTCGACCCACGCGGCGATCTCCTTCGGTGATGACGCCAAGGGCGGCGTCGAGCTCCACCGGGCCGCGACCCGCCTCGAGGAGGCGACCACCCTCGCCCAGGCCGGCGACTCCGCCGGCGCCACGGACGTGCTCAAGGACTTCGTCGAGCAGGCCACGAAGGGCGCCGACCTCCTGATGGCCGCGGGCGAACCCGCCGACATCCACGCCTTCACCCTCTCGGGTGTCTCGGGTCTTGCCGGCCTCAGCGGCCTGCTCCCGACGGACGTGCTCGCCCCGGTCCTGCAGACGCTTCTCGGCATCGACAAGGCCGTCACCGCCTCGTTCCCCGACGCCGGCGATGGCATCACCCAGCTGCCCACGACCCTCAACGCCATCCTGACGGCCGCGGTCACCGCTCCGTCCAAGGCGGCGCACCCCGGCAGTACGCCGGCCAAGCCCGTCGCCCGGTCCTCCGCGGGCACGAATGCCAGCACCCCCCCCAAGCCGTCCACGGCGCCATCCACCTCCACGAGCACGAAGACCTCCAAGCCGAAGCCCACCAGCGTCGGTGACGCGGTCGGTGACCTCGGCGACACCGTCGGCGGAGACGTCCTCGGTGGCGTCGGCGGCGCGGTCAGTGGCGTCGGCAGCGCCCTCCCCAGCCCTCTCGGTGACGTCGTGGGTGGGGTCGGCGACACGGTCAGCGGCGTCGGTGGCGCCGTCGGCGACACGCTGGACGGCGTCGGCGGCCTCCTCAACGGCGGCACCGGCAACTAGCCCGTCAGCGGAAGACTGATTGGCGCTTCTGGAGAAGGTGGAAGAGCGTCTGCTGGATGGTCTCGCGGACCTGGTCGGTGACGTTGAAGACCAGCATGGGGTCGTCGGCGGCGCCTGACTCGTAGGAGTCGGTGCGGATGGGCTCGCCGAACTCGATCAGCCACTTGCTCGGCAGCGGGATCGCGCCGAGCGGGCCGAGGAGCGGGAAGAACGGCGTGATCGGCAGGTAGGGCAGGCCGAGGATCCGGGCGAGCGCGGGGACATTGCCGACGAGCGGGTAGATCTCCTCCGCCCCGACGACCGAGACCGGCACGATCGGGACGCCGGTGCGGATCGCCGCGGAGACGAAGCCGCCGCGGCCGAAGCGCTGCAGCTTGTAGCGCTCGCTGAACGGCTTGCCGATGCCCTTGAAGCCCTCGGGCCACACGCCGACCAGCTCGCCCGCGCAGAGCATCCGCTCGGCGTCCTCGTTGCAGGCCAGGGTCGCCCCGCCCTTGCGGGCGATGGAGCTGACGAACGGCATCTTGAAGACCAGGTCGGCGCCGAGCGGGCGCAGGAAGCGTCCGCTGTGGTCGTGCACCTGCACCATCGTCATCAGCGCGTCGAGCGGGATCGTGCCGGAGTGGTTGGAGACGACGAGCGCTCCCCCGGTCGTCGGGATGTTCTCGGCGCCGACGACCTCGATCCGGAACCACTTCTCGGCGATCGGGCGCAGCGCGGCGAGGAAGAAGTTCCGCGTGATCTCCTCGTCGAAGCCGTAGGGGTCGACGCAGAAGTCGCCCGTCACGCGTCGCCGCAGGAAGGCGAGGAAGCGCGCGAGCTGCGGCTCCCACTCCTCGCCGAAGACCTCATGGGCGGCGTGGGTGAGCGCAGAGAGCCAGTCACTGATCGGGATCCCGGCCAGAGGGCCACCGCGTGACTCGCTGACCTCGAGGGTCGGCCGTCGGTCGTCGTACGTCGGCGACGACTGGGACGGCGCGGCGGCAGGCTCCCGAGGCGGAGTCGGTGCTGCGGCCTCGGCGGCGGGTGGAGTCGGCTCGACCTTCGCCGGCTCCCCCTTCTTCGGCGCGGGTTTCTTGGCGCCGGCCGCGAGGCTGCGGGCCGCCGAGGACGGGCGCTGGCCTGTGCCGCGCCCGGGACGGCCGCGGGTTCCGATCGGGATGACCTCGGCCTCGTCGGGCTTCCCGTCGCCGGGCTGCTCGGGACGCGGGGCGCTCATCGGGTGCCCGCTTCCGTGAGCGGCGCAGGAGCCGGCTGCGAGGAGGCCGGGACTGACGCGGCAGATAGGCGGGCCTCGAGGGAGGCGAGGGCGGCGTCGAGTCGGTGGATTCCGGGCTCGAGGCTGCTGGCGAAGTCCTCGATGGCGGTCTGCGTCGTGTACCGCGGCTCGAAGCCGAGCTGTTCGCGCATGCGCGTGGTGTCGACGCCGCGACCGTAGGTGAGGAAGGCGCGGAGCTCGGGCGAGAAGTCGGTGAGGCGGGCTGAGCGCAGCACGTTGCCGATGCCACCGATGGCGAAGCCGGGCATGGGCAGGGTCGGCCGCGCCAGGCGCCGCGTGATCTGGCTGAGCGTCAGCAGGCCGTCGCCCGCGATGTTGTAGGTGCCGGGCCGCTCGGCGGCCACCGCGTGACCGAGGGCGCCCAGCAGGTCCTCCTCGTGCAGGAACTGCACGCGCGGGTCGAAGCCCAGCACCGTGGGCAGCACGGGCATCCGGAGGTAGGACGTGATCGGGCTGTTGACCGTCGGGCCGACGACGTTGGCGCAGCGCAGCACGGTGACGTTGAGGTCGGGCCGGCGGCGGGCGAGACCGCGGACGTAGCCCTCGATCTCGGCGACGTCCTTGCCGTAGCCGCTGCGGGGCGTGCGGCGCGGCTCCATCTCCTCGGTGAACATCGCCGGGTCGCGGTGGCTCGCGCCGTACACGGTGGTCGTCGACTTCACCACGAGGTGCCGCACCGTCTCAGAGCGCTGGATGGCGGCGAGGAGCTGCATCGTCCCGATGACGTTGAGCTCCTTCATCGTCGTACGCCCACCGGCAGGGCCGGGGGTGGAGATGATGCTCATGTGGACGACGGTGTCGACGTCCTCCTTCGCCAGGATCTTGGCGATCACCGGGTTGCGGATGTCGGCACGGACGAAGCTCACGCCTCCGACGTCGCCGCGGGGCGGGACGACGTCGACGCCGATCACACGCTCGACGTGGGGGTGCTCGGCCGCGGCGACCGCGAACTTGCGGCCGAGGTCGCGCGAGACCCCGGTAACAAGAACGACGCGACCAGCCACTCGCTCACCCTAGCGGGGAGTAGGTGGGGTCGCGTCAGACGGACTGGATGTGGACGGTCCCGTGACGGGACCGACCACGTCGGATCACTTGCCGAGCTTGCGGCGAGCGACGCGCGTCTTCTTGAGCAGCTTGCGGTGCTTCTTCTTGGCCATCCGCTTGCGACGCTTCTTGATCACAGAACCCATAGGGAGGGAGCCTACCGTCAGCCTGCGTTGTAATAAGAATTCTGGAGGTACGCATTGGCGTCCTCCTCACGGACACGGAAGGAACGACCGACGCGGACGGCAGGCATCTCGCCGCTGTGCACGAGGCGGTACACCGTCATCTTCGAGACGCGCATCATCGCGGCGACCTCGGCAACGGTCAGGAACTTCGCCTCAGCGAGTTCGGGCTTGCCGGCCATCTCATCGTTCCTGTCTGTGCAGATTCGTGCTGCGCCGTCAGCGGCTTCCCGCCGCTATACACCCGGAGCAGGCGTGTGAACATTAGAGCCTGCTGTGACTGGTGGGGAAGAGGAAACCAGCGGGATTTTTCTTTGGTTCGGCGTGTCGGCTTGAAATCGCTCTAAACGTTACCAAGCAGAGGGATCGAGACCGTGGTGCGGGAACACCACGCGGCGGGTCTCGTCGATCTGCCGATCGAGCCAGGAGTCAGGGTCGTAGCCCTCACGCCAATCCCTCCACTGTGGAACCCTCCCGTCGGTCATGTGCCCCGGCGCGACGCGTCCCATCCGTTGCTGGATGTGCTCGCGCCAACCGCCCGGCGTCTCGACGGCCGGATCCAGCGGGGAGCCGCCGACGATCGCGAGCAGATGGGTCCATGCCCGCGGGACGACGTCGACGACGGCGTACCCGCCACCGCCGAAGGCGACCCACTTCCCGCCGGCGACCTCGTGCGCGAGCTCGTGCAGGGCGAGGTACGTCGCCCGCTGCCCGTCCACGGACAGCATGAGGTGTGCGAGCGGGTCCTCGAAGTGCGAGTCGCAGCCCTGCTGTGTCACGAGGATCTCCGGCTCGAAGTTGCGGACGAGCTCCGGGACGATGGCGTGGAAGGCACGCAGCCAGCCGGAGTCGGCGGTGCCCGGCGGGAGCGCGACGTTGACGACGCTGCCCTGGGCGTCGGGGCCGCCGATCTCGGTGGCGAAGCCGGTGCCGGGAAAGAGCATCTGGCCGGTCTCGTGCAGCGAGATGGTCAGGACACGCGGGTCGTCCCAGAAGGCGCGTTCGACCCCGTCACCGTGGTGCACGTCGACGTCGACGTAGGCGATCCGTGTCGCGCCGTGGTCGAGGAGCCACTGGATGCCGGCGGCGACGTCGTTGTAGACGCAGAAGCCGCTCGCGCGGTTGCGCATGGCGTGGTGCAGGCCGCCGATGACGTTGGCGGCGTGGAGGCACTCCCCCTCCCAGACCTGCCGGCAGGCCTCGACGCTCGCGCCGACGATGTGCGCACTGGCCTCGTGCATGTGGTCGAAGACCGGGTCGTCCTCGGTGCCGAGGCCGAAGGCCAAATCGGGCTCGTGGGTCTTGCCCGCCCGCATGACGGCCTCGATGTAGGCATCGCCGTGCACGGTCGCCAGCAGATCGAGGTCCGCCATGGGCGCGGGGACGACCGCGAGTCGTCCGGCGCTCCCCGGACCCGCCAGCACGCCGAGCTCGTCGGCGAGCCGCATGGTGAGGTCGATCCGGACCGGGCTCATCGGGTGTGTCGGCCCGAAGTCGTAGTCGGTCAGGTCGGGTGAGAAGACGACACTCGCCGGGCCCTGGCACTCCACCATGACGGGGATCTAGCCCTCGCGCGCGATCTCGCGGCTGCGGTCGCGGTTGGCCCGGGTCGCCTTGAGGAACGTGCTGCGCAGGCCGTCGGCCTCCAAGACGGCGAGTGCGGCCGCCGTGGTGCCGCCGGGGCTCGTCACCTGCTCGCGCAGCACGGCGGGGTGCTCGTCGCTCTGCTGCAGGAGCAGGCTGGAGCCGACCAGCGTCTGCTCGACCAGCTGCGTCGCGACGGCCCGGGTGAGACCCAGGTGCACGCCGGCCTCGATCAGCGCCTCGGCGATGTGGAAGACGTACGCCGGCCCGGAGCCGCTCAGCGCGGTGGCCGCGTCGAGCTGCTTCTCGGGGATCGTGACGGTCGCTCCCACCGCGGCCATGACCTGCTCGGCCATGGTGACCTGCTCCGGGGTCGCGCTGGTGCCGGCGCTGATGATCGACATGCCCTGGCCGAGGACGGCGGGGGTGTTGGGCATGACCCGCACGACGCCGACGCCGTCGGGCGCCGCCCCCTCCATCTGCTCGGTCGTGATGCCGGCAGCGAGGGAGATGAGGAGCTGTCCCCGACTCAGGGGCAGCTCGCCGATGATGCGCAGGATGTCGTAGGGCTTCACGCCGAGGATCACGACGTCTGCGCCGTCGACGACGTCCGGTGCGGAGCCGTGGGTGACGCCGTACTGCTCGGCGAGCTCCTCGCCACGCTCGGGCCGACGGACACCCGCACGCACCTCGTGGCCGGCCTTGGCCAGTCCCGCAAGGACGGCTCCGCCCATGTTGCCGACACCGACGATCGCGATCTTCACGCGCCCAGACTAGGGGTTACGGCGTGCGGCGACGGAGGGTTGCTGCTCCGAGCACCAGGGCGGCGAGGGCGAAGGCGGCCACGATCCCGAGGTCCCGCCAGACCTCGCCGGTCGACGTCTGGGTGACGAGGTGCTGCATCGCGTCGACGGCGTACGACAGCGGCAGGACCCTGCTGGCATCCTCGAGTACCGACGGCAGTTGCTCCCGGGGGACGAAGAGGCCGCAGACCAGGATCTGCGGCACGATGACCACCGGCATGAACTGCACAGCCTGGAACTCGGTGGTCGCGAACGCGCTCACGAGCAGGCCGAGCGCCGTGCCCAGGATGGCGTCGACGATGGCGATGACGCAGAGCAGGACAGGCGACCCGGCCAGGCTGAGATCGAGCGGGCCGATGCAGATCCCGACCGCGATGAGAGCCTGCACGGCGGCGATCAGCCCGAAGGCAGCCGCGTAACCGGCGAGGAAGTCGAGCTTGCCGGTCGGCATCGCGAGCAGTCGCTCGAGGGTGCCCGACGAGCGCTCCCGAAGCGTCGTCACCGAGGTCACGAGGAACATGACGAACAAGGGGAAGATGGCGAGCAGCGCGGGGCCGAGCCGGTCGAACGGTGAGACCGGCACGTCCTTGAACATCCACCAGAGCAGCACCATGAGCGCGGCCGGGACGACGAGCAGCATCGCCAGCGTGCGGGGGTCGCGACGGATCTGGGTGAGGACGCGGGCGGCGATCGCGACCGCGATCCGGGGGCTCATGCCGCACGCACCAGGGCGAGGAATGCCTGCTCGATGTCGTCGGCCCCCGCCTGGGCCTTGATCTCCGCGGGTGTGCCGCTGGCGAGGAAGACACCATCACGCATGAGGAGCAGGCGGTCGCACCGGTCGGCCTCGTCCATGACATGACTCGAGACCAGCAGTGCGGCACCGTCCGCTGCCAGGCGGTGGAACGTGGTCCACAGGTCCTCGCGGAGCACCGGGTCGAGGCCGACCGTCGGCTCGTCGAGGACGAGGAGGTCGGGCTGGCCCAGCAGCGCCACGGCGAGCGAGACCCTGGAGCGCTGCCCTCCGGACAGGTCCCGTACGACGGCACCCGCCTGCGCCTCGAGGTCGACCGTGGTCACGACCTGATCGACGTCCTGGTTCGAGACGCCCAGGACGCGGGCGAAGAAGCGGAGGTTCTCCGCCACCGTCAGGTCGGCGTAGATGCTGGAGGCTTGGGTGACATAGCCGATGCGGCTCCTCAGCGCCGGGCTCCCGGCCGGCTCCCCCAGCACCTCGCAGGTGCCTGTGATACCTGCCTGGACGCCGACGACCGCGCGCATCAGCGTGGACTTGCCACATCCCGACGGTCCGAGGAGACCGGTGATCTGGCCGGCCGGAACCTCGAAGTCCAACCCGTGCAGCACCTCATGATCACCGCGCGTGACATGAAGCCCCGCAGCCCGGATCGCCGTCGACGTACTCACTCGGCTCAGGTTGTCAGATGCTTCCGGGCGAAGGCGAGGGACTCGGCGAGCATCTCCCTGCGCGCCTCGCGGGAGCCGGCCTTGCGAGTGGTGATCTCGACGATGATCTCGCCGTCGAAGCCGGTGCGGGCCAGGTGCTGCAGGAAGCGGTCGGCGCCCATCGTGCCGCGGCCGGGGACGAGGTGCTCGTCCTTGGCCGAGCCGGTGCCGTCCGTGAGGTGGATGTGCGCGAGCCGGTCTCCCCAGCGCTCGGCCATCTCGATGACGTCGTCCCCGCCGATGGCGGCGTGGCTGACGTCGATCGTGCCGTGGGCGAAGTCCCCGATGCTCGGGTCGCGGTCGGGGAGGTACATCGCGACCGGCCCGCTGGCACGACCGGTGGAGCGGGCCTTCCACGGGTACATGTTCTCGACCGCATAGCGCAGGCCGGTCTCGCGCTCGAGGCGCTTGATGCCCTCGACGAAGTAGCGGGCGTAGTCGCGCTGCCAGCGGAACGGCGGGTGTACGACGACCGTCTCTGCTCCGACGGCGTGCGCCATCTCCGCAGAGCGCTCGAGCTTGCCCCACGGCTCGGTCCCCCAGACGCGCTGGGTGAAGAGCAGGCAGGGCGAGTGGATCGCCGAGACGGCGATCCCGTGGCCCTCGGCGAGCTGGCGCACGGACTCGATGTTGGTCGAGTCGCGGTCGATGCCGACCATCACCTCGACCGCGTCGTAGCCGAGCTGGACCGCCCAGTCGAAACCTGCCGCCGTCGACTCGGGATAGACCGAGACGGTCGAGAGCCCAATGCGGACTGGGGATTCTCCACTCACGCCCGGCTCACTCCGTGCCCAGGAAGCTGAGGTGGTCGAGTCGTTCGAGGATCACGCCCTCGCGCAGTGCCCAGGGGCAGATCTCCAGCTCGGCGAGGTCGAAGATGTCCATGCAGGCCTCCGCGACGAGAGCACCCGGGACGATCTGGTGAGCACGGCTGGCGCTCACTCCCGGGAGCGAGCTCAGCTCCTCGAGGCTCATCCCGACCAGCTTCGGGATCCACTCGCGCAGCTCGACGAGCGGGAGGGCCCGGCGTACGAGCGCACCGTCACCGCTGGGCGCAGCACCGGTGATGCGGGCCAGGCTTCGGAAGGTCTTGGAGGTCGCCACCGCCCGGTCGGGGGCGCCGGCGCGGAGCAGCTGCCCGGCGTTCGCGGCGATGTCCGCGCGGATCTGGCGACGGAGCGCCTTGAGCTCGACATCCGTGGGGCGCTGGCTCAACGTGGTGCGCGCCAGGCGTGCGGCACCGAGCGGCAGGGACCAGGCCACGTCGGGCGCCTCGTCCGCGCCGCCGGCGAGCTCGAGGGATCCTCCGCCGATGTCGAAGACGACGAGGCGGCCGGCGCTCCAGCCGAACCACCGGCGCACCGCGAGGAAGGTCAGCCGGGCCTCGTCCTCCCCACTGAGGACCTCCAGCGTGATGCCCGTGCGCTCCTGCACGTGCGCGAGGACGGCGTCGGAGTTGCCGGCGTCACGGACGGCACTGGTGGCGAAGGCCATCACCTCCGCACACCCCTTCTCGTCTGCGACCTGGGCCGCCTCGCGGACGAAGTCCGTCAGCGCGTCGATGCCCACCTGGGAGACGTCACCGGTCGGACCCAGGTGCTCGGCGAGGCGCAGCGGCTGCTTGAAGGAGTACGCCGGCAGCGGCGCGGCGCCCGCGTGAGCGTCGACGACGAGCAGGTGACCCGTGTTGGAGCCGATGTCGAGGACGCCCAGACGCATGGCTCCAGCCTAGAGGGAGCGGAATAGGCGAGGACGCCGGGCGATTCTCCTTCCATGACCTCGATCAAGGACGTAGTCCCCGCCTCCCACCACGACCTGCTCGACGTGGCCGGCACCGCCATCCTCACGACGATCGACTCCGCCGGTCGCCCGCAGACCACGGCCGTCTGGTTCCGCGTCGACGAGGAGGGCCGCCTGGCCACCTCCATCACCGCGGAGCGCCAGAAGTTCAAGAACATGTCGGCCAACCCCGAGATCGACTTCTTCTTCATCGATCCGGCCAACCCGTTCCACACGCTCGAGGTGCGCGGCACCGTCGAGCTGGTCAAGGACGACGAGAACCACTCCGGGATCGCGGCCGTCGGCGAGCGCTACGGCATGCCGCTCGAGGAGCTGCTGAAGATGGGCTCGGACCGTTACAACGTGATCGTGACGCCGCGGAAGGTCGTCACGAACGGCTGATCAGCGCGGGTCGGCGGGGTGCAGCGCGAGCAGCGAGCGGGACCGGACGTGCGCCTCGGCGTGCCTCGCCAGCTCGGCATAGCCGTTCGGACCGATCAGCGCGACCAGCTCGTCGCGTGAGGTGACGAAGAGTGGCTCGACGGCCTGGTGGGCGATCGGGTTGCCGGTGCAGTACCAGTCGAGGTCGTGACCGCCCGGACCCCAGCCGCGGCGGTCGTACTCGGTGATCGTCACCTCGGTGTAGGTCGTGCCGTCGGTGCGCTCGATCTCGCGGAAGAGTCGGCGGATCGGCAGCTGCCAGCACACGTCGGGCTTCGTCTCGACGTGGGTCGTACCGAGCTTGGCCGCCAGGATGTGCAGCGCGCAGCCCTCACCGCCCACGAAACCCGGGCGGTTGGCGAAGATGCAGGCCTGCTCGCCGTTGACGACGTGCGTCTTCGTCTTGCGGCTGCCCTCGTCGTCCTTCTCGACCCAGTCCTTGGTCTTGATCCTCGAGCGGCCGGGGCGGAACTGCCACTCCGCACTGGTCAACTGGTCGACGTACGTGCGGGTGCGCTCCTCGTCGTCCTCGTCGGCGAAGTGGGCGCCGAGGGTGCAACAGCCGACCGAGGGGGCGTCGGCGTAGATGCCCGCACAGCCCTGCCCGAAGATGCAGGAGTACGCCGACGTCAGCCAGGTCAGGTCGGCCTTGACGACCTCCGTCGGATCATCGGGATTCGTGAACTCGACCCATGCACGAGGGAAGTCGAGCGGGACCTCGGTGCCGACAGACATGGCCGCAAGCGTAGGCGACCTGGAGCGTCCCTCACCGCGGCACGGAGAGAACGTCTCGATGTCAAGAGATGTGGACCCCCGTGTCGGAGACCTCTCAGTCGTTGTTAAGAATCTCTGCATGCGCCTGGACCATCTTTCTTACGCCGCCGGCCCTGACGGGCTCGTGGCAACTGCGAAGCGCATCGGCGAACTCTTGGGACAGGAGTTCGAGGACGGTGGCGTCCACCCCCGATTCGGCACCCGCAACTACACGCTTCCGCTTCGCGGAGGCCTCTACCTCGAGGTCGTCGAGGCACTCGAGCACCCCGCCTCCGACAAGGCTCCGTTCGGCCAGGCCGTCAAGGCCCGCTCCGCCCTCGGCGGCGGCTGGATGGGCTGGGTCGTGCGCGCCGGCAACATGGCCAAGATCTCTGCCCGCCTGGGTCGCGACTGGGTCGACGGCAACCGGCACAAGCCCGACGGCACGGAGCTGCGCTGGAAGCAGATCGGCATCAACGACCTGCTGGTCGACCCGCAGCTCCCCTACTTCATCCACTGGGAGACCGAGGACATCCACCCCGGCAACGCCGGCTCGGACGTGACGCTCGCGTCGCTCGAGATCTCCGGTGACCCGCAGCGCGTCCGCGACTGGCTCGGCGAGGAGCTCGACGAGCGCGTCGACCCCTACACCGGCAAGCCGGCCGAGGACGTCGAGGTCAAGTGGGTCGCCGAGCACGGCACTCCTGGCCTGCTGGCCGCGAACTTCCGCGGCCCGGCGGGCGAGGTCCGCATCTGAGCCGGTCCCGATGAGCCGTCTCGACGGCTCGATCCGGTCGCCGAACATCTGGGACCACCCGGCGACGTACGAGATCGAGAACCGCGCCGTCGATCCTGACGGGCGTCTCTGGGAGGCGTTGCGTACGGCGGCGGGCCCGTCCGGCTGGTCCGGCCGTGACGTCCTGGACCTCGGCTGCGGGACGGGGTTCCACCTGCCGCTCTTCGCCTCCACGGCGCGCTCCGTAGTCGGTGTCGAGCCGCACGCATCCCTTGCGGCACTGGCCCGTCGGCGTTCTCGGCGCCTGCCGAACGTGAGCGTGCTCGAGGGTGTCGCACAGGCCCTGCCGTTGCCTCCCGCCTCGGTGGATGTGGTGCATGTGCGCTGGGCGTACTTCTTCGGGCCGGGCGCCGAACCGGGCCTGGCTGAGCTCGCGCGGGTGGCGCGTCGCGGCGGCACCGCGATGGTGATCGACAACGACGCCACCCGCTCGACCTTCGGTGCGTGGTTCCGCCGCGGGTATCCGACGGTCGACCCTGAGGCGGTCGAGGCGTGGTGGTCACGCCACGGCTGGAGTCGGCAGTCGATCGACATGGGCTGGCGCTTCACCTCGCGTGAGGACCTCGAGGCGGTGGTGCGGATCGAGTTCGCGCCGGCTGTCGCCGAGGAGATCCTCAACGAGCACTGGGGATCCGGCGGCGGCCTCGAAGTCGACTATGCCGTGAACCTCTGGTCCCGCGACTTCTGACCGGCGTCCTCAGATCAGGTCAGGGCCCGAGGTGCCACGGACCTCGAGGGTGGGCGTGAGCATCACGCCGGGGTGCGGCTTCGAGGGCGTGGAGAGCAGGCCCTCGAGCTGGCGGACGAGCTGGATGGCCGCCTCCTCCAACGGCTGGCGGACCGAGGAGAGTCCGGGCCAGACGGTCTGGGCGACCTGGGAGTCGTCGAAGCCGACGACGGCGATGTCGTCACCCGCCTGGAGCTTGCGCTCGGCGAGGGTGTGCATGACACCGATGGCGAGGGTGTCGCTCGCGCAGACGAAGGCGGTGGGGCGGGCCTCGTCGAGCAGCACCTCGGCGGCGCTGCGGCCGGACACGATGGTGTCCTCCACGCGGCTCGCCAGGCCGGTCGTGGGAAGGCCCGCGGTGTGCATGGCGTGCAGCCAGCCGGAGCGGCGTTCCTCCCCGAGGACGGAGTCCTTCTTCCAGCCGATCCACGCGATCCGGGTGTGGCCCTTGTCGATCAGGTGCTGGGTGGCGAGCTCGGCACCGGCGGAGCTGTCGATGTCGACCCACGGGTGCCGCGCGTCGGAGTCACCCCAGGGCCGGCCGAAGCTGACGAAGGGAGCACGGCGCTCGCGGAGCCACGACGCAGCCCGGTTGCCCTGATACGTGTCGGTCAGCACGAACGCGTCCACCGCGGTGGAACGGAGGAGGTCGTCGTACCCCTCGAGCGGGTCCTCGTGCGAGCCGGTGAAGAGGAGGATGTGATAGCCCGCCTCGCGACTGGTCTCGACGAGCGAGTGCACGAAGCGGTCCATGATCGCGCTGGCCGTGCCCTCCTGGACCGGGCCCATCCGCAGGCCGATCAGGTGCGAGGTGCGCGTGCGCAGGTTGCGGGCCGCGCGGTTGGGCTTGTAGCCCAGCTCGTCGATGGCCTCCTGGACGCGCACGAGGGTGTCGGGACGCAGCAGCTCGGGGTTGTTGACCGCGTTGGAGACGGTCTGGCGGGAGACACCGGCGAGCTCAGCCACGTCCGCGAGCGTCGGCGCAGCCATCGGATACCTCGCCATCCGGCGTGCACCTCCTCGCGTCGTCCGTGGATCGTTCCAAGGACGAAGCATATCCGCCCCGATCCGTGCGCCGGACCCGGTCTCGTCGGTGCACTCCTCTAGCGTTTCCGGCATGGCCGCCAAGACCCGCTCGACGTTCCGCTGCACCGAGTGCGGGTGGGAGACGGCGAAGTGGGTCGGACGGTGCGGCGAGTGCCAGGCGTGGGGCTCCGTCGCCGAGGTGGCCGTCGCCTCCGCAGGCGTCAGCCGTACGGCGCCCGCAGCCGTCACGTCGAAGGCGGTGCCCATCGGCGAGGTGCCCGTGTCGGAGTCGGCGTACGTCGGCTCCGGGGTGCCCGAGCTCGACCGGGTGCTCGGCGGTGGCCTGGTGCCCGGTGCGGTGATCCTGCTCGCCGGCGAGCCCGGCGTCGGC
This sequence comes from Nocardioides sp. Kera G14, assembly GCF_020715565.1. Lineage (NCBI taxonomy): Bacteria > Bacillati > Actinomycetota > Actinomycetes > Propionibacteriales > Nocardioidaceae > Nocardioides > Nocardioides sp. Kera G14. The sequence goes on along the minus strand of NZ_CP085839.1, from coordinate 154,961 downwards.
AAGTCGACCCTCCTGCTCGAGGTGGCCGCCCAGACCGCGCGGACGTCGCGGCGTGCGCTCTACGTGTCGGGTGAGGAGTCGGCGTCGCAGGTGCGGCTGCGCGCGGACCGGACCTCCGCCGTGCAGCAGACGCTCTACCTGGCCGCCGAGACCGACCTCGGTGCCGTGCTCACGCACATCGAGGACGTCCGGCCCGACCTCCTCGTCGTCGACTCGGTCCAGACGATCAACGCCGCCGGGATCGAGGGCGTGCCCGGCGGCGTCTCGCAGGTCAAGGAGGTCGCCGCCGCACTCGTGCGCACGGCCAAGACCCGCAACATCACCACGATCATCGTCGGCCACGTGACGAAGGACGGCTCCATCGCCGGGCCACGGGTGCTGGAGCACCTCGTCGACGTGGTGCTGGGCTTCGAGGGTGACCGCAACTCCCGCTTCCGGATGGTGCGCGCGGTCAAGAACCGCTTCGGGCCGGTCGACGAGGTCGGCTGCTTCGAGCTCGGCGCCGACGGCATCTCCGCGGTCGCCGACCCGACCGGCCTCTTCGTCGAGTCCCATCAGACGCCTGTGCCGGGCACGTGCGTGGCCGTGACGATGGAGGGCCGCCGGCCGATGCTCGCCGAGGTCCAGGCCCTAGTGACGCGCACCGCGCAGGACCGTCCCCGCCGGACCACCTCAGGCCTGGACGGCTCACGCCTGGCGATGGTCCTGGCGGTGCTCGATCGACACTGCGGCGTGCCTCTGCAGACCTACGACGTCTTCGCCGCAACGGTCGGTGGCGCGAAGCTGACCGAACCGGCCGCCGATCTCGCGGTGGCGGTGGCGTTGGCGTCGGCGGCCTCGGCTGTGCCGGCGCCCCGCGGCGTCGTCGCGATGGGAGAGATCGGCCTCGCCGGCGAGCTCCGTCGCGTCCGCGACCTGCCCCAGAGACTCGCCGAGGCCGCCCGGCTGGGCTTCTCCACCGCCGTCGTGCCCGTCGAGCCCGGCGGTCGCGTCGGACGCCGTAAGGTCGACGGCCTCGAGGTGCTGTCGGTCGACAACGTCCAGTCGGCGTTGTCCCTGTTGGGCGTCACCCGCTCCGGCGGCTCCCGCAACCCGAGCGGCCGTGAGGAGTCCCGCAGCCGCGCGAAGCTCCACGCCGTCGACGACGAGTAGCGCCGAGCGCCCTTTCGGCGTCAGACGTAGCGCTCGAGGATGGTCGACTCGGCCAGACGGGAGAGGCCCTCGCGGACCGAACGGGCGCGGAGCTCGCCGACGCCCTCGACCGCCTGGAGGTCGTCGATGCCGGCGGAGAGCAGCTTCTGCAGGGTGCTGAAGTGGTCGACCAGTCGGTCGATGACGGTCGCCGGCAGGCGCGGGACCTTCGCCAGCAGCCGGAAGCCACGTGGAGTGACGGCACCGTCGAGGTGCTCCGGTCCGCCGAGGCCGAGCACGCGCGCAGCGGAGGCGGGGTCGACGAGCTCGGTCGGCGACAGGCCGGCGAGCTCCTCGAGCAGGTCGTCGGTCGAGCGCACCTTGCGCGAGCGCGGCAGGTAGTCACGGATGACCAGCTCCCGTTCGGCGTCGACGCCCGTGACGAGCTCCTCGAGCTGCAGGGCGAGCAGGCGGCCGTCGGTGCCGAGCTCCACGATGTAGCCCTCGACCTCGCGGGCGATGCGGGTGACCATCTCCAGACGCTGCGCCACGACTGCGACGTCGCGGACGGTCACGAGGTCCTCGATCTCCAGCGCGGAGAGGGTCGATGACACCTCGTCGAGACGCATCTTGTAGCGCTCGAGCGTCGCCAGCGCCTGGTTGGCCCGGGACAGGATCGAGGCCGAGTCCTCCAGCACGTGGCGGGTGTCGCCGACGTACGCCGCGATGATCTGCATCGACTGGGACACCGAGATCACGGGGAACCCGGTCTGCTTCGCGACGCGGTCGGCCGTGCGGTGGCGGGTGCCGGTCTCGGTCGTCGGGATGGTGTGGTCCGGCATCAGGTGCACGGCGGCCTTGACGATCTTCGTCAGGGACGAGTCGATGATGATCGCGCCGTCCATCTTGGCGAGCTCGCGCAGACCGGTGGACGTGAACGGCACGTCCATCTGGAAGCCACCGGTCGAGATCGATTCGACGAGGCGGTCGTGGCCCAGCACGATCAGCGCACCGGTGCGGCCACGCAGGATCCGTTCGAGACCGTCGCGCAGCGGCATACCCGGCGCGATCAGCGACAGCGTCTCGCGCAGCGACGGTTCCGGACGGTCAGTGGCCACGCGCGCACTCTATCCGGCGGCAGCCGGCTCAGTCGGACACGACTGGCGAGCCCGTCGGCTCCGAACGGGTGCTCTTGCGCTTGGGGTTCTTCTTGGTGGTCGTCGGTTGGCCGCCCGGGCCGAGGGTGGCGGTCGCACTCGCGCTCGGCGCCGCAGGCTTGACCGGCGTGGCAGACGCCGTGGCGGTGGCCTTCGGCGTCGGCGCCACCGGGACCGGCTTGGTGAGATGGAACTGGATGTCGGTCGGCTCACCACCGAGCGCGGCGACCTGCACGTGGTAGTAACCCGGCAGCGCCCATTGCGTGTGGTCCGAGCAGGTGTCGTCGGACCGGCGGCTGTTCCACTTCACGGCCACCACGACAGGCGTGTCGCGGCGCAGCGTGAGCTCCTGGGTCGGGACAGCCTTCGGGCAGTCGAGGGTCGTCCAGATCCGGTCGGAGCCGGACGTGACCTGGACCTGGACCGCCTTCGGGCCGATCTGCCACAGGCAGGCCGCCTGAACGTTGGTCTTCACCGAGAGCGCGAAGTACACGCGCTTGGTGGCCTCGGCCTTGCCGACCGTGGCCGAGACGCTGACGTCGTCATCGGAGCAACGGCCGGTCGGCGTCGGGAGCACCGCCGAGGGAGTCGGCAGCGCGGCGGGGCTGGTCACCGGTGCGGCCGCGGCCGGACTGGCGGAGGGCGAGGCGGCCGGCGTCCCCGTCGGGGCGCCGACGTTCTCGGGAACGACCGACGTCGGGGTGCGCGTCGTCGCCGAGGCGTTCCGAGCGGCCGCATCGGAGTCGTCCGACCCGCCGAACATCCGCGTGAAGCCGATGAAGAGAAGCAGCAGGACGCCGAGCACCGCCGCACGCCGGCGCCAGTACACCGACGCCGGAAGCGATCCACGGGTCAGCGAAGCCATGGGACCCACGTTATTGGTGGGACAGGCGTGAGTGGGGGTGCCACACCGCGTGCCGGCCGATCCGGGGCAGAATCGTCCCGCCATGAGCCCTCTCCACGACGCCGTCCTCAGCTGGTACGCCGACCACCAGCGTGACCTGCCCTGGCGCCGTCCCGAGACCAGCCCGTGGGGCGTCATGGTAAGCGAGTTCATGCTCCAGCAGACGCCCGTCACGCGCGTCCTCCCGATGTGGGAGGCATGGATGGAGCGCTGGCCGACTCCCGCGGACCTTGCCGCCGACGAGCCCGGCGAGGCGGTGCGCGCCTGGGGCCGACTCGGCTACCCGCGGCGGGCGCAGCGCCTGCACGCCGCAGCCGTGGCCATCGTCGAGGTCCACGGCGGTGAGGTCCCCGCCACCTACGCTGAGCTCCTCGAGTTGCCCGGCGTGGGCGACTACACCGCCAGTGCGATCGCCTCCTTCGCCCATCAGCAACGGCACGTCGTGCTCGACACCAACGTCAGGCGGGTCTTCGCGCGGGTCGAGTCAGGCGTGGAGTTCCCGCCGGCCTCGATCACCCGCGCCGAGCGCTCGTTGGCGGAGGACCTGCTCCCCCACGACGACACGGCGCCGGTCTGGGGAGTCGCCGTCATGGAGCTCGGTGCCCTGGTCTGCACCGCCGCGAACCCGACGTGCGACGTATGTCCCGTCGCAGGGCTCTGCGCCTGGCGGCTGGCCGGCTACCCGGCGTACGACGGGCCGGTGCGCCGGGTGCAGACGTGGGCGGGCACGGATCGCCAGTGCCGTGGACGACTCCTCGCCGTCCTGCGCGATGCGGACGGCCCCGTCCACCGCAGCAGCCTGGAGGCCACATGGGAGAAGGCCGACCAACGCGAGCGTGCGTTGGCCGGCCTTCTCACCGACGGACTGGTGCGTCAGGTCGGACCTGACACCTTCAGTCTCTGAGCCTCACTCCTCCGTCGGAGGGTTGTCGAGCTCATCGAGCGGGTCGGACAGCGGGTCCTTCGAGAGGTCGATCCGGCCGGCCGTCTCGAGCGGCGGGGCATCCGGCACCGGGGAGTGCTTCTGCCCGGTGAAGGTGAACTCCGCCGTCGGGCCCTCGCCCTTCACGTCGACGAGGATGAGCTCGCCGGCGCTGACCTCGCCGAACAGCATCTTCTCGCTCAACGGGTCCTCGATCTCGCGCTGGATCGTGCGACGCAGCGGTCGCGCACCCAGGTCGGGGTCGAAGCCACGCTCGGCGAGGAGGTCCTTCGCCGCCGTGGTGAGCTCGATGCCCATGTCGCGGTCCTTCAGGCGCTTGTCGATCGCGCCGACGAAGTTGTCGACCATGGCGAGGATCTGCTTCTTCACCAGCTTCGGGAAGACGATGACCTCGTCGACACGGTTGAGGAACTCGGGACGGAAGTGCTTCTTGAGCTCGTCCGTCACCTTCGCCTTCATCTTGTCGTAGTCGCCCGCGGCGTCGGAGTTGCCGAAGCCGAGTGCCACCGACTTGTTGATCTCGTGCGCACCGAGGTTGGTGGTCATGATGATCACGGTGTTCTTGAAGTCGACGACCCGGCCCTGCGAGTCGGTGAGTCGACCCTCCTCGAGGATCTGCAACAGCGAGTTGAAGATGTCGGGGTGGGCCTTCTCGACCTCGTCGAAGAGGACGACGGAGAACGGCTTGCGGCGCACCTTCTCGGTGAGCTGGCCGCCCTCCTCGTAACCGACGTAGCCGGGAGGCGAGCCGAAGAGACGCGAGGCGGTGTGCTTCTCACCGAACTCGCTCATGTCGAGCGAGATGAGGGCGTCGTCGGAGCCGAAGAGGAACTCGGCCAGGGCCTTGGAGAGCTCGGTCTTACCGACACCGGACGGGCCGGCGAAGATGAACGAGCCACCGGGACGCTTCGGGTCCTTGAGGCCGGCACGCGTGCGACGGATGGCGCGGGCGACGGCCTTGACGGCCTCGTCCTGGCCGATGACGCGCTTGTGCAGGTCCTCCTCCATCGTGAGGAGCCGCGCGGACTCCTCGGCGGAGAAGTTGCCCAGCGGGATACCGGTCGCGACGGCAAGCACCTCGGCGATGAGCGCCTCGTCCACCTCGGCGACCTGGTCGACGTCGCCGGACCGCCACGACTTCTCACGCTCGGACTTGGCGAGGATGAGCTGCTTCTCCTCGTCGCGCAGGCGGGCGGCGGCCTCGAAGTCCTGACCGTCGATCGCCCCCTCCTTGCGGGCACGGACGTCGGCGATCTTGTCGTCGAACTCGCGCAGGTCGGCCGGGGCCGTCATGCGGCGGATCCGCAGGCGGGAGCCTGCCTCGTCGATCAGGTCGATCGCCTTGTCGGGCAGGAACCGGTCGCTGATGTAGCGGTCGGCCAGCGTGGCCGCCGAGACGAGCGCCTCGTCGGTGATGGTCACCCGGTGGTGGGCCTCGTAACGGTCGCGGACGCCCTTGAGCATCTCGACGGTCTCCGCGATCGACGGCTCCGGCACCTGGATGGGCTGGAAGCGGCGCTCGAGCGCGGCGTCCTTCTCGAGGTACTTGCGGTACTCGTCGAGCGTCGTGGCACCGATGGTCTGAAGCTCGCCACGGGCCAGCATCGGCTTGAGGATGCTCGCCGCGTCGATCGCGCCCTCGGCCGCGCCCGCACCGACGAGGGTGTGGATCTCGTCGATGAAGAGCACGATGTCGCCACGCGTGCGGATCTCCTTGAGCACCTTCTTCAGACGCTCCTCGAAGTCACCGCGGTAGCGGGAACCGGCGACGAGCGCACCCAGGTCGAGCGTGTAGATCTGCTTGTCCTTGAGCGTCTCGGGCACGTTCCCCTTGACGATGTCCTGGGCCAGGCCCTCGACGATGGACGTCTTGCCGACGCCCGGCTCGCCGATGAGGACCGGGTTGTTCTTGGTACGCCGGCTCAGCACCTGCATCACGCGCTCGATCTGCGGCTCGCGGCCGATGATCGGGTCCAGCTTGCCCTCGCGTGCGTCCTGCGTGAGATTTCGGCCGAACTGGTCGAGGACCAGCGACGAGGTCGGGGCCTCGGAGCCGCCGACGCCGGCCGCCTGCGGCTGACCGCTCTGGCCGCCCTGGCCCTCCTTGCCCTGGAAGCCGGAGAGCAGCTGGATGACCTGCTGCCGGACGCGGTTGAGGTCGGCGCCGAGCTTCTGCAGCACCTGGGCGGCGACACCCTCGCCCTCCCGGATCAGGCCGAGCAGGATGTGCTCGGTGCCGATGTAGGAGTGGCCGAGCTGGAGCGCCTCGCGCAGGGAGAGCTCCAGCACCTTCTTGGCGCGCGGCGTGAAGGGGATGTGGCCGGAGGGCGCCTGCTGGCCCTGACCGATGATCTCCTCGACCTGGGCGCGCACCGCCTCCAGCGAGATGTCGAGCGACTCCAGCGCCTTGGCGGCGACGCCCTCGCCCTCGTGAATGAGGCCGAGCAGGATGTGCTCAGTGCCGATGTAGTTGTGGGAGAGCATGCGGGCCTCTTCCTGGGCCAGCACGACCACCCGACGGGCTCGGTCGGTGAATCTCTCGAACATTCGCTCCTCCTTCGCACCACGCCTCCAAAGACGAAGGCTGGTCACGGGGTCTAACCCCGCAACCAGCCTACGCGTTCCGCGTTTCCGCGAAATCTCATTCGCCCAGAGCGAACACAGGCCCTAGTTCGCCGCGTCGAAGGCTTCCTTGACGTTGGCCGGGATGCGGCCACGCTCGGGGACGTCGTACCCGTTCGACTTGGCCCACGCGCGGATCTCGGCCGGGCTCGTGCCGCCGTTGGAGCTGGCCTTGCGGGCGGGCCGGCCACCGGCACGGCCGACCTTGCGGCCGTGGCCGACGTAGGGAGCCAGGGCGTCGCGCAGCTTCTCGGCGTTGGCCGAGGTCAGGTCGATCTCGTACGTCGTCCCGTCGAGGCCGAACGTCACCGTCTCGTCGGCGGCGCCGCCATCGAGATCGTCCTCGAGAATGATCTGCACCTTCTGAGCCATCGATATTCCTTTGCTGTTCGGAGTGGAATATCGCCAGAATGTCATAAAGGCTCAAGAATTGCGAAGATAGATCAATTCGAGACCTTGGAGTGTCAGCCACGGGGCAGACTCGGTGAATATTCCGGAATCGCTCATCACGTCGACCACGAATGACGCGAGATGTCCGGTCGCGATGACCTCGACGTCCGTGCGGGGAACACCGAGCTCGGCGATCATCCGGAGGACCAGGCCCTCCACCTGCGCCGCGACGCCGAAGACGATGCCCGATTGCAGCGCCTCCACGGTGTTCTTGGCGATGGCGGTGCGTGGCCGGCCCAGTTCGACCTCGCGCAGTTGGGCGTTACGGCGGCCGAGCCCGGAGAGGGCGAGCTCGATTCCGGGAGCGATCGCGCCGCCGACGTACGCCCCGCCTGCATTGACGACGTCGAAAGTCGTCGCGGTGCCACCGAAGTCGACGACGAGGCACGGTCCGCCATATCGGGTGGACGCGGCGAGGGCATTGCAGATGCGGTCGGTGCCGACCTCACGGGGATTGTCCATCTGGATGGCGACGCCGGTGCGCACACCCGGCTCGACAATCACGTGCGGACGTTCGGGAAAATGTCCGGTGAGCATTTCCCGCCATTCGGAGAGGACGGCGGGAACGGTGGAGCAGACGGCAATTCCCGTGACCTCGGCGAGGCGTTCGAGCAGAAGGCCGCGCAGCATGATCGCCCACTCGTCGGCGGTGCGGCGCTCGTCGGTGGACACCCTCCAGTCGGCCAGGACGTCACCGTCGCGCAGCAACCCGAGCTGGGTGTGCGCGTTGCCGATGTCGACGGCCAGCAGGGTCATGGGTCGTCCTACAGGTCTTCCAGGTCGAAGCCGATGTCGAAGACCTTCACCGAGTGGGTCAGTGCACCGACCGAGACGAAGTCGACGCCGGTCTCCCCCACCTGGCGGGCGCGGTCGAGTGTCATGCCACCGCTGGCCTCGAGCGTCGCCCTGCCCGCAGTGAGCGCCACCGCCTCCCGAAGGGTCGCGTCGTCCATGTTGTCGAGGAGCACCCGGTCGCAGCCGGCGTCGAGGAGCTCGCGGAGCTCGTCGAGCGTGGTCACCTCGACCTCGACCGGCAGCTCGGGGTAGTCGCGACGTACCGCCTCGTAGGCAGGGACGACGCCACCCGCGGCGATGACGTGGTTGTCCTTGATCAGCGCCATGTCGGCGAGCGAGAAGCGGTGGTTGACGCCGCCGGCGACCCGGACGGCGTACTTCTGCAGGTTGCGGAATCCGGGCAGGGTCTTGCGGGTGTCCAGCACGCGCGCCGAGGTGCCCTCGAGGGCGTCGACCCATCGCGCGGTGGCGGTGGAGACGCCGGAGAGGTGGGAGGCGAAGTTGAGGGCGGTCCGCTCCGCGGTGAGCAGTCCCCGGGTCGGGCCCTCGACCACCATGAGGACGTCGCCCGGCTGCACGCGGGTGCCGTCGGGCACCCGGCCGCTGATCTGGACCTCCGCGCCGAGCACGATCCGGAAGGCGAGCTCGGCGACGCCGAGGCCGGAGACCACGCCGGCCTCGCGGACGGCGAAGTCGCCGCGCGCACGCGCCTCCACCGCGATGGTCGCGGCCGAGGTGACGTCGACGTCGCCGTCGTTCGGCAGGTCCTCGCTCAGGGCGCGGAGGATGTCGTCGACGAGCGCGTCGTAGTCGATGCCGGCGGCGGTGAGCTCGTCGCGGAGCTCTGTCGGGACGGCGCTGGTGTGGAGTCTCATCGGGGGTCCGTTGCGGGTGCGGGGGTGAAGGTGACCGTCGCCGTGCCGGCGGCGGTGTCGAGGGCGGCGTCGAAGTGGCCGGCCCACTGGGCATCGTCCCGCTCGGGGAAGTCCTCGCGCCAGTGCGAGCCGCGGGTCTCCTCGCGACCGGTGGCGGCCGCCGTGAGGAGACGCGAGATGGTGAGCAGGTTGGTGTTCTCCCACGCGGTCACGTCAACCTCCTCCTCACCGCCGTCGGTCGGGATGGCGTCGAGTGACGCCGCCGCCTCCTTGAGCCCCTGAGCGCCGCGGAGCACGCCGACCTTGCCCGTCATCGTCTCCTGCAGCGTCCGGCGTACGTCGCCGCTCGCCAGTCCCACCGGCCGCCGGTCGGCCGCGGGGTCGGACCAGGGGCGGAGCTCGCCGGGCAGCACCTCGGCGATGCGGCGGCTGAAGACGAGGCCCTCGAGGAGGCTGTTGGAGGCGAGCCGGTTGGCACCGTGGACGCCGGAGCAGGCGACCTCGCCCGTGGCGTAGAGGCCCGGCAGGCTGGAGCGGCCCCAGAGGTCGGTCGCGACGCCGCCGGAGGCGTAGTGGCAGGCCGGTGCGACGGGGATGAGGTCGACGAGCGGGTCGACCCCGTGGCTTCGGCAGGACGCGAGGATGTTGGGGAACCGCTTCTCCCATTCGTCCTTGCCGAGATGGCGCGCGTCGAGCCACATGTTGGGGTGCCCGGTCTCGAGCATGCGCGCCATGATCGCCTTGGCGACGATGTCGCGCGGAGCGAGGTCGGCGAGTTCGTGGACGCCCTCCATGAAACGGACACCGTCCCAGTCGACGAGGAAGGCGCCCTCGCCGCGGACGGCCTCACTGATGAGCGGCTGCTGGCCGCGGGAGTCGGGGCCGAGGTACATCACGGTCGGGTGGAACTGGACGAACTCGAGGTCGCGCAGCGTCGCGCCGGCGCGGAAGGCGAGGGCCATCCCGTCGGCGGTGCTCACGGCCGGGTTGGTCGTCTGGGAGAAGACCTGTCCGAGGCCGCCACTGGCGAGGATGACCGCGCGGGTCATCACCAGGCCGACGCCGTCGGCGTCCCCCTCCCCCACGACGTGCAGCGTCAGGCCGGCGATGCCGCCGTCGGCCGCAGGGACGAGGTCGACGACCATCGCGTGCTCGAACACATGGATCTCGGGGGCGGCCCGGACCGCCTCGATCAGCGCCCGCTGGATCTCGGCGCCGGTCGCGTCGCCGTTGGCGTGGGCGATGCGGTGGCGGTGGTGACCGCCCTCCATGCCGAGCGAGAGGGTGCCGTCGTCCTCCTTGTCGAAGTCCGCACCCCAGCTGATGAGCTCCTCGACGGCCTCCTTGCCCTCACCCACGAGGATGCGCACGGCGTCGAGATCGCAGGCACCGGCGCCGGCGACGAGGGTGTCGACCTCGTGCTGGTCGGGAGTGTCGCCCTCACCCAGGGCGGCCGCGATGCCGCCCTGCGCCCAGTTGGTGGAACCGGCCGCGAGCACATCCTTGGTGACGACCGCGATGGTGTCGACCTGGTTGCGCAGCCGGAGTGCTGCCGTCAGTCCCGCGATGCCCGAGCCGACGATCACGACGTCGGCCTGGGCGGTCCAGCCGGGCTCGGGTGCGTTCAGCCTGCCCGGCAGGTGGATCTGGGTCACCGGGGAACCCTATCGCCGCACGTCGTGCTCAGAACTCGAGCGGGAGGTTGTCGATCAGGCGGGTCGTCCCGACCTTCGCCGCGACGAGGATCCGGCCCTCCGCGCCCTTCTCGGGCCGGTCCCGGAGCTCGCTGAGGTCCTTCGCCCGCACGGCGAGGTAGTCGAGCTCGATCCCCTCGGTCGCCTCGAGGACCTCCTGCGCCGCGTGGCGCGCCGCCTCGACGCCGTACGCCGCCTGCGACTGCGCCGCGCGGAGGGCCCGGCTCAACGCGAGAGCCGTGTCGTGCTGGGCGGGGCTGAGGTAGCGGTTGCGGCTGGAGAGCGCGAGGCCGTCGGGCTCACGCATCGTCTCGGCACCGATGACGTCGATGCCGAGGCAGAGGTCGTCGGCCATCCTCGTGATGAGGGCGAGCTGCTGGTAGTCCTTCTGCCCGAAGACCGCGACGTCGGGCTTCACCAGGCCGAAGAGCTTGGCGACGACGGTGAGCACGCCGCGGAAGTGCCCGGGACGGCTGGCGCCCTCGAGGATGTCGGCGAGGCCGGGGGCCGGCTCGACGGTCACGCCCTGCGGCGCCTGGTCGGCGGCGGGGACGCCGTGGGGGTACATCTCCTCGACGCTCGGCGCGAAGGCGACATCGACGCCGCTCTGCGCGCAGACAGCGAGGTCGGCCTCGAGGGTGCGGGGGTAGCGATCGAGGTCCTCACTCGCCCCGAACTGCATCGGGTTGACGAAGATGCTGACCACCACGCGGCCGTCCGGGCCGACCTGCTCGCGAGCCAGGCGCATCAGGCTGGCGTGGCCGTCGTGCAGCGCGCCCATCGTCGGCACGAGCGCGATCCTGTGTCCGCTACGGCGCGTCTGGGCGAGCTGGTTGACGAGCTCGTCCCGCGTCGAGGTCAGTCGCGTCACGCGTCGACGGTCAGCGGGAGACCGAACTGAGCGGCGTCGAGGAGACGGCCGATCTTGAGCGCACGGATCGGGAGGAGGCGGCCGTCGGAGACAGCACGGCCGAGGGTGGCACGCGCGAGTGCGAGGTAGCTGGGGAGCGTCTGCGGCGCGTTGTCGCGGATGTCCTCGAGGTGGGCGGCGACCGTGCCGGCGTCGCCGCGGACGATCGGGCCGGTCAGGGCGGCATCGCCCTGGGCGAGCGCGTTGTCGAGGGCGGCGGTGAGGAGCGGACGCAGCGTGCCGGCGGGGTCGGTGGCTCCGGCCGCGGAGAGGATCTCCATCGCCTCGGTCACGAGTGTGACGAGGTGGTTGGCGCCGTGCGCGAGACCCGCGTGGTAGAGCGTGCGCATCTCCTCGGGCACCCACATCGGCTTCCCCCCGAGGTCGCGGACGAGCTGCTCGGCGACGTCGTGGTCGGCCGGCTCCGCGGTCAGGCCGAAGACACAGCCGGAGAGTCGGTCGAGGTCGACGGCGGTGCCGGTGAAGGTCATCGCGGGGTGAAGGGCGAGCACGTGCGCGCCGAGCTCTCGGGCCGGCTCGAGCACGGCGAGGCCGTGGCGACCAGAGGTGTGGACGACGTACTGACCCTCGCGGAGGGCGCCGGACGCGGCGAGCTGCGTGACGACGTTGCCCAGCATGTCGTCGGGGACCGTGAGGAGGACCAGGTCAGCGGCGCGGGCAACCGTGGTCGGCTTCGCAGTGCGGGCTCCGGGCAGGAGGTCGGCGATGCGTGCGCGGGAGGCGTCGGACTCACCGGCGACTGCGGTGATCTCGTGGCCCGCGCGGCGGAGTGCCGCTGCGAGGACGGCGCCGACACGGCCGGCACCGATGACTCCCACGCGGAGCGTGGGGCGGGGAGCAGCACTGCTCACGTCTCTCAACCTTTCGTTCCAGCCCCGCCGCCCACTCCGAAGAGCCGGTAAGGGTGCCGGACGTCGTGTCCAGGATTTCCTGCCCTCGACGGTACGCGTGGGTTACAACAGTGTGAACACGTCGAGGACGTGACCTGGGTCACGTCCTCGACGGTTGTTCGGTGTGAGCGGGTCGGTCAGGCGGAGCGGCGGTTCCCCAGACCGGGGACGGCGGCGAGCTCCGCCCGGGCTGCGTCGAGCTCGAGCTCCAACTCGTGGACTCGGAGGATCGCCTCGGCGGCACGGCCCTCGGCGTCCTCGAGACGCTGCTCGGCCTCGGCGAGCCACTCGTCGGCGTTGCGGGTGGCGTCAGCGCGCTGCTTCATGGCGTCGGCGGCGCGCTGGTGGGCGGCGGTGAGGGCGCCCTCGAGATCGGCGATGGCCTGCTCGTGGGTGCGGATCCGCGCCTCGAGGCGACGGGTGAAGGTCGCCTGCTCGGCGATCCGGGCCTCGGTGATCGCGACATAGCCCTTGGCCTGCTCGGCCCGGTCGCGGGCGGCCTCCACGCGGGAGTCGAGCAGCTCGAGATGGACGAGACGGGTGGCGGCGGCCCCGAGGAGGACGGCACCGCCTGCTGCGACGGCCACCGCGGGGTGGGAGCCGCTGAGGACCGCGCCGGCGACAGCCAACGCGGCGAGCACAACCAGGCCGGTGGCGAGCGAGACGCGCAGGGAGCGCGCACGACGCCGAGTCACGTGTGTGACTGGAGTGGCCGATGTTGCAGATGGGGAAGACATGCCGTCGAGACTAGGCGTCGGTGTCGTCGTCGCTGATGCGACACGCCCTTTCGAGGAGCAGGCTCGCCGCGACGACCAGCGCGCCCGCAACGGCGGCGACGAGGGACCTGACGAGTCGTTGGTGGGCGAGCTCGACGTCGATGCCGAGCCAGCTGACGGCGTACCCGAGGTAGAAGCCGGCGGCCAGGGCACCGACGACGGCGCAGGCACGGGCGAGGACGAGCCGGTTGACCGCCTGGTGGGGCTCGATCCGGGCCTCGGCAGACTGGCGTGAGCGGTACGTCGACCACCCGACCCACGCGAGGATCACCGCGATCACCACGAGGAGCAGAGGCTGTCCCCAGCTGATGACCGGCGCGTGGCCGACCCACGCGTCGGTGATCCGGTGCATGAGCCAGCCGGCGACGAGCGCCACCACGAACGCCCCCGTGAGCAGGGCGGCCGAGGTCGGCCGGAGCTCATGCCGCGGCGAGGGGTCAGGCGAGTCGGTCAAGCGGGGTCAGTCGTCGGCGAGGGTGATGTCCGTGCGCACGACGCTCTGCTCACCGACGGCGGCGAGCAGGTCGGCGACCGTGCCGAAGCCGGGAAGCTCCGCGTCGGGCTCGATGTCGTGCCATGGCTTGAGCACGAACGCCCGCTGGGCGGCGCGCGGGTGCGGCAGGCGGAGGTCCGGCTCGTCGCTCACCTTGTCACCGACCGTGATCAGGTCGACGTCGATCGTGCGCGGCTCGTTGACGGCACCCGGAGTCCGCTGGCGGTCGAAGGCCTCCTCGATCGCGAGGGCGCGCTCGAGGAGGGTGTGCGGCGTCAGCGTGGTGTCCACAAGAACGACGGCGTTGAGGTAGTCGGCAGAGCCCTCGGGCGACTCGAGGGGAGCGGTCTCGTAGACCGGCGAGACTCCGGTGATCCAGACGTCGGGGGTGTCGGCCAGCTGGGCGACGGCGCCCTGCAGGTTGGCCTCACGGTCCCCGAGGTTCGACCCGAGCGCGAGGACCGCGCGACGGATCGGCAACATGTCACCGGTGAGGGTGTCGGAGTCGATGGCGAAGGGATTGGGCGACTCAGTCACGCTCTGTGCCTCCATTGGCTCGGGTGATAGTCAGGGCGACATCGCGGAATGTCGCTTGGATGGGGGCGTCGGGCTTGTGGACCGTGACCGTCACCCATTCAACACGCTGCGCCAAGAGCACCACGTCCGCGATGCGCTGGGCGAGCGTCTCGATGAGGTCGACCGGATCACGCTCCACTGCGGCCTTCACGTCGTCCACGAGCGTTCCGTAGTGCACCGTCTCGCGCAAGTCGTCCGTGGCGGCCGCGCGCGAGGTGTCCAGACCCAGGACGAGGTCGATCACGAAGGTCTGCCCCTCGCGCCGCTCGAAGTCGAAGACGCCGTGGTAGCCGTAACACTCCACGCCCGAGATGGTCAGCTGGTCGAGCTGTGTCATGGCTGCATCCTCTCGGTCGCACGTACGGCGTCGCGGGCCGCCCTCACGTCATGGACCCTGAGGCCCCAGACTCCCCGCTGTGCCAGGAGCGTGACGATGGCGAGGTGGCCCGACTCGCGATCGTCGACCGGGCGCGGCGCACCCGCCTCGTCGGCCAGCAGGCGGCCGAGGAAGCCCTTGCGGCTGGCCCCGATCAGGAGCGGGAGGCCGAGGGCGTCGAAGTCTGCACCGTGGAGCAGGCCGCGGAGGAGCTCCCAGTTCTGGTCGGCCGTCTTGGAGAAGCCCAGGCCCGGGTCGAGGACCAGCTGCTCGGTGCTGAGGCCGGCGGCGAGCGCGGCGTCGATCCGCTCACGGAGCTCGGCGATGACGGTGGTGACCACGCCGTCGGCGTACGTGGTGAAGGCCTGCTGCTGCATGGCGGTGGAGTGGGCGCGCCAGTGCATGCAGACGTAACGCGCCCCGGAGTCGGCGACGACCTCGAGGATCCGCGGGTCGGCGAGGCCACCGGAGACGTCGTTGACGATCGCGGCGCCGGCCCCGATGGCGGCGGCGGCCACCTCGGCCCGCATCGTGTCGACGGAGACGGTCGCGCCGTCGGCCGCGAGGGCCTCGATGACCGGGATGACCCGGGCAAGCTCCTCGGTCACCACCGGTCGGGTGGCCCCCGGCCGGGTCGACTCACCGCCGATGTCGAGGATGTCCGCGCCGTCGGCCTGCAGCTCGAAGCCGTGGGCGATGGCCGCATCGGTGGCAAGGAAGCGTCCCCCGTCGCTGAACGAATCGGGGGTCACGTTGACGACTCCCATCAGGAGCGGCGCAGCCATGGCGACACGGTAGCGAGCTTGGTGTTCCGCTCACACTGTGGACAAACCGGGCCTGTTATGAGCACGTGCCTCAGTCACGGCGCTTTCGGGCCGATGACGGCGGCATGACCCTCGTCGAGCCTCCAGCGACTCAGAATCCCACCGTGGTGATCCCGCGACCCAGCGCTCCCGCCGACCCGCTCATGGACGCTGCGGGTCCGTCGGAGGACCAGGCGGTCGACGTACGCCGGGAGGTGCCGTTCCACAAGCGCATCACCATCACGCAGAAGCTGTGGGCGATGGTGGCCCTCACCGTCGTCGTGCTGGCGATCGTGACGTTCGTGGGCGCCACGAACGTCGCCAAGGTCAAGTCGCTCACCTCGGCCAGCAAGACGGACTACTCGATCTCGAGCAAACTCAACGCCGGCTACTCGGAGTGGCTCCTCCAGCGGGTGAGCACCGGACGGTTCGTCGGCTCCGCCGTCACGGACGGACCCGACAGCGCCGGCGCCACCACGGCCAGGCGGGAAGCTGACGAGCACTACAAGACCGCGCTCGACAAGTTCCAGGTGGCCATCCAACTCGACACGTCCGGGTTCGCGACGTCACGGTTGAAGACGCTGATCAGCCAGGTCACGGCGTACCACACCTATCTCGACCAGATGGACAAGGCGGCCGCGAGCGGCAACCTCGGCAAGGTCCCGCAGCTCGACGGCGCCGCCAACGGTCCCGACGCCACGGCGATCGACGGAACGTTCAACGACGCGGATGACTTCGTGGACGGCGTGGTCGACGGGCATGCCGACGCCATCTCGGAGGCGGTCAGCTCGCTGCAGACCACCACGATCGTCGTCTCGCTGACGGGCCTGATCCTCCTGCTGCTGGCCGGCTGGTTCCTGGTGCGCGGGATCTCGGGCCCGCTCAGCAAGGTGATGCGCTCGCTTCGGGCGATCGCGGCCGGCGACAGGAGCGTGCGGGTCGAGCATGACAATGCCGACGAGATCGGCGCGATCGCCGTGGCCGTCGACCAGGTCATCACCGCCCTCGACGCCGCTGATGAGGCGACGCGGACCGCCGAGGCGGAGCGGGTCGCTCGCGCCGAGGCCGAGAAGCGCGCGATCCAGGAGCGCGCCGAGGAGGAGCGTCAACGCCAGGCCGAGAAGCTCGAGGCCGAGGAGGCCGAGCGCAAGCGTGAGGCCGCTCGCCTCGCCGCGGAGGCCGCCCGTGAGCGCGAGCTCGCCGACGAGCGTGCCGCCGCCGAGCTCGAGCGGGTCGAGGCCCAGCGTGCCGCCGAGGCGCGGGAGCGGGAGCGGGTCGCGGCCGAAGAGAGGCGCGAGCGGGAGCTCGCCGAGGAGCGCGCCTCAGAGGAGCGCGCGCGACTCGAGGAGGAGCAGGCTCGCCAGCGTGCCGAGGCCGAAGCCGACGCCGCCCGGGCCCGGGAGGCTGCGGCTGCCGCCGCCGAGACGGCCGCCCGTGTCGAGGTGATCAGGGACTACCTCGCTGCGGTGGCGGTCGGGGACCTCACCCGTCCGCTCGAGCTGACCGGTTCGGACAATGTCGGGCAGATGGCGGACTCCGTCCGTGCGCTCGTCACGTCGTTGCGTACGTCGATGGCGCAGATCGGCCAGACGGCGACCTCTGTCGCGTCGGCGGCCGAGGAGCTGACCGCCGTCAGCGCCGACATGGGTCGCTCGGCCGACGACGCAGCCGCGCGCGTCGGGGACGTCTCCGCGACGTCGGAGCAGGTCTCGTCGTCGGTCCAGACCGTCGCGAGCGCCGCTGAGGAGATGTCCGCGTCCATCCGCGAGATCGCCCGCAACGCCACGGATGCCGCCGGCGTCGCCTCGCGCGCCGTCTCCCAGGCACGGTCGGCCACCGCCGCGGTCGAGGCCCTGGGGCTCTCCTCCTCGGAGATCGGGCAGGCGGTGAAGGTGATCTCCACGATCGCCCAGCAGACCAACCTGCTCGCGCTCAACGCGACCATCGAAGCCGCTCGGGCCGGCGAGATGGGCAAGGGATTCGCGGTCGTCGCCAACGAGGTCAAGGAGCTCGCCACCCAGACGGCACGGGCCACCGACGACATCGGCCGCCTCGTCGAGGCGATCCAGAACGACTCCCAGGGCGCGGCCACGGCGATCACGGAGATCGGTGAGGTCATCACCACCATCTACGAGACCCAGGGCACGATCGCTGCGGCCGTCGAGCAGCAGACCGCGACCACCAACGAGATCTCCCGCTCCGTGACCGAGGCTGCCTCGGGCACCACCGGGATCGCGTCGGACGCGGTCCAGGCCGCTCGCGCCGCTGCCGCCACCCAGACCGGTGCCGCCGGCACCGCCGAGTCCGCGGTCGCGCTCGCCGGCCTGGCGACGGAGCTCGACGGACTGCTGCGTCGGTTCAGCTACTGACGCCGGAGGGGCGCTCGCTCACCCTCTCGGGGATGAGCGAGCGCCCTTTCGCGTTCAGGGCTTGGCGTTGATCAGGGCCATCGCCTCGGAGCGAGTGGTCGAGTTCGACCGCATCGTGCCGCGCACGGCGGAGGTGATCGTGCGGGCGCCGGCCTTGCGGACGCCTCGCATCGTCATGCAGAGATGCTCGGCCTCCATGACGACGATGACGCCCTGCGGCTCGAGGATCTCCATGAGCGCGTCGGCGATCTGCGTGGTGAGCCGCTCCTGCACCTGCGGGCGCTTGGCGTAGACGTCGACCAGTCGAGCAAGCTTGGAGAGCCCGGTGATCCGGCCCTCGGCGTGCGGGATGTAGCCCACGTGCGCCACCCCGCTGAACGGCACGAGATGGTGCTCGCACATCGACCAGAACTCGATGTCGCGCACGAGCACGAGCTCGTCGTGGGAGCCGATGTCGAAGGTCGTCGTCAGGACGTCCTCCGGCCGCTGGCGCAGACCCTGGGTGACCTCGGCGTACGCCCTCGCCACCCGGGCCGGGGTGTCGAGCAGACCCTCACGGTCCGGGTCCTCGCCGATGGCGAAGAGCAGTTCGCGGACCGCCGCCTCGGCGCGGGCATGGTCGAACTCGGGCCGCTCCCCTTGGTCGGGGAGGCTGATCGGATCGGTCATGGGTCAGGCGTTGTCGGGTGCGGGCAGCGGCTTCTCCGGCACGTCGGTGACGCCGCCGGGAGGGGTCTGGCCGTTGCCGCCGACCTTGGCGTGGGCCGCAGCGGCCGCCGCGACGTCACGCTCACGGATCCATTGTGGGATCTCCACGGCCGGCACGTCGGAGGGACGACGCGTGTCAGAGCCGGTCCACGCGGGACGCAGCGGACGACGACGCAGCGGCTCGAAGATCTCCGCGATCTCCTCCTTGCCGAGCGTCTCCTTGTCGAGGAGCGCGAGGACGAGGGCGTCGAGGACGTCGCGGTTCTCGTTGAGGACGTCGAAGGCCTCCTGGTGCGCCGTCGTAAGGAGCTTCTTGACCTCCTCGTCGACGATGCCCGCGATCTCCTCGGAGTAGTCGCGCTGGTGGCCCATGTCGCGACCGAGGAAGGGCTCCCCGCCCGA
Organism: Nocardioides sp. Kera G14; assembly: GCF_020715565.1. Taxonomy (NCBI): domain Bacteria; kingdom Bacillati; phylum Actinomycetota; class Actinomycetes; order Propionibacteriales; family Nocardioidaceae; genus Nocardioides; species Nocardioides sp. Kera G14. Next base: position 136,066 of record NZ_CP085839.1, on the reverse strand, counting down.
CGAGCCGAGCTTGATCGCGCCGAGCCGCTCCGTCATGCCGTACTGCGTCACCATCGCGCGGGCCAGGTTGGTGGCCTTCTCGATGTCGTTGCCGGCACCGGTGGTCGGGTCGTGGAAGATCAGCTCCTCGGCGGCACGGCCGCCGAGCATGTGCGCGAGCTTGTCGAGCATCTCGCTTCGGGTCTGGCTGTACTTGTCCTCGTCGGGCATCACCATCGTGTAGCCCAGCGCGCGCCCGCGGGGAAGGATCGTGACCTTCTGCACCGGGTCGTTGTGCGGCATTGCCGCGGCGACGAGCGCGTGGCCGCCCTCGTGGTAGGCCGTGATGAGCTTCTCCTGCTCGCTCATCAGGCGGGTGCGGCGCTGCGGGCCGGCGATGACGCGGTCGATCGCCTCGTCGAGGTTGGCCCTGGTGATCTGCTTCTGGTTGCCACGAGCCGTGAGCAGCGCGGCCTCGTTGAGCACGTTGGCCAGGTCGGCGCCGGTGAAGCCGGGGGTACGACGTGCGACGCTCGCGAGGTCGACGTCCGCGGCGAGGGGCTTGCCGCGCGAGTGGACGTTGAGGATCTTCTCGCGGCCGGCCATGTCGGGGGCGTCGACCTGGATCTGGCGGTCGAAGCGGCCCGGGCGCAGCAGCGCCGGGTCCAGGACGTCGGGCCGGTTGGTGGCCGCGATCAGGATGACGCCGCCGCGGACGTCGAAGCCGTCCATCTCGACGAGGAGCTGGTTGAGCGTCTGCTCACGCTCGTCGTGACCGCCGCCCATGCCGGTGCCGCGGTGGCGGCCGACGGCGTCGATCTCGTCGATGAAGACGATGGCCGGAGCGTTCTCCTTGGCCTGCTCGAAGAGGTCACGGACGCGGGAGGCGCCGACACCGACGAACATCTCGACGAAGTCCGAGCCGGAGATCGAGAAGAACGGGACGCCCGCCTCACCCGCGACCGCGCGGGCGAGCAGGGTCTTGCCGGTGCCGGGGTTGCCGTAGAGCAGTACGCCCTTGGGGATCTTGGCGCCCACCGCCTGGAACTTCGCCGGCTCCTGGAGGAACTCCTTGATCTCCTGCAGCTCCTCGACCGCCTCGTCGGCACCTGCGATATCGCCGAACGTCGTCTTGGGCATGTCCTTGGTGATCAGCTTCGCCTTGGACTTGGCGAACTGCATCACGCCGCGTCCGCCGCCGCCCTGCACGGAGTTCATCAGGAACATGAAGAGCACGACGATGAGCACGAAGGGCAGCAGGAAGCTGATGATCTGGCCGAACAGGCTGGGCCTGGCGACCTCGGAGTTGGACTTCTCAATCGTGCCCTTGTCGACCTGGGCCTGCACCTTGTCGAGGATGGCCTGCTGGCCGCCGTCGACCCAGTGCGAGGTGACCTCGTCACCGCCCGAGCGCGTGCCCTTGTCGAGGGTCGCCTTGATCTGCTGGTCGCCGTCGACGAAGGTGATCGACTCGACCTTCCCCTGGTCGATGTACTTGACCATCTGGGAGGTCGGAATCTCATCCCCGCCGCTCCGGGGCGCGAGGTACTGCAGGCCCAGGAGCACCGCGATGACCGCGACGATGATCCAGAGCAGGGGGCTCTTGGCGAAACGCTTCACAGGCTTCCTAACGAACGATGTCCGTCTATTGTCCCTCAGCTGTACACATGCGGCGCGAGGGTCCCGATATCGCGCAGATTCCGGTAGCGCTCGCGGTAGTCCAGGCCGTAGCCGACGACGAACTCGTTGGGGATGTCCCAGCCGACGTACTTCACCTCGACGGGCATGGACTGGGCCTCCGGCTTGCGCAGCAGCGTCGCCACCTGGATCGACTCCGGGCTGCGGCTGGAGAGGTTCGCGACGAGCCAGCTGAGCGTGAGGCCGGTGTCGATGATCTCGTCGACGATGAGCACGTGGCGGCCGTGCAGGTCGGTGTCGAGGTCCTTGAGGATGCGGACGACCCCGGAGCTCTTGGTCCCCGAGCCGTAGGAGGAGACGGCCATCCAGTCGATCTCGACGTGCCGGTTGATCGAGCGGGTCAGGTCGGCGATCACCCACGTGGCGCCGCGGAGGACGCCGACGATCAGGAGGTCCTTGCCCTCGTAGTCCGCCTCGATCTCGCTCGCCATCTCGGCCAGCCGCTCCTGGATCTGCGCCTCGGTGAAGAGGATGTTGGCCAGGTCGTCCTTCACGTGTTCCGCGTCCACGGGAGGAGCCTAATCTCCCCGTCGCTGCGGGTGGCCCGCAGGTGGCCGGGGAGATCGATCCACCTCTGGCCGTGCCAGTCGGTGAGAAGCGCGTCGAGGGCCTCGATGTGGCCGTACGTCAGCTCATCCCCCGGCGCGCCCGCCTCGAGCGCGGCCAGGCGCAGGAGGCGGGTCCGGATGGCGCCGGGAAACCGCGTGAGTACGTCGACCCGCAGGCTCCCGCCGAGGCCCTGCCACTCGTTGACAGCGATGTCGTCGAGCAGGTCGACGTCCTGCCTGACCTGGTCCGCCGTGCGGGCCAGCGTCTCGGCGATCCCGGGGCCGAGCTGCTGCTCGAGTGTGGGGAGGACCGCCTGCCGGACCCGGACGCGGGCATAGCCGGGATCGTCGTTGTGCGGGTCATGCCAGGTCTCGATCCCCTCGACCTGACAGGCGGTGACCGTGTCGTCGCGGGTCACGTCGAGCAGGGGCCTCCGGAAGCGCCCGAAGGTCCGGCGCATGCCGGCGATGCTCCGCGGGCCGCTGCCGCGCGCAAGGCCGAGCAGGACGGTTTCGGCCTGGTCGTCGCGGGTGTGGCCGAGGAGGACCGCCGTGGCACCGACGTGGTCGGCGTACTGCTCGAGGGCGGCGTAGCGGGCGGAGCGGGCCGCTGACTCGGGGCCGGCACGGTCGGGGTCCTCGACCCGGACCCTGATGGTCGCGGTCTCGTCGATGCCCCTCGCCCTGAGGCGCTCGGCGGTCTGGGCGGCGACCTTGTCGGAGTCGAGTTGGAGGTCGTGGTCGACGGTCGCGCCGATGATCGTCAGGCCGAGCTTGTGGCCCTCGAAGATGGCGGCGCTGGCCAGGGCCATGGAGTCAGGCCCGCCACTGACCGCGACGACCACCGTGTCGCCGGCGGCAGAGTCAGCCAGCGTCTGACGGACTCCCCGGCGTACGGCTGCGATGGAGGGATGGAGCGTCACAGTCCGGGGACGCGCTGGATCCAGGCCTCGGGGTCGTGGATCTCGGCGAGGGTCGGGAGGGTGTCGGGGCCGGTCCAGATCGTGTTGAACCGCTCCATGCCGAGGGCGTCGACGACGTGGCGGACGAACGTCGCGCCGTCGCGGTACTGCGCCATCTTGGCGTCGAGGCCGAGGAGGCGACGGAGGATGCGGTCGAGGGTGCCGACCCCCTTGCGGCGCTCGGTGAACTTCGAGCGGATGTGCTCGACGCTGGGGATGACCTTCGGCCCGACACCGTCCATGACGACGTCGGCATGACCCTCGAGCAGGCTCATCACGGCGGTGAGGCGGTCGAAGATCTCGCGCTGCTCCGGAGTGCTGACGAGGTCGATCAGGCTGCCGGTGGGGCCGTCGCCCCTCACCACCTGGGCGATGCGGCCGACCAGGTCGTCGAGCAGCGAGCCGGCGTCGGTGAGCCCGGCGAGCTGGCCGACCTGGTCGAAGAGGTGGTCGCGCAGCCACGGGTTGGCCGTGAACTGCACGCGGTGGGTCTCCTCGTGCAGGCAGACCCAGAGGCGGAAGTCCGTCGGGTCGACCCCGAGCTCACGCTCGATGTGGACGATGTTCGGGGCGACGAGCAGCAGTCGGCCGGCGGGAGAGAAGAACGGGTCGAACTGGCCCAGCACCTTGGTGCAGAGGAAGCCGAGCAGTCCGCCCACCTCGGCGCCGGTGATCTTGCGGCCGATCACCTTGGCCGCCCCGCTCGGCGGCCGCTTCTCGGTGAGCTTGTCGACCAGCGGGGCGAGGACCGTCTTGAAGCCGTCGGCGTTGGCCTGGACCCAGCCCTTCCGGTCGATGACGAGGACCGGCGCGGTGCCGTCGGGAGCCTCGAGACCGGTGAAGTCGCGGACCAGCTGCGTGGAGCGCGCAGCGTCGTCGCGCAGCTCCTCGACCGCGGCCTCAGCCTCCTCGCGGGTGACCTTCGGCCCGTCCGTGGCGATCCGGCTGCCCAGCCTGACGGCGAGGTCCCAGTCGATCATGTCGGACGCCCCAGTCATGGGTGCGACCGTATCCGACCCCGCCGAATCGGCTCAGTGACCCTGCTGCTTCAGGCGCTCGATCGACTCTGCGATCTCCTTCTCGGCGGCCTCGCGGCCGACCCAGTCGGAGCCCTTGACGGACTTGCCGGGCTCGAGGTCCTTGTAGCGCTCGAAGAAGTGCTTGATCTCGCCGAGCAGGAACTCGTCGATGTCGCCGAGGTCCTGGATGTGGTCGAAGCGGGGGTCGACGGGGACGCAGAGGACCTTCTCGTCCTGACCCTTCTCGTCCTCCATGACGTACATGGCAACGGGGCGGGCCTCGACGAGGACGTTCGGGATCAGCGGGAAGGGCGTGATGACGAGGGCGTCGAGCGGGTCGCCGTCGCCGCCGAGGGTGTCCTCGATGTAGCCGTAGTCGGCCGGGTAGACCATCGAGGTGAAGAGCACGCGGTCCAGGCGCAGCTTGCCGGTCTCGTGGTCGACCTCGTACTTGTTGCGCGAGCCCTTGGGGACCTCGATCAGCACATCGAACGTCAAAGTCATGGCGGTAGTGTCCCCGACAACCGTCCCAGATGCGATTTGAGGTCCGAGGGCATGTCCTGTGCGTAAGAAGCGGAGACTCCGCTGGGTCGCACCACTCCTCATCGTGCTGGTGCTGCTCGTCGGAGCGGGCGCGGCAGGTGTGCAGCGCGGTTGGGTCGATGACCTGCGGATGAGGATCGAGGGTCACGACGCCGCGGCACCGGCCGCGGCAGCTGAGCCGTGGGAGTCGCCGGTCCCCTCCCCCACCGCCCTCGCCGGTACGCCGACACCTGACCCGGCCAAGGTGCGCGCCGCCTTGACAGGACAGCTCACCAAGGCCGACCTCGGCCCGCATGTCCTGGTCGAGGTGGCCGGTCTGAGCGGCGACCCGATCGTGACGTCGGGCAGTGGGTCGGCCGTGCCTGCCTCGACCAACAAGCTCCTCACCACCGCGGCCGGGCTGCACGTCCTCGGACCCGAGCACCGCTTCACGACGACCGTCGTCTCGCCCAAGCCCGGAGTCATCGTGCTCGTCGGTGGCGGTGACCCGATGCTCGCCTCCGCTCCGGTCCACTCCACCTCGCTGCCACGCGCCGACCTCGTCACGCTCGCGAAGTCGACGGCCACCACACTCCTCGGCGACGGCACCACCAGCGTCCGGCTGGCGTATGACGACTCGCTCTTCACCGGCCCTGCGACCAGCCCGGCGTGGCCCGCCTCCTACGTCACCGAGGACGTCGTCTCGCCGGTCGCCGCGCTCCGCGTCGACGAGGGCCGGCTGCCCCAGGGCGGCCGCGACCTCAGCCCGGGTCTGACCGCGGCCCAGCGCTTCGCGGCCGCACTGAGGACTGCCGGAGTCGAGGTGGCTCCGCGGATCCGCCACGGCAAGGGTTCCGGCACTGAACTCGCCCATGTCGAGAGCGCGCCGCTGCGGCAGATCGTCGAGCACACCCTGGAGACCAGCGACAACGACGCGGCCGAGGTCCTGGCCCACCAGGTCGGCGCCGAGGACGGGGATGGTTCCTTCGACGGCGGGGTCGCCGGCGTACGGAAGGCCCTGACCGACCTGGAGGTGCCGCTCGACGGCGTCACCCTGCACGACGGCTCCGGCCTCTCGCGCTCAGATGTCGCCACCCCGGCCGCGCTCACGGCGGTGCTGCGGCTGGCGGCCACCGACCCCGACCTCCAGGTGCTCTCCTACGGCCTGCCGGTCGCCGGCTTCAGCGGCTCGCTCGCCGGCCGGTACACCGACAACACCTCGGACGCCGGCCTCGGCGTCGTACGCGCGAAGACGGGCACGCTCACCGGGGTGAGCTCGCTGGCCGGCTTCATCACCACCGCGTCCGGCGCCGCGCTCACCTACGTCGTGATGGCCGACAAGGTCCCCGTCGCCAACACGTTGAAGGCTCGCGAGTCCCTCGACGACGCGGCCGCCGCCCTCGCCGCCTGCCCCTGCTGACCGTCAGGAAAGGGCGGATTCGGCGACGAGGTCCTCGGCGCGGAGGAAGGCGTCGGGGATGCCGAAGGCGTCGACGAGGGTGCGGGCCTCGGGCCGGAGCTCACGGCAGAGGCTGTTGATCTCCGACGTGATCGCCTTGGAACGCTGGACGGTGAGCCGGCCGTGCTCCATCCACCAGGCGCGATCGGCCTCGATGGCGGACAGCGCCGCGAGGTCGGCGACCTTGGCGAGCAGCTCACGGGTGGGTCCCTCCGGCAGCGACTCGAGCTTGTCGACGAAGGCCTCGTGGACGACCCGCTCGACGTGGGCGCGGCCGAGTGCGATCACGTGGTCCTGCACGTGGGAGAAGACGATGCCGGGCGCGGTGCCCCGGTCGATGCCACCCTTCAGGCGTCGGGCGACGCCCGCCAGGATGTGCTCCTCGCGGAAGGTGAGCATCTCCAGGTGGTACTCGGGATCCCGAATGTCCGCATCCTCCTCGTTCCCTCCCGGGAGCAGGTCGCGGATCCGCTCGCGGAGCTTGTGCACGTTCGCCCGCTCCACGACCGTCTCGACCGCCTGCCCGGCCACGAAGCGGACCAGGTCGAGCTGGTCCATCGACGAGAACTCCGAGGAGTAGTCGGTGAGCAGCCCCTTCGCGACGAGCTGCAGCAGCACCGTGTTGTCACCCTCGAACGTGGTGAAGACGTCCGTGTCGGCCTTGAGCGCGGTGAAGCGGTTCTCCGCGAGATAACCCGCACCACCGCAGGCCTCGCGGCACTCCTGGATCGTCCGGGTGGCGTGCCAGGTCGCGAGCGCCTTCGTGCCGGCGGCCCGGGACTCGAGCTCGCGGCGGAAGACCTCCGCCTCCTCGTCCGGGACCTCCCCGCTGAAGCTGCGGTGCAGCTGGTCGACCAGCGTCTCCTGGGCGAAGGTCAGCGCGTACGAGCGCGCGATCAGCGGCAGCAGCCGACGCTGGTGCTGGCCGTAGTCGAGCAGCCGGGTTTCGAGATCGTTCTCGCCGCTCTCGCTGTCGAACTGTCGGCGCTGGAGGGCGTAGCGGGTGGCGATCGTCAGGGCGACCTTGGCCGCGGTGAGTCCGGCACCACCGACGCTGACCCGGCCCTGGATGAGCGTGCCGAGCATCGTGAAGAAGCGGCGGTTCACCGAGTCGATCTCACTGCGGTAGGTGCCGTCGGCATCGACGTCGGCGAAGCGGTTGAGCAGGTTCTCCCGCGGGATGCGGAGCCCGTCGAACCAGATCCGGCCGTTGTCGACACCGTTGAGGCCCATCTTGCGCCCGTCATCGGCGATCCGTACGCCGACGACCGGCTGCCCGTCCTCCCGGATCCGCGCCACGAAGGCATGCACACCCTGCGATTCGCCGTCGATCTCCAGCTGCGCGAAGACCACGGCCAGCTCGGCATGGCGTGCCGCGTTGCCGATGTAGTCCTTGAAGGCGTCCTCCCGCGTGGTGGTGAGGACGAACTCCTCCGTCTCCTTGTCGTAGGTCGCGACCGTCTCGAGCGCGGCGACGTTGGAGCCGTGGCGGTGCTCGGTCATGGCGAAGCAGCCGAGCACCCGCGCCGAGACGAGGTCGGCGAGATAGGCCTCGTGGTGGCGTTCCGTGCCGAGCTGGAGGATCGCGCCGCCGAAGAGGCCGAACTGCACGCCGACCTTGACCAGCACCGAGAGGTCGCCGTGGGCCAGCGTCTCGAAGGCAGCGATCGAGGCGCCGAGGTCCGCGCCGCCGCCGTACTCCTTCGGGAAGCCGAGGCCGGTGAGACCGGAGCCCGCGAGCTCGACCACCACGTCGCGGACCCGGTCGCGGAACTCGTCGAGGCCGAGGGTCTCGGCCTCCTCGAGCAGTCCGGCGTAGGGCTCGAGCCCGGCGAGGACGGTCGCACGGGTGGAGGCGTGCGGCCCCGCGAGCAGGTCGCGCAGCTCCCCTGTGACGCTCTCGATGTCTTCGGTGCTGTCGGTGCTCAACGGGCCCTCCGATGTCAGACGGTGGTGACTTCCTGGTCGGGGCGCATCTTGAGCGCCTCACGACGTGCGTACCCCTTCCGGCGGAATTTCTGATGGCTGACCAGGCCACCGAAGTAGAAGGAGCTCAACGCGATCATCACACCGGCGACGTCGTCGCTGATGTAGTGCCAGCCGAAGTAGAGCGTCGCGCACACGGTGAAGCCGTGGTTGATCCAGAACGCGATCCTGAGCGGCTTGTACTCGACCGTGTACTGCACCATCAGCGCGACGAGCAGCGTGATCGCGACGTGGAGCGAGGCGAAGCCCGCGACGGTCTGGGCAGCGTTGGCCTGCTGGTCCCAGAGCGCGGTGTGGCGCGCGTTGACGAGCGAGTCCATCAGGTCGCTCGTGGGCGTGTGGGCCAGGGTCGCGTAGATCTGCGGGTACTGCAGGCCCGGGCCGATCGTCGGAAGGGCGTAGTAGGAGATCGTGCCGAGCGTCCACGCAAGGGTCTGGGAGGCGACGAACCAGTAGCCGTAGGCGAGATTCTTCGACCACACCACCCAACACGTCACGGCGATCGGGACCAGCGGCAGGAACCAGAGGTAGACGTAGCTGAAGAGGAACGCCATCACGTTGGTGCCGAAGACGTCCTGCAGCAGGATGCCCGGCTCGTGGCCGAAGAGGATCGCGCGGTCGATGAGGTGGAGCTCGTGGTCGTACTGCGCGGTGATGAGGGCCGGGAGCGCCGACTTCAGGTTCCGGTAGGAGACGTAGACGATGTAGAAGGAGAGGATGCCGACCACCACGAGGGTGAGTCGCTCCCTGTTCCAGTGCGTGCGCAGACGGGCCTGGGCGAAGGGCCACATCGCGGTCGGCTTGAACTTCGAGAGCCAGAGCGTCCGGGGCAGCAGGTCGAGCAGGATCGCGCCGCCCAGAAGCAGCGGCAGGCGCAGCCACGTCGGGCCGAGGAAGCTGCCGTCCGGGTCGACGAGCGGACGACCGGTGACGATCGCGACGATGATCGCGGCGACACCGATCCCCACTGCGTTGATGAGCAGGAAGATCTGGGCGCGCCGGTACACGAAGGGCACCCTACCGCCGTGTCGTTCGGGGCGCGCGGCTCGCCAGCTCGCCGGCGAGCAGGACGAGGGTGGTGATCGCGGCGAGCACGACCGAGGCGGCAAGGGCCCCTCCGAGGTTGTCCGCGCCGGGGTGGCTCAGCAACCGGTAGATCAGGACCGGCAGGGTGAGGTGGTCCTCGCGGGCGAGGAAGCTGGTGGCCCCGAACTCACCGAGGGAGACCGCCGCAGCGAGGCCCGCGGCGCCGAGGAGCGCGCCCCTGATCGCCGGCAGGTCGATCTCTCGCAGGACCCTGCCCGGACCGGCGCCGAGGGTGGCAGCGGCGTCACGCAGGAGCGGGTCGATCCCGCTCCAGACCGGCACGAGCGTGCGCACGACGAGCGGGAGCGCGACGAGTGCCTGGGCGAGCGGGACGAGCCACGGGCTGTCACGGAAGCTGCCCAGCGTCAGGAGGAAGCCGAAGCCGAGCGTCACGGCCGAGACGCCGAGCGGCAGCATGAAGACACCGTCCAGGAGGCGACGTACGCGCGCCTCGAGCGGCGAGGCGGAGGGCCGGCTGACGAGGAACGCGACCAGCGTCCCGAACCCCAGCGCGATCGCGGTGGCGATGACCGCCGTGAGGAGGCTGTTGCCGACGGCGTCGCCGGCCACGGTGCCCAGGTGTCGGTAGTTGAGGAGGGTCCATGCGCCCTCGCGCCGGAGGGAGCCGGCCACGAGGGTGGCGATCGGGAGCAGGATCGCGGCGGCCACGGCCGCGGTCGTGAGCAACGCCGGTACGTCGGTGCGGGTGAGGTGGCGGGGCTGGGCGGTGCTCCGCTCGGTCGGGACCGAGCGCTGCACACGGCCCGCCACGAGGAGCAGGACGATCACGACGACGAGTTGGAGCAGCGACAGGGCGGCCGCGCCCTGCAGGTCGAGCAGGTTGGTGGTGAGGAGGTAGATCTCCGTCTCCACCGACGAGTAGCGGAGGCCGCCGAGCATGAGCACGACACCGAAGGCCGTGGCGCAGAAGAGGAAGACGACGGCGGCCGAGCCGGCGATCGCGGGCCGGAGGGTCGGGAGCGTGACACGGGTGAAGACCTGCCACGGACTCGCGCCCAGCACCGTCGCCGACTCGGCCGGCTCGGGGTCGAGCCCCTCCCAGACGAGCCCGACGGTGCGGACGACCATCGGCACGTTGAAGAAGACCAGCCCGGCGATGATCGCCGCCGCGGAGTGGTCCAGGCCCAGGCTGCCCAGGAGCCCGCCGGACGTGGTGAGCTGGCGGAACGCGATGCCGACCACGACGGTCGGCATGACGAACGGCGCGAGTACCAAGGCCCTCACGACCCGACTGCCGGGCCACCGGAGCCGGTAGAGGACCGACGCCGCCGGCACGCCGAGGACGACGGCGATCGCCGTCGCGACCGTGCTCGACCACAGGGTGAACCAGAGGACCCGGTGGACCCGCGGGCGCTGCAGGACGTCGAGGACCGGCGCGAGGCCGCCGTCGAAGCCGCGCGACACCATCCCGCTCACCGGGAGGACGAAGAGGACGCCCAGAACGGCGAGCGGGACGGCGGCGAGCGCGACCAGCGCACTGAGTCGTCTCATGGGAGGCGCCTCATTGCGAGGTGACGTCACTCCACTGCTGCAACCAGGTGTCGCGGTTCTTGTCGATGTCGGACGGGAAGAGCGTCCAGGGCTTCGTCGGCCGCTTGGCGAACTTCGCCCAGTCGGCCGGCAGCGGCGTGTTCGGCACGACGGGGAAGACGTACATCGCGTCGGGGAGCGCCTTCTGCACCTCGGGACTCAGCAGGAAGTCGACGAACGCCTGGGCGCCGGCCGGGTTCTTCGCGTGGGCGAGGACGCCGGCATATTCGATCTGGGTGAAGCACGTGCCGAGCAGCGCCTGCGTCGACGTCTTCCCGTCCTTGACGGTGAAGGCCGGGCTCGAGTCGTAGCTGAGCACGATCGGGCGCTTGCCGTTGCCGCCCCCGGCGGTGAAGTCGACCTCGTAGGCGTCCGACCAGCCCTGCGTGATCTCGGCACCGTTGGCCATGAGCGCCTTCCAGTACGCCGGCCAGTCGTCGCCCTTCGCGGCGATCGTGGTCAGCAGGAACGCCAGGCCGGGACTCGAGGTGGCCGCACCGGGCAGGACCGTGAGGTCCTTGTACGCCGGCTTGGTCAGGTCGTCCAGGGTGACCGGCGGCGCGACCTTGTGCGCCGCGAACCAGTCGGTGTCGATGTTGAGGCAGACGTTGCCGGTGTCGATCGGGGTGAGCTTCGATCCCGAGTCGTCCGGAAGGTCGAACTGGCTCAGGCCGTCGGGCAGGTCCGCCGGCGTGTAGTCGGCGAAGACGCCGTTCTTCAGGGCGCGCGAGCCGAAGGTGTTGTCGACGCCGAAGGCGACGTCACCGAGCGGGGCGTCCTTGGTGAGCACCAGCTTGTTGGTGAGCTGGCCGGCGTCGCCGTTGGAGAGGACCTTGAGCGTGTAGCCCGACTCCTTCTCGAACTCCGCCTGGAGCTCCTTGGGGAGCGCGAACGAGTCGTGCGTGACGACGGTGACCGTCGTGGGCTTGTCGCCCGTCGACGTACTGTCGCTGCTGCCGCAGGCAGCGAGTGCGGGAATGAGGGACAGTGCGGCTGCCGCCGCGGAAATGGCGCGCAAGAACATCTGCGACTCCCTTCGCCGGTACTAACCGGTGCAGGTTCGGAGGGTCTGCGGACTACCGCACTCTCAGCCCTTGACGCGGGCTCCCCTGTCTGACCTGCTGAGGCTAGCGCAGCGCGGAGAAGGTGACGCCGTCGGGCGTCAGAGTGCGAGACGCCTGGCCGCGGGCGACGAGGAGCTCGAGGTGGGCCTTGGTCTCCATCACGGCGAGGGCGCCGTTGAAGACGTCGAGCTGGGAGAACCGGTGCTCGTGGCGGGTCCAGGGCAGGTCACCGGCGACGTCGAGCGACGTCTTCGGCGCGCTGCCCTCGAGGGACCGCAGGCACAGGTCCAGACGCTCCTCGTGGTGGGCGAGGAGCTCGTCGATGCGGGCGTAGGTCGACGGCGCGATCGGGCCGTGCGCCGGCAGCAGCCGCAGGTCGGGCAGCTGGCGCACCCGGGTGAGCGAGTCCATGAAGTCACGCAGCGGCTGGTCGACGACCGCCGGCTCGAAACCGATCGAGGGCGTGATCGTCGGCAGCACGTGGTCCCCCGCGAAGAGCAGGCCGGCGGACTGGTCGGCGAAGACGAAGTGCCCCTGCGTGTGGCCCGGCGTGTGTACGGCGTCGAGGACCCGCTCGCCCACGGCGATCTGCTGGTCACCGGTCAGCCAGGTGTCGGGATAGCGGTGGGACCGGTCGTCGCGGCCGTCGTCGGCGTCGAACGTCTCGAACTCGGCGGCGATGTCGTGTGCGCCGGCGGCGCGCAGCTGGTCGATCATGTTCGGTCCGGTCGCGTCTTCGGGCTCGAAGAGCATGTCCATGGTCGGCTTCTCGCCGATGCCGAGCGTCACCTCGGCGCCGAACTCCGTGCCGAGCGTCGCCGCCAGGGAGTAGTGGTCGCGGTGCACGTGGGTGACCAGGAAACGACGGATGTCGCCGAAGCCCCTGCCGATCTGCTTCAGCCCAGCCTCGAGTGCGGCGCGACCCTCCGTGATCGCCCAGCCACCGTCGACCAGCGTGAGTCCCTCCTCGCTCTCGAGGACGTAGACGTTGACCGCCCGCAGCCCGTCCATCGGCAGCGGGAGCGGGATCCGGTGGAGGCCGGGGGCGACCTCCCATGCGCCGGGTGCGCTCCAGTGCTCACCGGAGTCGGGCGAGATCGCCTTGCTGGTCGAGACGGCGGGATCGGACATGCGGCTCATGCTGCCGTAACCCGGGGTGAAGGTCGTCCACCCCCCCACCGGTGGACGACCTTCGGGGATGGAACGGAGCTCCGCAGATCCCATGACGCGGAACGGCGAAAATGGGGTGCGGCTGGTCTGGACCAGCTGTCAGACGCGTGGGATTGCGACGCGCGGGTCGATGCCCTGCTGGGCGAGCCAGGCGTCGTCGTAGTACGAGGTCGCATAGCGTTCGCCGCCGTCGCAGAGCAGCGTCACGACGCTGCCCGTCTCCCCTGCAGCGATCATCCGCTCGATGACCGTCATGGCTGCCCAGACGTTGGTGCCCGTCGACGGGCCGACCGGGCGACCGAGCTGCTCGGAGACCCAGCGCATCGTCGCCACCGAGGCGCCGTCGGGGACGCGGAGCATGTCATCGACGACACCGCCGACGAAGGACGGCTCGATCCGCGGACGGCCGATGCCCTCGATCCGCGAGCCCGGCCCGGTCGCGTCCGAGGTGTCGGCCGCCCAGCCGTCGAGGAACGCCGAGCCCTCGGGGTCGGCGACCATCAGTTTGGTCGAGTGCCGGCAGTAGTGGAGGTAGCGACCGATGGTGGCCGACGTACCGCCGGTGCCGGCCGAGACCACTATCCACGCCGGGATCGGGTGCTCCTCGGCGGCCATCTGGCTGAAGATCGATTCGGCGATGTTGTTGTTGCCCCGCCAGTCGGTGGCCCGCTCGGCGTAGGTGAACTGGTCCATGTAGTGGCCGCCCGTCGAGGCGGCGATGCGCCGGGCCTCGTCGTAGACCTGACCTGCGGAGTCGACGAACGCGCAGGTGCCGCCGTACCACTCGATGAGCTTGATCTTGGCCGGGCTGGTGGAGCGCGGCATGACCGCGACGAAGGGCAGGCCGATCAACCGGGCGAAATAGGCCTCGGAGACGGCGGTCGATCCCGAGGAGGCCTCCACGACGGTGGATCCGGAGTGCAGCCAGCCGTTGCACAGCGCATAGAGGAAGAGCGAGCGCGCGAGCCGGTGCTTCAGCGATCCCGTCGGGTGCACCGACTCGTCCTTGAGGTAGAGCGCGATGCCGGCCTCGGCCACGGCGGGCGGCAGCGGGAAGAGGTGAAGGTGGGTGTCGGCGCTGCGGTTGGAGTCGGCCTCGACCCGGCGAACCGCCTCGTCGATCCACGCTCGATGGGCGGATGTGAGGATCGGCATGGGCGCATCTTAGGATTCACCCATGCCCTCTTCCTCTCCGAAGGACATCGTGCTGGTCGGCGGCGGCATCATGAGCGCCACACTCGGCACCCTGCTGCAGCAGCTCGAGCCGACGTGGAACATCCGCATCCTCGAGCGCCTCGACGTCCTCGCCGAGGAGTCGTCGGGCCCGTGGAACAACGCCGGAACCGGGCACTCCGCGCTCTGCGAGCTCAACTACACCCCGGAGCGGGCGGACGGCACGATCGACATCTCCAAGGCGGTCGTGGTCAACGAGCAGTTCCAGCTCACCCGGCAACTGTGGGCCTTCCTCGTCGAGAACGGCGACATCCCGGAGCCGGCGTCGTTCATCCGCACGACTCCGCACATGTCCTTCGTCTGGGGCGCCGACAACGTCGACTACCTGCGCCGCCGCTACGAGGCGCTCAAGGACCACCCGCTCTTCGCCGGCATGGAGTTCAGCGAGGACTACGACGTCATCAAGCGCTGGGCCCCGCTGCTGGTCGAGGGCCGCGACCGGAGCGACGTCATTGCGGCGACCTTCCACCCGGCCGGCACGGACGTCGACTTCGGCACGCTGACCAACACGCTGGTCCAGAACCTGGTCGCCAAGGGCGCCACGCTCGAGTTCGGTGCCGACGTCCGACTCGTCCACCGCACGATGGACGGCACCTGGCACGTGATGGGCAAGAACCACCACACCAAGCAGAAGTTCCACTACACGGCCGACTTCGTCTTCGTCGGCGCCGGCGGCCGCGCGCTGCCCCTGCTGCAGAAGTCCCGCATCCGCGAGATCAAGGGCTTCGGCGGCTTCCCGGTCTCCGGTCAGTTCATCCGGAGCTCGAAGCCCGAGCTCGTCTCGCGGCACCTTGCGAAGGCCTACGGCAAGGCACCCGTCGGCGCGCCGCCGTTCTCGGTGCCGCACCTCGACGCCCGCGTGATCGGCGGCACCGGCCACCTGCTCTTCGGCCCGTACGCCGGCTGGACGCCCAAGTTCCTCAAGAAGGGCTCGTGGCTCGACCTCTTCCGGTCGATCAAGGGGGACAACCTGCCGTCCTACCTCAAGGTCGCCGTGCACAACGTGCCGCTGACGATCTACCTGATCAAGACGATCTTCCAGAGCGGCTCCAGCAAGTTCGGCGATCTCCGCGAGTTCTTCCCCGACGCCAAGCCGGCCGACTGGGAGAAGGTGATCGCCGGCCAGCGCGTGCAGGTGATCCGCCCCGACGGCACCCTGCAGTTCGGCACCGAGATCATCGTCGGCGACCAGGGCACGATCGCCGGTCTCCTCGGCGCCTCGCCCGGTGCCTCCACGGCCACGCCGATCATGCTCGACATCCTCGCGCGGTGCTTCCCGGATCAGGCCCAGACCTGGGCGCCGAAGCTGGCCGAGATCGTGCCGACGTACGGCACGAAGCTGGGCGACGACGCGGAGCTCGCCGCCGCCACGCTCGAGCGCACCGCGAAGACCCTGCAGATCTCCTGACCTGCGCGGCCCATCGGGGCCCGATGTACTCAGGCAACCGTCAGGTTGAAAGATCATGCTGACCGCATGTTCGACACCATCGATGGTCTGCCCGTGCACCCGCTCGTCGTGCACGCGGTCGTCGTGCTGCTCCCCCTCGCCGTGCTGGGCACGGTCGCGGTGGTGCTCAAGCCGTCGTGGCGACTCCGCTACGGCTGGCTCCTGGTCGCGTGTACGGCGGTCGCGACCGCCCTTGTCCCCGTGGCGACCTCCAGCGGCGAGGCCTTCGAGAAGCACGTCGGCGACCCCGGCCGCCACGCGGAGCTCGGCGACCAGCTGATCTGGTTCGCCGTTCCGCTACTGGTGCTCGTCGTGGCGCTGGTGCTGGTCTCGCGCAGCCGGTCGCTGTCGAAGGTGGTGACGACCGGCGTCGCCATGCTCGCGCTCATCGCCGCCGTCGGCACGGCGGTGCAGGTCTACCGCGTCGGTGAGTCCGGCGCGCGGGCCGCCTGGGCCGGCGCGGTCCAGAGCTGAGTCGCGCAAAGTGTCACCGTGACCGTTTGCGGTGCGGGTGACCCTTCGGAAGCGTCACCCACACCGCAAAGCATCACGGTGACCCTTTGGTCACGCGAGCGCAGCGAGCTCGGAGGCGCTGAGCTCGAGGGTCATGCTCGCCAGCAGGTCGGGGAGCTGCTCGGGGCGGCTCGCGCTGGCGATCGGGGCGACGACGGTCGGCTGCTGGCGCAGCCAGGCCAGGGCGACCGTTGTGACGGACTCGCCACGGGCGGCGGCGATCTCGCTGAGGGCCTCGAGCGCGGCGACGGCGTCGGGGTTGTCGAGGTACTTCGCCATGCCGCCGGCGCGCGGGGAGTCGGCGGGGGTGGCGCCGGGGCGGTACTTGCCGGTGAGGAATCCGGACGCGAGGGCGTAGTAGGGCAGGACGCCGAGGCCGTGACGCTCGGCGGCGTCGCACAGGCCGTTGGTCTCGAAGTCGCGCTCGATCAGGTTGTAGTGCGGCTGCAGCGCGACTGGCGCATGCAGGCCGTCGGCCTCGACGACGGCCATCCAGCCGTCGATCCGCTCGGGCGCCAGGTTCGAGATGGCGGAGTGACGGATCTTGCCCGCGTCGACGAGCTCGCTGAAGACGCCGGCGACCTCGGCGATCGGGACCTCGGTGTCGTCGAAGTGGGCGTAGTAGAGGTCGATGCGGTCGGTGCGCAGGCGCGCGAGCGAGTCGTCGACGGCGGCGCGGACGTTGTCCGGGCGCAGGCCCTGGCGGGCGGGGCGGCGGCTGACCTTGGTGGCGATGACGACCTCGTCGCGGCGGGCAGGGTCGCCCGCGAGCCACTCACCGATCATCGTCTCGGACTCACCGCCGGCGTGGCCCGGAACCCAGGCGGAGTAGGAGTCCGCGGTGTCGATGAAGTTGCCGCCTCCTTCTCGATAGGCGTCGAGGATCGCGAAGCTCGCCTGGCGGTCGGCGGTCCAGCCGAAGACGTTGCCGCCGAGGTTGAGGCCGGAGACCTCGAGGTCACTGCTGCCGATGCGGGTCATGTCCCCACGCTAACCGGAGCGTGTGTCCGCCTCGCGTCGGGGTCGAGCGTCACTCAGCGCGGTGCGAGCACGCGCAACTGGAGCATGGCGGCGAAGCGCTGCTCCGGGTCGGTGAGGTCCAGGCCGGTGATTGCCGTAATCCGACGAAGCCGGTAACGCAGGGTGTTCTGGTGGATGAAGAGGGCGCCGGCCGCCTTCGCGACATCTCCCTGGGCGTCGAGCCAGGCCTCGAGACTCTCCACGAGGCCACCGGCGCTGCGCTCGTCGTACTCGATCAGCGCAGCGACCGGACCGGTCAGCTTTTCGCCGCGGGAGGTCGCGAGGTCGCGGAGCTCGAGCAGGAGCGACTGGGTCTGGACATCGGCCAGGCGAGCAACCCGGGCAGAGAGGTGACCCTCGCGCAGCACCCGCAGGACCCGGTCAGCCACCGCACGGGAGTGGACGATGTCGCCGACCTGCGCCGAGGTGGGACCGACCGAGCCGACGGCGACGACGGCGGGGAGATTGGCGCCGACGCGCTCGCGGAAGTCCTCGCTGAGCCGCAGTGCCCGCTCCTCCGGATCACCGGCCCCGGAGGGGACCGGGACGAGGGCGTAGACCACGCCGCCGATGGGAGCGACGGCCGCCCCGGGGACGGTCGCCGTGAGGTGGACAGCCATCGCGTCGGCGAGGCGGTCGAGCTCGGCCGCTCGTTCGGTCACGCGCTCGTCGTCGGGTGGCAGCGAGGCTGCGAGCACGATGACGGCCCTGCCGCTCAGGCCCAGGCGGACCAGCGCATCGCTCGCGCCCGCTCCTCGCTCCAGCGCCGTGGAGACGAGGTCGGTCCGCAGTCGCCGCCGTACGTCGGCACCGGCCCGCACGCGTAACAGGTGCAGCGCGACCAGCTGTGCCGCCTCGGTCAGGGCGGCGGTGCGCTCGGGCGTGAGCTCGCCGTCCATCACGGCCCAGATGGAGCCCAGCACCTCGTCGCCGGCTCGCACGGCGATCGCGACCCGCTGCCGGGTGATCGCGTCGGTGTCCATTGACCTCGGGTCGATGACCACCGGCCGGTGCTGCCGATACAGCTCGCGGAAGACGCCGAGCTCGGTGAGGAGACGGGCGTAGCGCTCGGGCACCTGGCGACCGATGACGGTCTCGACGCGCGACGGGTCGGCCTCCTCCTGCCGGCCGGAGAAGGCGAGGACCCGCGAGTTGCGGTCCTCGATCGTGATGGGGGCGTCGAGCAGGGCCGCGACCGCGTTCGCGACGGCGAAGAGGTCGCCCGACGGCAGCCCGCCGAGCGACTCGTCATCGCCGGTCCCGAGGTCGTCGTACGCGAGCACCGAGCGGAGCAGCGCGGTGAGCTGTGCCCACGTCGCACCACGCCGCAGGCCGAGCACCGCCAGACCTGACGCGTCGGCCTGACGGCGTACGACGTCGGCGACCTCCATCGAGCGGACGACCACGCCCGCGACGCCGTGACCGGCCATCCGCGCGACGAAGTCGGCAAGTCCGTCGGCCGTGACGCCCACGCCCAGCGCAATGGCCTGGGGTGGGAAGGCAGGCTCGTCGACCGGGTCGTCGATGACGACCCCGCCGATCTCGCCCGGATGCTCCGGGTCACCGCAGAGCAGCTCGAGGAGCGTGTCGCCCAGGTCGTCGAGCACCCGGCCGAGGCTCGCCCGAGGTCGCTGGTTCACGGCTCGGAGCATACGGTGGCCGGGCTCCCTCCTCAGAGCTCGATGAACTCCACGCTCGTCGTGAACTCCTCGAGGATCTCGGGGATCGGCGTGACGCCGAGGCCGGGGCCGGTGGGCACCCGGATGTGCCCGTCCTCGAGGACGAACGGCTCGGTGATGTCGGTGTGGAAGAAGCGGCTCGAGGCCGAGACGTCACCGGGCAGCGTGAAGCCGGGGAGCGAGGCGAGCGCCATGTTGGCCGCACGACCGATGCCGGTCTCGAGCATGCCGCCGCACCAGACCGCGAGGCCGTGGGCCTGGGCGAGGTCGTGGATCTTCACCGACTCCAGGTAGCCGCCGACGCGACCGGGCTTGATGTTGATGATGCTGCAGGCCTCGAGCCGGATCGCGGCCGCCGCGGTCTGGGCCGAGACGATCGACTCGTCGAGGCAGATCGGCGTCTTCACGATCTTCGCGAGGTCGGCGTGCCCGACGACGTCCTCCTCCTCGAGCGGCTGCTCGATGAGGAGCAGGTCGAAGTCGTCGAGCTTGGCGAGGTGGCGGGCGTCGCGGAGCGTGTAGGCGGTGTTGGCGTCGACCTGCAGGAGGAGGTCGTCGCCGAAGCGCTCACGGACGGCGCGGACGGGCTCGATGTCCCAGCCCGGCTCGATCTTGAGCTTGATCCGGACGTAGCCCTCGGCGAGGTAGCCGCCGACGACGTCGAGCAGCTGCGGGATGGTGTCGAAGATGCCGACGCTCACGCCGCTCGGGACGGTCTCGCGGACACCGCCGAGCTCGCGGCCGAAGCTGCGGCCCTCGGCGCGCAGCTCGGCGTCGAGGATCGCCATCTCGAGGGCGGCCTTGGCCATCCGGTGGCCCTTGAACGGGTGTAGCAACTGGGTCACCGCGTGCGCGCCGTGCGCCCCGAGCGCGGCCTGACCGCGCTCGCCGGCCAGGGTCGGCAGGAACCAGTCCTTGAGCACGGCGGTCTCGCTGGCGAGCACCTCCGGGGAGTACGACGGCTCCGCCATCGCCACGCACTCGCCCCAGCCCTCGGCGTCGTCGGTGACGGCCTTGAGCAGCAGCACGTCGCGGTCGTTCTGGGTGCCGAAGGACGTCCGGAACGGGCCGACCAGCGGAATGCCGATCCGGCGCAGCTCGATGCCGCGAAGCTTCATTGCGTGTCTCCTGGGGTCTGGGTGTTCTGGGCGTTCTGGGTGGTCCGGGTGTTCTGGATGAGGTAGCCGCGCTCGCGGTCGAAGCCGACGACGGCGCCACCGGAGGCGAGCAGCGGCTGAAGGCCCTCACGGACGCGCAGCCGCCACTCGCGCGCGGCGTCCGGGTCGGTGAGGCGCAGCGCCTCGATGTCCTCCGGTACGCCGACGGCGACCGTGTCCACGCCCGCGACCGCGGCGGCGGGCGGGTCCACGAGGTCCCAGCGGATGAGGACCCGGTCGGACTCGTCGACGCCGTTGATCGTGTCGTTCATCGAGCCGTAGAAGTTGGCGAGGTACTCGACCGGGCGGGCGCCGAGCTTCTCGATGTTGAAGTAGGCGTTGCGCGCGACGAGCGGGTCGTAGGTCCACTCGATGGCGGTGACGCCGCGTTGCAGGGCCCAGACGCGCTGGTGCAGCTTGAGCGCGACGCCGAGCTTGCGGCCGATCAGCTCGGGCCGGACCCCAGCGATGTGGCTGTGCAGCGCACGCTTCTCGGGCTGCTCGTGGAAGCCGACGCAGCCGCCGACCATCTCGCCGTCGACGTACGCGGCGGCGACGTAGCTGCCGGCCTTGCTCAGGGCACGGAGCAGGTTGGTGTTCATCAGCGGCTCGGGGGCGCCCCAGATCTCGTCGAGGAGGTCGGAGAGCTCCGTGAGCTCATCGATCGTCTCGAGCTCGCGCAGGTCGCAGCCGGCGGCGGCGATCGCCTTGGCCGCTTCCGCCTCCGCCTCGGCCAGCACGGCGGCGTCGATCGCGACGGGTTCGGTCCCGGCGGCGTGGTTCAGAGGCATGCCGGCTCCTTGAGCAGGTCCTGGATGAGGCCGTGGAGCAGCTGGGTGCGGTCGACCAGGCGGTCGACGTACAGGTGCTCGGAGGTGGTGTGGGCGCCGCCGCCGACGGCGCCGAGGCCGTCGAGTGTCGGGATGCCGAGGCCCGCGGTGAAGTTGCCGTCGCTCGCTCCGCCGACCTGCGCGTGAGCCAGCGGCGGGAGGCCGAGCTTCTCGGCGACCGTGAGAGCCCTGGTGTAGAGCGGTGCGGCGAGCTCCTGCTCCAGCGGCGGCCGGTTGATGCCGCCCCTGATCTCCAGGGTCGCCCCGGGCAGGGCGGGCGTGAGCGCACGGATCGCCGTGTCGACCCGCTCCTGTTCGGCGGTCGTCCACGCGCGTACGTCGACGCTCAGCACAGCCGACCCCGGGACGGTGTTCGTCGTGGTGCCCGCCGAGATGACGGTGGGCGTCACCGACGTCCCGGCCGCCGGATCACCCAGGGAAGCGATCGCCAGCACCTGCTGGGAGATCTCGATCGTCGCGTTGACGCCCTTCTCCGGCTCGAGGCCGGCGTGGGCGGCACGACCGGTGACGACGACGTCGTACATCGAGGCGCCCTTGCGTGCGGTCTTGAGCGCGCCGCCGTCGGCGGACGCCTCGAGCACCAGTACGGCAGACGACTCCTGGGCGGTCTCCTCGATGAGGGCACGTGACGAGATCGAGCCGAGCTCCTCGTCACCCGTCACCAGGAGGGTCACCCCGTCCGTCGAGGCCAGGGCGGCGACGGCGTGGAAGGCCATCACGAGTCCGGCGAGCATGTCGAAGCAGCCGGGTCCGCGCAGGACACCGTCGGTGACGTCGTACGGCATCGTCTCCAGCGTCCCGAGGGGATGGACGGTGTCGTGGTGGCAGAGCACCAGTACGCGGCCTCCGGTGTCGCGGTCACGGCTGCCGAGGCGCCAGCGCAGGTGCGAGACACCGTCGACGGTGATCCGCTCCGGCTCGACACCGAGGTGCTTGGCTCCGAGCGAGGCCACGAGATCGGCCGAGCGGGCGACCGCGCCGAGGTCGGCCGACGGCGACTCGCACTCGATGAGCTGCCGCAGGTCGGCGAGCAGCCCATCGACGGTGAAGAGAGTCGGTGTGGTCATGGGGAACGACCCTAGGGCCGCAGCCGTCCCCTTCACGCTGTCGGTCTCACCAGATCAGCGTGTCTTCAGTTGTCCTGTTCGACAAGACCCACCTGGGTCAGAGCTCCTTGACCATCATCACGTTGTCGTGGCCGTCGCAGGTGAAGCGGCCGACCTCGACGTACCCCCGCTGACCGTGGAAGGCGAGCGAGCCGTGGTTGTCGTCGACGGCCTCGAGCGTCATCCGGCCGTGCGGCCTGGCGAGTGACTCGAGCTCCTCATAGGCCGCGCTCGCCAGCCCACGACGACGGAACTGCGGGTCGAGGGCGATCCGGTCGAGGTAGACGAAGTCGTCGTAGCGCTCCTTGAACCAGGCGAAGTTCGGCGACCAGTACGTCGACCCCGGCCCATAGACCACGACGAACCCGGCCACCTGCCCGTCGGCCACGATCACATCGAAGCGCTCCGCGATGGCGGCCTTGCGCCGAAGCTTCTCCTCGTCCATCGGGGCGAGCACCTCGACGTTCTCGAGGTTGATCCGGAGCACGGTCTCGAGCTCGCCGTGGTCCTCGAGGTTGATCGATCGCAGCAACATGGCCCCACGAGGCTAGCGGCGCAGTAAAGTCGTGCACGACCTCGGGCTCCCACCAGCGACCGGATCACCCCATGCCACGACTGCTTCCTCTCTCGCGCGAGACCCGCTCTCTGCCGCCGCTGACGGTGGCGTCCACGCTGATCTATTCCTTGGCGGCGCTCGCGTTGCTGATCGCGACCGTCTGGTACCAACCGGGCAAGAATCCGCGCTGGGTCCTGGGCTGTCTGGCCCTCGTGGCTGTGCTGTTCGCCGTCGGCACCTTCGCGCGCGGCCGGCGGTTCACCACGTCGGAGGCGACCGCACTGCTCGCGGTCTACCTCGGCGTGGTCGCCGCGCTGACCTGGACCAGCAACCTGGACCTCGCCGCCTTCGGCAACGGGCTCGCACTGCCGCTGCTGGGCATCTACACGAGCTGGCTGCTCCCCCGGCGCGCGGTGATCGTCTTCTACGCCGGCCTCGTCGCCTGGGTCGCAAGCGTGACCCACCGCGGCGACGACGTGCTGACGAGCATGGCGTTCATCATCGCGGCGGAGGCCGTGGTGATGTCCGAGGTGGTCCGCATCCTGGTGGTCAGGATCTCCCGCCTGATGTACACCGACTCCCTCACGGGTGCGCACAACCGCGCGGGCCTCATCAGGCGCGCGGACCGGCTGATCGACGTGGCCCGGCGCAGGGACGAGCCGATCAGCATCGCGCTGATCGACCTCGACGGACTTCGGGAGGTCAACAACGCAGGCGGCCACCGGGCCGGGGACGAACTGCTCACCCGCGCCACGCACGAGTGGCTCACCACCTTTGACGGCGATGTTGTGGGCAGGCTCGGAGGCGACGAGTTCGTCGTCGTCCTCGCCGGCCTCGATGAGTGCGCGGCCGCGCGCCGGCTGGCGGAGGCACGTGCCTCGGCGTCCGTGCCGTGGACGTGGGGCGTTGCGCAACTACGGCCCGAGGACACCCTCGCCACCCTGCTGGACCGGGCCGACCTACGGATGTACGAGGGCAAGTCCGGCCGCCTCTGAGGAACCCGGATCGGCCCCCTCCTCCCCTACTGACGCGGCGCCGCCGGAAGTCGTACGTCGACCCGCAGGCCACCCTCGGAACGCGGTGCAAGGACGAGTGAGCCGTCGTGCGCCTCGGCGATGCTCTTCACGATCGCCAGGCCGAGCCCCACGCCGGCATGGTCGGAGCGAGTGCGCTCGTTGCCCCGCTGGAAGGGCTCGGTGAGCGTCGCGACGAGACCGGGGTCGAGGTGGCTGCCGGAGTTCTCAACGGTGAGGACGGCCTCCGCGTGATCGATGCCGGTCGTCACGTGCACGGACCCGGCCGAGGGCAGGTTGTGGACGATCGCGTTGTGGACGAGGTTCGTCGTCATCTGGAGCAGCAGCGCATGCGAGCCGGTCGTCACCGCGGCGTCGCCGGAGACCTCGATCGCGAGACCGCGCTGCTCGGCGTACGGAAGGAGGGTCTCCACCGCCTCCTCGGCCAGAAGGGAGAGGTCAACCGATTCGCGGGTGAAGCTGCGGCGCTCGGCGCGGCTGAGCAGGAGCAGCGCCTCGGTGAGATCGATGGCGCGGGTGTTGACCTCGTGCAGGCGCTCGACGAGCTCGGCGGGGTCGCGCTCCGGATCGCGCCGGGCGACGTCGAGAAGCGCCTGCGTGATGGCGAGCGGCGTCCGCAGCTCGTGCGAGGCGTTGGCGGCGAAGCGCTTCTGCTCCTCGACGTGTGCCTCGAGCTGGTCGAGCATCGTGTCGAAGGCGTCGGCGAGCTCCCGGAACTCGTCGCGCCGGCCGTCGAGCTGGATCCGGTGCGAGAGCGAGCCGGCCGCGACGCGACGGGCGGCGGCCGTGATCCGCGAGAGGGGAGCGAGCATCCGACCGGCGAGGACCCAACCACCGACGAGCCCGAAGACCAGCAGCGCCGCCATCGCCTGCAGGGCTCGCGGCGTGAAGGCCCGCTGCAGGTCACTGCGGTTGGGCGTGTGCGGTCCCGGCCCGAGGATCTGCTGGTCGGGCACGTAGCGCAGCAGGAAGACCCAGACGACGGCGAGCAGCAGCCCGCCGGCGACCATGAGGAAGGCGGCGTAGCTCAGGGTCAGCTTGAGCCGGACACTCAGGCCCGGCAGTCGGGTCGTCCTAGGCATGCACGTCGATCCGGTAGCCCACGCCGGGCACCGTGGCGATGATCCCCGGGTCGCCGAGCCGCTTGCGCAGCGCCGAGACGGTGATGCGGACGGCGTTGGTGAACGGGTCGGCGTTCTCGTCCCATGCCCGCTCGAGCAGCTCCTCGGCACTGACCACGCCGCCCTCCGCCGCGACGAGGACGTCGAGCACGGCGAACTGCTTGCGGGTCAGCGCGACATAGCGTCCGTCGCGGAAGACCTCGCGCCGGAAGGGGTCGATCCGGAGCCCGGCCAGCTCGCGGACCGGCGGCCGATGATGCGCCCGGCGTCGCTGCAGGGCGCGTAGTCGCAGCACGAGCTCGCGCAGCTCGAAGGGCTTGGTGAGGTAGTCGTCGGCTCCCAGCTCGAAGCCGCTCGCCTTGTCGTCGAGCCGGTCCGCCGCAGTGAGCATCAGGATCGGCATGCCGGTGCCGGAGGCGACGATCCGCTGGGCGACCTCGTCGCCCGATGGGCCGGGGATGTCGCGGTCGAGCACGGCGATGTCGTACTCGTTCACGGCGAGAAGCTCGAGCGCGGTGTCGCCGTCGCCCGCGATGTCGGCGGCGATCGCCTCGAGCCGCAGGCCGTCACGGACGGCCACGGCCATCAGGGGCTCGTCCTCGACGATCAGCACGCGCATAACCCGTTGATCGTAGGAGGCGGGACCTATCGCGGGTGTATCGAAAATCGGATACGCCGTGGCAACGCAGGCCTCTCAAGGCTTTGGTGCATGAACCAACGCACCACACTTCTCGTCCTCGTCCTGCTGGCTGCGGAAGCGCTCGGATTCGTCGCCTGCGAGACGATCCCGTCGACGATGCCGCGTCTCGAACGGTGGCACTACTGGCTCGGGACCTCCACGGGCGTGGTGGAGCTGGCTCTCCTCGCGGTGCCGGTGTCGCTGCTCGCGATCGCCCTCCTGGCATGGCACCGGCGTGGCTGGCGGACGGCGGTCGCCGACGTCGCCATGATCCATGGGACGCTGCCCTCGCTGGTGCTCACGATGAAGCCCGGCAGTCACGCCGGCGAGGTGGCGGGCAGGACCAGCTTCGTGCCGTTCCAGGACATGGTGACGACGGGGCCGGTGGAGATCGTCGGCAACCTGCTCCTCCTTGCCGCGCTGGGCTTCTTCGCACCGATCCGTTGGTCATCCGTCTCGACGCTTCCGCGCGTCCTCGGTCTCGCGGCAGGATGCTCGGCGCTGATCGAGACGGCTCAGTACGTCCTGCGCCTCGACCGTGTCACCTCCGTCGACGACGTCATCCTCAACACCACCGGCGCCTGCGTCGCGGCACTGCTCTCGCGTCCGTGGTGGCGGCGCCGTCCTCGTCCTGTCGCGGCTCAGCCGGTGTCGCCGAAGACGGCGGCGATCCGCTGACGCAGCGCCTCGGAGAGCTTCTCCCCGCGCCGCTTCGCCTCGGCCTGCGCCGCCTCAAGTACGTCGCCGTCGATCCGGAACGGGACGCGGACCCAGTCCTCGGGCTGCGTCGTCGGCGCCCCGTCGGCGTAATCCTTCAGGAGCTCCTCGACGAGCCTGTCCCGCGACACTCCACGCTCCTCGGCCAGACGCGCGAGCTGACCCCGCGCCGTCTCGGTGATCGAGGTGTTGAACTGCTTCCGCTCCGCCACTGTCCCAACCTAGCGATCGCCGGAGACAGCAACGGCCCCGAAGATCCGGGGCCGTTCTGTGTCGGAGCCGCCTGTCAGAATCGAACTGACGACATCTTCATTACGAGTGAAGTGCTCTACCGACTGAGCTAAGGCGGCGTGCTGTCGACGTACGGGACGACGACAACGCGGGAAAGCATAGCGACGACCGGCTGGACGACGAAAACGGCAGGCAACCCCCGACTCGGAGTCAGGAAACCCCGGACTCGGCGAGGATCAGCAGGAGGTGTTGTCCTTGGGGACGACATCCTTGATGAGGTAGTCCTCGACGGCGGAGTCGACGCAGTCGTTGCCGGCGTTGTAACCGGTGTGGCCGTCACCGTCGCGGGTCAACAACACTCCGGAGTCGAGCTGGGAGGCCAGCGCCTTGGCCCACTGCAGCGGCGTGGCCGGGTCCCGCGTCGTGCCGATGACGAGGATCGGGGCGGCGCCCTTGGCGTGCAACTCGTGCGGCACGTTGTCGGTCTTCTCTTGAGAGCCGGCGCAGGCGGTGTCCATCCAGGCGAAGGCACGCCCGAAGGTCGGCGAGGCCGCCAGGAACTGGGGCGTCACGGCCTTCACCTCGGCCGCCGTGTGGAGCGCCCACGAGTCGTCGAGGCAGTTGATCGCGAAGATCGCCTCCATCGAGTTGTCGGTGAAGTGGTCGCCCTCGCGGCTGGCGTAGGCGTCGGCGAGGAGCAGGAGCGTGTCGCCCGAGCCGCCGAAGGCCTCCTTGAGCGCCTGGCTCAGGTAGACCCAGTAGTCGCGCGAGTAGAGCGGCAGCGCGATGCCGAGGAACGCCTCGCCCTCCGTGACCTTCTCCCCGGTGGACGTCGGCAACGGCTTCGAGTCGAGCGACGCGAGCAGGTCGGAGATCCGCTTCTCGCCGGCCTCGCGGGTCGAACCGAGGAAGCAGCTCTTCGACGTGGAGAGGCAGTTGTCGACGTACGCGTCGAGGGCGGTCTGGAAGCCCTTGGCCTGCTCGATGTTCATCTCGGCAGCCGGGAGCGAGGGGTCGATGGCCCCGTCGAGGACGAAGCGACCCACGTTGGAGGGGAAGAGGTCGGCGTACGTCGCGCCGAGCTTGGTGCCGTAGGAGGCGCCGAAGTAGGTCAGCTTGGACTCGCCCAGGGCCGAGCGGAGCACGTCCATGTCGCGTGCGGCCTCCTCGGTGGAGACGTGGGCGGCGAGCTCGCCGGACTTGGCGACGCAGCCCTTGCCGAACTCCTGACCGACCTTGAACGACTCGGCCTCCTCAGCGGCCGTGTCGGGGTCGGGGTCGAGGTCGATGTACGCGTTGAGCTGGTCATCGGACAGGCAATCGATCGGCGCACTGTCACCGGTGCCGCGCGGGTCGAAGCCGACGATGTCGAAGCTCTTGTGGAGCGGGCTGCCGAACGCGTCCTCGTACTGCGCCGCGTAGTCCGTGCCGGGCGCGCCGGGGCCACCGGGATTGACGACGAGCGAGCCGACGCGCTTGC
This sequence comes from Nocardioides sp. Kera G14, assembly GCF_020715565.1. Classification (NCBI taxonomy): domain Bacteria; kingdom Bacillati; phylum Actinomycetota; class Actinomycetes; order Propionibacteriales; family Nocardioidaceae; genus Nocardioides; species Nocardioides sp. Kera G14. The sequence goes on along the minus strand of NZ_CP085839.1, from coordinate 108,198 downwards.
CGCTGGCCGGCACCTTGAGCAGTGCGAGCTTGATCGACTCACCGTCCGGGTGGGTGTAGTCGAGCGGCACCTCGATGGTGGCGCACTGGAAGCTCTTGCGGCACGACGTCCAGTCCGGCTTCTGCCCGTAGAACTTCGCGAGGTCCGGGTCGGGGGCAACGCTTGACCCGGGGTCGGGCGTCGCCGACGCCGACGCCGACGCCGACGGCACGCTCCCCTCGGTGGCCGTGCTGCTCGTGTCGTCGTGGGTGTTGCTGACCACCTGCGCGATGATCGCGCCGAGCCCGCCGAGGACGAGGGCCGCGATGAGCACCCAGACCATGATCCTGTTGCCCTTGGACATAGCGCTCATACGATTGCTCCTTCTGCGCTGGCGGTGTCGCGCAGGGCGACCATCAGTGACTCCAGCGCGAGGGCCGGCGGGACGTTGAACTCGAGCATCTGCTCGCGGGCGGCGAAGACGGCGTTGATCCGCTGGAGGTTGAGCTCGGGGCTCGCAGACCCGGCGAGCGCCTCCACCTCGCCCCGCATCTCCTCGTTGACCAGCTTCGTCGGTACGCCGGCGGCGACCGCAATCGCATCCCGGTAGACGCTCACGAGGTCCATGAGACCGCGGTCGATCACGTCGAGGACGCGACGCTTGGCGCGGGTCTTCTGCCCCTCCTCGAGGCGCCTGAGCGCGGGGGCGTACTCACGAGGCCGTCGTCCTCTGTCGACCACGCCGTAACCGGCGTCGAGGTCGGCCCGCTCGCGTGCGTCGAGCTCGGAGGTGATCGCGTCGGCCTCCTCCTTGGCGAGCTCGACCATCTCGCTCGCCGCGCGCATGCAGGCGCCGAGGTTACGCAGCTTGGTCGGGATCGCGACGACGTCACGGCGGCGGTTGCGGGTGGCCTCGTCACGGGCGAGCGCACGCGCGCGGCCGATGTGGCCCTGGCTGGCGCGGGCCGCGTAGTCCGCGAGAGCCGGGTTGATGCCATCGTGGGTTGCGAGGAAGGTGGCGACCTCGGCCGTGGTCGGCGTGCTGAGCGTGACGAGCCGGCAGCGTGACCTGATGGTGGGCAGCAGATCCTCGACCGTCGGCGCGCAGAGGATCCAGACCGTGCGGTCGTTGGGCTCCTCGATCGCCTTGAGCAGGGCGTTGTTGGCCTGCTCGGTGAGGCGGTCGGCGTCCTCGACGATGAGAATCTGCCACCGTCCTCGGGCCGGCGCGAGGGCACTGCGGCGAACCAGGTCGCGGACCTCGTCGACGCCGATGGAGAGCTTCTCGGTGCGGATCAGGCTGACGTCGGCGTGGGAGCCGGCCAGCACGGTGTGGCACTCGTGGCACGCCCCGCAGCCGTTGTTCGGGCACTGCAGTGCGGCCGCGAAGGCCACGGCCGCGTTGGAGCGGCCGGAGCCCGGTGGGCCGGTGAAGAGCCATGACTGCGTCATGCCCTTGCCGTCCGCCGCGCCGGCGAGGGTTCCGATCACGTGCTTCTGGCCGACGAGGCTGTCCCAGACCGTCACGAAGCCACCGCCGGAGGACACGAGCGAGCGCCAGCGAGCGAGGCCCGGATGGCGGTGCGCGAGGGACGAGACAGTGCCGTCATCAGCTGTGGACCGCCTGGGTCAGGAGGGGCATGACGCGGGCGAGGATCTCGCGGTGGATCTCGTCGATCGGTGCGCGGGCGTCGATCACGACGTAGTGCTCCGGTGACGCCGACGCCATCGCGACGAAGGCCTCGCGGACCCGCTGGTGGAACTCCAGCGACTCGCCCTCGATCCGGTCGCGGCCCTCGAACCGGTCCAGTCCGGCGGACGGCTCGAGGTCGAGCACGACCGTGAGATGCGGGCGGAGGTCTCCGGTGGCCCAGCGGGCCACCTGCTCGACCTCGTCGACCGGCAGCGTGCGACCTGCGCCCTGGTAGGCGAGGGTGCTGTCGACGTACCTGTCCATGATGACGACCTCGCCGCGCTGCAGGGCGGGGAGGACGAGGGTCTCGATGTGCTCGGCCTTGTCGGCGGCGTAGAGGAGGGCCTCGGTCTTGTCGGCCAGCGCCCCGGTGGAGGGCGAGAGGACGATCTCACGGATCGTCTGGCCGACCGGCGTCCCGCCCGGCTCGCGGGTCAGGAGCGGCGTGAAGCCCAGCCCGATCAGCGCCTCGGCCAGCAGCGTCGACTGGGTCGACTTCCCGGACCCCTCGCCGCCCTCGAAACAGACGAAGACGCCCGTCTCGGTGTAGACGCCGGGAGAAGCCATGCGCCAGACCCTACGCGGGGTCGCCGACGAGGGCGCCGGCCCAGGCGGTGATCTGTGGCAGCACGGAGTCGGGGCGACGGGCCCACTTGAAGTGGTCGATGCCCTCGATGTCGAGGTGCTGCCAGTCGACCTCAGCGGCGGGCAGTTGGGCGACGAGCCCCTGCACCGACTCGTCCGGGGCCAGGCTGTCGCCGGCGATGGTGAAGGCCAGCACCGGAAGCGAGGAAGCGTCGAGCTGTGCGCGCGTGGCACCGGTCAGCCGGTTGGTCAGGGCGAGCTTCGCCCAGTCACGGATCAACCCCTTGGACTCGCGCCCGGCGAACTTGAACCGCTCGCCCGGGAAGTGACCGAGCACCTGTCCCATCAGCACGGCGAGCGGGGCGCCGCCGAGCATCCACCGGCCGAAGGCCTTCCAGTACGGTGTCCCGGCCCCGATCAGGATGAGGCCGGCGACCCGCCCCGGGTGCGAGGCGACATACGCGGTGCCGACCTGCCCGCCCATCGAGTGGCCGAGCAGCACCACAGGCACGTCCGGGAACTGGCGCTGCGCCTCGTCCATCGCCACCGACAGGTCGTCGACCATGTCCTGGTAGCCGAAGTCGTAGCGGTGGCTGGGGATCCGGCCACCTTCGGCCTCATGGCCGCGGAGCTCGGTGAGGGCGACGTGGAAGCCGGCCTTCGCCGCCTGCTCACCGAAGCGGTGGTAGTACGTCGCCGGCATGCCCATCGCCGGGTGGAGGAAGAGCAGCGGTGCTGACGCGTCCGCGGCGCGCCACGTCATGAGCGTCCAGCTGGTGCCCTCGGATCGGGTGAGGACGGTCGCTGAAGGCTGGGAAGCCGGCGTACTCATGCCTTCTTGGAGGCGGCCTTCTTGGCCGTCGTCTTCTTGGCGGTGCTCTTCTTCGCAGCCGTCTTCTTGGTGGCCGTCTTCTTGGCGCCCTTCTTGGCAGCCTTCTTCGCCGGACCCTTGGCCCGCCGCTCGGCGAGCAGCTCGGCCGCGCGCTCGAGCGTCATGGTGGCGAGGTCGTCGTCCTTGCGGAGGGTGGCGTTGTACTCACCGTCGGTGACGTAGTCGCCGAAGCGGCCGGACTTCGCGACGATCGGCTGACCGGAGACGGGGTCGTTGCCGAACTCCTTGAGCGGCGCGGCAGCAGCGGCACGCCCGCGGGCCTTCGGCTGGGCGTAGATCGCCAGGGCCTCCGGCAGCGTGATGGTGAGGAGCTGCTCCTCCGACGCCAACGTGCGGGAGTCCGAGCCCTTCTTGAGGTAGGGCCCGTAGCGGCCGTTCTGCGCGGTGATCTCCTCGCCGTCCTCGGCCACGCCGACGATGCGGGGCAGGGTCAGCAGCTTGACCGCGTCGTCGAGGGTGATCGACTCGAGCGTCTGGTTCTTGAAGAGGCTGGCGGTCCGCGGCTTGGCGCTCTTGGGCGCGTCCTCGGGGAGCACCTCGGTGACGTAAGGGCCGTAGCGGCCGGCCTTCGCGACGATCGGCAGGCCGGACTCGGGGTGGTTGCCGAGCTCGATGTCGACGCCGGTCGGGTTGGCCAGGAGCTCCTTGGCCTTGTCGACCGTCAGCTCGTCGGGCGGCAGGTCGTCGGGCACGTTGGCGCGCTTGCCGAGCGGCGTGCCGTCGTCGTCCGGGCCCTCGAGGTAGGGGCCGAACTTGCCGACGCGCAGCTGGATGCCCGACTCCTCGCCACCGATCGGGAACGTGGCGTTCTCGCGGGCGTCGATGTCGCCGAGGCCGTCGACCAGCGGCTTCAGGCCGCCCTGGCGGTCGGAGCCGAAGTAGAACTCGCCGAGCTCGCTCTCACGGGTCGCGTTGCCGTTCGCGATCTCGTCGAGGACCCGCTCCATGCTCGCGGTGAAGTCGTAGTCGATGAACCGGTCGAAGTACTCCTCGAGCAGCCGGGTCGCCGAGAAGGCGATCCAGGCGGGCACCAACGCGGTGCCCTTCTTGAAGACGTAGCCGCGGTTGATGATGGTGCTGATGATCGAGGCGTACGTCGACGGGCGACCGATCTCGCGCTCCTCGAGCTCCTTGATCAGGGTCGCCTCGGTGTAGCGCGCCGGAGGCTTCGTCTCGTGGCCGTTGGCGCTCAGGCTCGCCGCGCTCACGGCGTCGCCCTGGGTGAGGTTCGGCAGCCGGGTCTCGGCGTCGTCCTTCTCGGAGTCGGCGGAGTCCGTGCCCTCGACGTACGCCTTGAGGAAGCCGTGGAAGGTGATGACACGGCCCGAGGTGCCGAAGACGACATCCTCGCCGGTGCTCGCCGGGCCGCCGAGGCGGATCGAGACCGTGTTGCCGACGGCGTCCTTCATCTGGGAGGCGACGGTGCGCATCCAGATCAGCTCGTAGAGGCGGAACTGGTCGCCGGTCAGGCCGGTCTGTGCAGGGGTGCGGAAGGTGTCGCCCGACGGGCGGATGGCCTCGTGCGCCTCCTGGGCGTTCTTGACCTTGGACGCGTAGACCCGCGGGGCGTCGGGCAGGTAGTCGGCGCCGTACAGCTCCTGAACCTGGCGGCGTGCGGCGGTGATCGCGGTGTCCGACAGACTCGTGGAGTCCGTACGCATGTAGGTGATGAAGCCGTTCTCGTAGAGCCGCTGGGCGACGGACATCGTCACCGAGCTGCTCATGCCGAGCTTGCGGCTCGCCTCCTGCTGGAGGGTGGTGGTGCGGAACGGCGCATACGGACTGCGGCGGTAGGGCTTCGACTCGACCGAGCGGACCTCGAAGCTGGTGTCTGCGAGGGCGGTGACGAGGGCCTCGGCACGACGACGATCGAGGTGAACGACGTTGCCGGTGAGCTGGCCGTCATGGTTGAAGTGGGAGCCGCCGGCGACGCGCTTGTCGTCGATCGAGTGCAGCTTGGCCGGGAACATCCGGGTGCCCTGCTCGGCCTTGCTGCCGGCGTCGAAGGTGCCCTCGAGGTCCCAGTAGGAGGCGACCTTGAAGGACATCCGCGACCGCTCGCGGTCGACGACGAGTCGCGTGGCCACGGACTGCACGCGACCGGCGCTGAGGCCGGACATGACCTTGCGCCACAGGACCGGGCTGACCTCATAGCCGTAGAGGCGGTCGAGGATGCGTCGCGTCTCCTGCGCCTCGACGAGGTCGTTGTTGATCTCCCGGGTGTTGGCCGCGGCCTCCTGGATCGCCGACTTCGTGATCTCGTGGAAGACCATCCGCTTCACGGGGATGTTCTTCGGCTTGAGCTCGTCGAGGAGGTGCCACGCGATGGCCTCACCCTCGCGGTCCTCATCGGTGGCGAGGTAGAGCTCGTCGGCGTCCTTCAGCAGGCCCTTGAGCTTGGTGATGTGGCTCTTCTTGTCCCGGGGGACGACGTAGTAGGGCTCGAAGCCGTTCTCCGTGTCGACGCCGAGGCGGCCCCACGGCTTGTCCTTGATCTTCGCCGGGGTATCCGCGGCCGACTGCGGGAGGTCGCGGATGTGGCCGATCGACGACTCCACGACGAAGCCGTCCCCGAGATAGCCGCCGATCGTGCGTGCTTTCGCCGGGGACTCGACGATCACCAACTTGTGTGCCACGGACGGAACGGTACATGCGGTTCTGTCGGCACCTCGTGCTGGAGTAGGTCTGGGACGACGACCTCCATGTTGACTGGAGGACCCTGATGTACGACTACGGCGAGCCTGCGGGCACCGTTCATCTCTGCCCCGAGTGCCGCGATCTGATGTACGACGTGCTCTCGGCGCAGCGCCGAGTGCTGGACACCCCCGCCCGGATCGATCCGCCCGACTGGGTGGCCGCGATGAACTGGCTCGACGCCCACTGCGGCGGCCGTCAGGCAGTCCTCACGCTGACCGCGGCTCCGCTGTCCGGGCCGCTCCCCGGGCTGCCCGGCGGGCTCGAGCAGGCGGAGCTGGAGCGGTATCTAGCCGTGGCTGAGCTGCTCGACGCGGCCGCCGAGCGCTTCTTCGGCGGTAGCGGGGGCGAGGTCCACCTCGCCCTGCGACGGGCACTGGTCCTGCTCGCCGAGCGTCGTTCTGCGGTGCTCACGGCCGAGCGGGCTGTCCGGACGGCCCTCGGCGTGGTCTGGACCGTCGCCAAGGCCAACGGGCTGCTGCACCCGACCACCGCGCTGACGGAGAAGACGGTGCGCGAGTTCCTCGGCTCCGACGCGGCGGCCAGCCCGGTGGGGCAGAAGATCCGCACGGCCCTTCGGAGCGCATACTCCTGGGCCGACGGCGACCGACCGACCTGGCGGTGGCCGTCGATGGAGCGGCCGGCGGACGCCCTCACACCGTTGGGCCAGCCCGGGTTACTCACCGCCCACACCCGGTCGCGGCTGCTCGAGGTGCGTGAGCGTGCCCTCCAGGCCGCCGGCACGGAGCCGTGGCCGCTGCCCGCCGCCGAGGTGGCGGCGTGAGAGAGCGGCCCGAGCCTCAGGCGACGGTGAGGAAGCCCTGGTCGACGAGGTCCCGGGCGACCTGGAGATAGGTCTCCCGGGTCCCGGCGACGTCGCGCTCCAGGAGTGAGCTGACCGCGTCGAGGATCTGGCCGAGGGAGAGATCGCCGTCGCAGGCGCCGACCAGGGCGGCCGTCACGGTGTCGGCCTGGTGGGCGCGGCGGAGTCCGCGCTGCTGGCGCAGCAGGATCGCGCCGGGGTCCTCGGCGCCCGGGGCCCCGACGGTCTCCTGGACGAGGTCGTCGGGTGCGACCAGCCGGGAGTCCAGCGTGACGTCGGCCCGGACGGCCTCGCCCCACGCGGCGATGGCCGGCGCGATCGGCTGCTCGACGTCGTACGGCCACTCGAGCAGCTCGCGCTTCGCATTGCCGGCACCGGTCCGGTGCAGGTTGATCCAGCCGAAGCCGATGCCCTCGATGCCCTGGTTCTCCATCCAGGTCAGCCAGGTGTCGTAGCGGAAGAGGTAGTCGGTGAGTGACCCGCCGTTGGCGGGGTGGTGGCCGGCGTCCTTGAGCCAGAGCTCGACGTACGCCGACGGCTCGAGGATCTCGCGCTGGACGATGAGGCTGTCCGTCTCGTCCGTGAGCCAGGTCGCGAGGCGCTCATCCCACGGCCGGTCCTTGCTGATCACCCAGTTGGCGAGGATCTGGCACCAGCCGCCCTCGTTGAGCAGGTCGGGTGCCGCGCGGACGATGTCCTCGACGACACGGTCGCCGGGCAGGCCGGAGTCGCGGTAGACGAGTCGCTCACCGGTGGCGGGCGAGATGACGAACGGCGGGTTGGTGGCCACCAGGTCGAAGGTCTCGCCCGCCACCGGCTCGAAGAACGACCCGTTGCGTACGTCGACCCGGTCCGCGACCTCGTTGAGCTCGGCGTTGAAGGAGGTCATCCAGAGGGCGCGCGTATTGACGTCCGTCGCGACCACGGTGCCCGAGTGCTGCGCCAGGTGAAGGGCCTGGACCCCACAGCCGGTGCCGAGGTCGAGGCTGCGGCCGACCTCGTGGCGGATGGTCAGCTGGGCCAGTGAGGTCGAGGCCGGACTGATGCCGAGGACGTAGTTGGCACCGACGTTCTGAGGGGCTCCGTCGAGGCCGGGGGTGAGGTCGGAGACGACCCAGAGATGTTGGTCATCGGTCGCGTACGGCCGCACGTCCATGCGCGCGGCGACCTCGCCGATCGACTGCTCGACGAGACCGTTCGTGGCGAGCTCGTCGACGAGCCCCGGCAGTGCGGCCTCGGCCGCGCTCAGGTCGACCGGCACCTGCAGCAGGAAGAGCCGGATCAGCGTCTCGAGCGGGCTCCGGCCCTGCGTGCGCTGGCGCCCCGGCACCGTCTCGTTGCGACCGAGCGCCGCGTGGGCCTGTGGCCCGAGCTGCTCGGCGACGGCGTCGTAGGTGAATCCGGCGTCGAGCAGCGCGTCACGGAGGCGGCGGGGAAGGTCTGACACAGAGCCAGCCTAGTGACCCGGCAGGGTCGGCCGACGGGTCAGACCGCGGCGGCCGGCGTGGGGACGATGTCGAAGACCTTCGACAGCCCGGTGATGCGGAAGATCTTCAGCAGTCGCTCGTTGGTGCAGACGATCTTGAGGCTTCCGTCGTGCGCGCGGACCTTCTTGAGCCCGCCGACGAGCACGCCCAGACCGGTCGAGTCGAGGAAGTCGACGGCCTCGAGATCGACGACCAGACGGTAGGCACCGCCGTCGACGAGCTCAGTCAGCTTGTCGCGCAGGCGCGGTGCCGTGTAGACGTCGATCTCACCGCCGACGGCCACCACGGTGGCTCCGGAGAGTTCGGAGGTCGAGAGACTGAGATCCACGGTCCTATGTAACCATGCCGGCGTGAGTTCAGTGGCAGAGCTGGTGAACCGGCTCAGCACTGCGCCCGGTCGCGAGGGCCGGCTCACCCATCTGGAGCATCTGCCCCCTCGCGAGGCCGATGTCGTCGACTGGCCCGGGTGGGCCTCGCCCACCGTCATCGAGGCCTTCCGGGCGCGAGGGATCGAGCGACCGTGGCGTCATCAGGTCGTCGCCGCGGACGCTGCGGTCTCGGGTGCCCACGTCGCGCTCTCCACCGGTACGGCGTCGGGCAAATCGCTCGCCTACCAGTTGCCTGCCCTCAGCCGGATCCTCGAGGCCCGGGGCGAGCGCGGCCAACGGGGTGCGACGGTCCTCTACATCGCACCGACGAAGGCACTCGCGCAGGACCAGCTCGCCCGTGTCGAGGCACTCGGGGTCGACGTACGGGTGACGACGCATGACGGGGACGCGTCGCGTGAGCAGCGCGAGTGGACGCGGGCCTTCGGGGAGTACGTGCTGACCAATCCCGACATGCTCCACCGCTCGATGCTGCCGGGACACACGCGGTGGGCGTCCTTCTGGCGTTCGCTCAGTTATGTGGTGATCGACGAGTGCCACCACTACCGCGGTGTCTTCGGTGCCCACGTCGCCCACGTGCTGCGCCGGCTGAGGCGGGTCGCCGCGTCGTACGGTGCCTCGCCGACCTTCATCCTGGCGTCCGCGACGGTGGCCGAGCCCGAGGTGACGGGCCGACGCCTGACCGGCCTCGACGTCGTCCCGGTGACCCGTGACGGATCGCCGCGAGGCCGGTTGACGCTCGGACTGTGGCAGCCACCGCTGACGGCGTTCGCCGGCGAGAACGGTGCGCCGCTGCGACGGGCAGCCTCCTCCGAGACGGCCGACCTGCTGACCGACCTCGTGGTCTCCGGCGTGCGCACGTTGGCCTTCGTGCGTTCGCGGGTCGGGGTCGAGCAGGTCGCACTGACGGCACAACAGCACCTGGCGGAGGTCGACCCGGCCCTGCCCTCGCGGGTCGCGGCCTATCGCGGCGGCTACCTGCCGGAGGAGCGACGCGAGATCGAGCAGGCGATCCGGTCGGGTGCGCTGTGGGGCGTGGCTGCGACCAACGCCCTCGAGCTGGGCATCGACGTGACCGGCCTGGACGCCGTGCTCATCGCGGGCTATCCCGGCACGCGCGCGGCGCTGTGGCAACAGGTCGGCCGCGCCGGGCGGGGAGCGCAGGACGCGCTCGGCATCCTCGTCGCGCGGGACGACCCACTCGACACCTACCTCGTCACCCACCCCGAGGCGCTGCTGGGACAGCCGGTCGAGGCGACCGTCTTCGATCCCTCGAATCCCTATGTCCTCGGACCACACCTGTGTGCGGCGGCGCAGGAGCTGCCGATCACGACGGTGGACTTCGAGCTCTTCGGGTCGACGACCCCCGATGTGCTCGCGCAACTCACGGCGGCAGGAGTGCTGCGGCACCGGCCCCGCGGCTGGTTCTGGACCGACCACCGCCGCGCCGCGGACCTGGTCGACATCCGCGGCACCGACGGGGGCAACGTCCAGCTCATCGAGGGCTCGTCGGGTCGCGTCGTGGGGACGGTCGACATCGGCCGGGCGCACTCGACCGCCCACACGGGCGCCGTCTACGTGCACATGGGAGAGACGTGGGTGGTCTCGTCCCTGGACCTCGGAGATCGGGTCGCGGTGATGGAGCAGGCGTCGCCGCCGTACTCCACCACGGCACGCGAGGTCACCGAGATCAGCATCGTCGCCGAGCGCGAGCACCAGGGATGGAGCGACTGTCGGCTGTCGTGGGGCGACGTCGACGTGTCGCACCAGGTCGTCTCCTTCCTGAAGCGACGGGTGCCGAGCGGCGAGATCATCGGCGAGGAACCGCTGGACCTGCCGGTGCGGACGCTGCGGACATCCGCGGTGTGGTGGACGGTGCCGGAGGGCGTGCTGGAGGCGGCCGGCCTCGAGCAGGCCGACCTGCCCGGCTCGGCGCATGCCGCCGAACACTGCTCGATCGGCCTCCTCCCGCTCTTCGCGACGTGTGACCGCTGGGACATCGGCGGCGTCTCCACCGCCGTCCATCCCGACACCGGCCAGCTCACCGTCTTCGTGTACGACGGCCAGCCCGGGGGCGCGGGCTTCGCCGAGCGCGGCTTCCGCGCCGCCCGCGAGTGGCTCGGCGCGACCCTCGAGACGATCGAGGCGTGCGAGTGTGACGAGGGCTGCCCGTCCTGCATCCAGTCCCCCAAGTGCGGCAACGGCAACAACCCGCTCGACAAAGCCGGGGCCGCTCGACTGCTGCGCGCGCTGCTCTCCGCCTACTAGGGTCGAGACATGCTCGCTCTCGGCCTCGTCATGGTCCTGCTCGGTGCGCTGCTCGTGGTGATCGGCCTCTTCACCGGTGGCCACGCGGACAACGGCACCGCCACTCTGCTCGGCCTGCACATCGGGACCAACGGAGTCTTCATCGCCGGCATCATCGCGGCCCTCCTGATCCTCGTCGGCCTGAGCTTCACCCGCTGGGGAGCCGCCCTGGGGTGGCGCCGCCGCAAGGAGCGCAAGCAGTACTCCGTCATGGCCAAGCAGTTCGAGCGCGAGGCCAACGACGACGACTGAGCCCGAGTGGGCGGCGTCAGGTCCACCCGGCACGTGACACGGCCGCGACGTCGGCGTACTGCCCGAGCCAGTGCGGCCCGGCGACCTCGACGCTGATCCGCACGTCCGTCGCCGACACGGCGCAGGTGAGGAGCCGGGAGCCGTTGGCTGACGCGAGCCCGGCCGCCACAGCACAGGCGTCCTCTCCCCTGCTCAGGGCGTGAGCGCCGGCGAGCGCCGCGAGGTCGGCGGCCGACTGGGCCCGACGATGGTCCACCACGAGGGCCGCACAGACCGCACAGGCCGCCCCGAGCAGGGTCAGTACGCCGACGCAGGCCACCACCATCGGCACCGCCGATCCCCGAGCGCTACTCCTCATGGGCGGCGACCGCGGTGGCGTGCAGGGTGATGGCGACGAGGCGGAGCACACCTCCGGGCCCACTGACCCGGGCACTGGCCGTCACCCGCACGTCGGATCCCCCGGAGACGGAGAGTGTCGTGCCGTCCGGTCCGACGTCGCGGCCGCGAGCGACGGCGGCGGCGCGGTCGTCACCGCGGGCGAGGGCACGGGCCGTCTCCCGCGCCGCATCGACCACGCGCACCTGCGCCAGCCCCAGCGAGACGAACCACGCCATCGCGATCGTGAGCGCGACGAGGACGGGAAGGGCCACCACCAGCTCGGCGGTGGCCGCTCCCCTCACCCCTCGCATCCTCGGGCGGCTCACAGCCCCAGCAGCGACAGCACGTGGTTGTAGAGCTTCTGCAGCAGCTCGTCACCGAAGCCGCCTGTCAGCATCTTGAACAGCAGCCCCGCCAGGCCGGCTCCTGCGGCCGTCCCGACGGCATACTCCGCCGTGGTGATGCCGCGTTCGGTGATCCTCTTCATGCTTCTCTCCTTCTCCCCGGCCGCCCGATGCGCCCGGACATCCCTGCGGGCTCAGAGCCCGAGTGAGCCGATCAGTCCACCGACGACCGGCACGATCCCGAGGAGGAGGAACGCGGGGAGCAGGCACACACCGAGCGGTACGGCGGCCTTCACCCCCACACGACGCGCCTGGTCCTCGACGTCTCCCCGGGCCTCGCGGGCCAGCTCGTCCGCGAGCCGGTCGATCACCGCAGCGACCGACGAGCCCGACTCATGGGCCCGCAACAGCGAGCGCCCCAGCGGTGCCAGCCCTGGCTCGACACTCATCCGCCGCCACACCTCCGCCGGATCACCACCGAGCCTCAGCGGAGCGAGCAACGTCCCAAGAGTCGAACCGGCAGCACCCGGAAGCGCAGCGGCAGCCGCCAGCGCCGCGTCACTCGCCGCCAGACCGGACCGCAGTCCACTCGCGATCAGCCGCACCAGCACCGGCAGATCCGCCCGCACCTCCGCCCGGCGACGCCGCACCGACTCCGGCTCCGCCCGCCCGATGAAGACCCAGCACGCCACAGCCCCGAGCAGCGCCAGCACCGTGCCGACCGGTCCCCCGAAGAACACCCAGACACCGACCCCGGCGGCGCCGCTGAGACCCAGCCGGAACCGCACCATCCAGGAGGAGGCCGTGGGGTCGTCCGCCCGCGCCGCGTCTACGGTGGGACAGGTCGGGGTAGCGAGGGCCGACGACGGTCCCACCGGTGGCACCAGTGCTGCAGCGGAGCCAGCCAGGAGAGCCACCGTGAGGATGCTCATCCCGACACCCCTCGCGCGATCGCCTCGATCCACCACACACCCAGCCCGCCGAGCGCCAGACCACCGGCGAGACACATCAACCCCACGGGCGTGCCGAACAGGAAGTGCCACGGGCTCCCGCCGACTCCCGACCCCACCAGCAGGGCCGCGACCGGCAACCCCGCGACCAGCCGAGCCGTGGCGCGTGCCGAGGCGAGCTCCCCGTCGACGACCCGCCTGGTCCGGGCCTCCTCACGGAGGTCGACGGCCACGGCATCCAGTGCCTCGGCCAGCCCCTGCCCGGTGTGCGCCGCCACCTGCCAGGCCGCCGCGACCACGCGGAGCCTGCTCGCGCCGGGGACGGAGGCACCGAGCGCCCGCAACACGGTCGGTACGTCGCCACCCACCCGCTCCGCCTCGGCGACCTCCTGCAGGACGGGCCATTCGCGTGCCACCCGGGCAAGGGCGCTCGCAGGAGGCTGCCCCGACGCCAACTCGCCGGCCAGCTGCTCGCACGACTCGATGAGACGCGCCGACGTGACCGCGGCCAGACGCGCCTCACGGCGTCGTCCGAGCATCCGCCACCCCACCAGCACGACGGCAGCACCGAGCACCACGAGGACACCCACGCGTGGCGCGACCACCAACGCGAAGGCTCCGACGGGCACGACGAGCCACAGCCTGAACCGTCCTGAACCAGGACCCGTACGAGTGACGGTGCCGAGCCCGACCGCCACCGGAACCCGCACGAGCAGCGCGCCGGCACAGGCTGCCGCGACCACCGCCACCAGGAGAGCAGGGCTCATCGCTCCAGCACCTCGGCCAGCACGCCGGAGCCGGCCCCCTCGACCACGCCCCCGTCGTCGCCGACGGAGAGAGCCAGCGACATCGCCACCAGTCCGTCACGACCGCGCACCGGCACGGCCACCTGCGACACCTGCCGCGTCGCTCGCGAGACGTGCAGCACGACGTCGAGCCCGGCGGCCAGTTGCGAGTGCGCCGCCTCCCGCCCGAGACCGGCGGCCAAGGCCAGAGCCTCGACCCGCGCCGGCACCTCCAGGGCCGAGTTGGCGTGCAGCGTCCCGCAGCCGCCCTCGTGTCCGGTGTTCAGCGAGGCGAGCAGGTCGACGATCTCCGCTCCGCGCACTTCGCCGATCACCAGGCGATCAGGACGCATCCGCAGCGCCTGCCGGACCAGGGTCTGCACGGTGACGAGTCCGGCACCCTCGATGTTCGCCGGCCGAGCCTCGAGCCCGACGACATGGGGGTGCACCGGCCGTAGCTCCGAGGCATCCTCCACGATCACGAGCCGCTCCGAGGCGGGAACCAACCCGAGCATGGAGGACAGCAGCGTCGTCTTCCCCGACCCCGTGCCCCCGCTCACGAGGAAGGCGAGGCGCCGCGAGACCAGCGCCGAGACCACCGGCATCAGCGCGGCCGGCACCGACGACGACAGTGGCAAGGCACGACGCGACGGGACGCGCAGCGAGATCACCGTCCCCGGACGGGCCAGGGGAGACAGGACGGCATGGAGCCGAGTCCCGTCACCCAGTCGCACGTCGACGTACGGAGACGCATCATCGAGCCGGCGACCAGCCCCAGCCGCAAGACGCTGGGCGAGCCTGCGCACGGCAGCCTCGTCCGGCAACACGACCTCGGTCTCCTCGAGGCCGGAGCCGCGGTCGACGTACACGGCGTCGGGTCCGTTGACCAGCACGTCCGTGACGCCCGGGAGTCGCAGCAGCGGCTCCAGCACACCGGCGCCGACGATCTCGCGACGCAGCTCCTCGTAGACCATCAGCACCGTGGCATCGCCGACGGGACGTCCCGAGGCACGCAGCGCCGCAGCCACCCGGTGTGGCGTCAGCTCTCCGGGCGAGCGCGCCAGCCAGTTGCGCACCTCGTCGATCACCTCGGCGGCGAGCTCCCGCCCGACTGCGGAGACGCTCACGCCGCGACCTCGCTGAGGATCCCCCGCATCGCCCGGGCGATCCGCTCGCTGCGTGAGCGGACCGGCCCGAAGCCCAGGTCGATCGACTCGCCGACCCGTTTGTACGTCGGCAGCACGGCCACGCACGAGACATCCAGCGCCCGCGCCACGGCGTCCGGCGAGATTCCGCCGGACCGGACGACCAGCCGCGCCCGGCCCCGATCGGGCAGAGCAGCGACCACACGCGAGGCCGAGGCCACACCGGTCACCGTGGGCTCCACCACGACGAGCACCACGCCACACCGAGGCACCACCTCGTCCCACATCTCACCTCCTGTGCGAGGCAGGTCGATGACGACGGTGTCGTGGCCCCGGCGTACGGCCGCGAGGCACTCACGCACGGCGACCCGGTCCACGCCCCCTTCGGTACCGCGGAAGGTCAGCACCGCCAGCCCGTCGCGATGCGGCATCGCCTCGCGCAGCGCGCGGGCGTTGAGGCGACCGCTGCTCGTGCCCAGATCGGCCCACCGGATCCCGCCGAGCTCCTCCATGCCGAGCACACGGTCCAGGCCGGGCCCCAGCGGATCGAGGTCCACGACCGCCGACGGCCGTCCGGCCATCTGCCCCAGAGCGCACGCCACCGTGGTCGCACCCACCCCGCCGGAGCCGCCCACCACACCGAGGACGAGACCCCGCGCCGGTCGGTCCTCACCGAGGTCGCCCATCAGCTCCGTCAGCCACCCGGCGCCCTCGGGGAGCTCGATGACGCTCTCGGCACCGAGGTCGACGGCAGCACGGAAGAGCCCGTCGGGCTGGGCGCCCCACGTCACCAGACCAACCCGCGAGCGACGCGGCGGAGCAGCCGCCGCGACCTCCGAGGCGAGGTCACCACCGACCAGCACCAAGCCGGCCGCGCCCCAGGCCCGCAACGCGGCGCCACTGTCCGGCGCAGAGACGACGGGCGCGCCGGCCGCAGCGGCGAGGCGCGTGAGCTCCTCACGCAGGGAGGAGTCGCGGGTGACGAGAAGGGCCTGTCCGGTCATGGCCGGAAGACTCCCGGGGTCCACCGATCGGTTGCCGGGCCTCACCCGAACGTTGGGGATAACCGTGACCGAAGTCCCGGCTGTGGAGAAGCGCCGGCCCCTTACGATGCTGATGTGGGCAACGCACCCGGAGCAGCGTTCTTCGACCTCGACAAGACGATCATCGCCAAGTCGAGCACGCTCGCGTTCTCACGCCCCTTCCAGGCCGGTGGCCTGATCAGCCGGAGCGCCCTCCTGCGCAGTGCCTACACCCAGTTCATGTACGTCCTGGGCGGTGCCGACCACGACAAGATGGAGGAGATGCGCCAGTTCATGAGTGAGCTGGTGACCGGCTGGGACGTCGCCACCGTCACGGAGATCGTCGCCGAGACGCTCCACCACATCGTCGACCCGCTCGTCTACGACGAGGCCGTGCAGCTGATCGAGGACCACAAGGCGGCCGGCCGCGACGTCGTCATCGTCTCCGCCTCCGGCACCGAGGTCGTCGAGCCGATCGGCGAGATGCTCGGCGCCGACCACGTCATCGCCACCCGCGTGGGCATCGACGAGCACGGCCGCTACACCGGTGAGATCACCTTCTACGCGTACGCCGAGAACAAGGCCACCGCCATCCGGGCCCTTGCGGAGACGAACGGATACGACCTCGCAGAGTCCTTCGCCTACTCCGACTCGATGACCGATCTCGCCATGCTCGAGGAGGTCGGGCATCCCTTCGCGGTCAACCCCGACAAGGAGCTGCGCCGGATCGCGAACGAGAAGGGCTGGCCGATCCTCGTCTTCACCAAGCCGGTCGCACTGCGCTCCACCCTGCCGATGCCGCCCGCCAAGCCGACCCTCGCGGCGCTCGCCGTCGGCGGCGTGGTCGTGGCCGGCGGAGTGCTCTGGGCCAACGCCCGCCGGCGGCGCATAGGCGCCTGATGGACCCGGTCGGGGCAACCCATCCACCTTCCTCCGCCGCAAGGGGAAGATCAACCCTTGTTCTCCCCCGCGCAGAGGCGTAGACCTGTTCCTGCAGACAGAAAAGTCAACAGGCCACACGCGGTCAGGTACCCACGCGGTGATCGTTCCTTCTTTGAGGACGCTGCGGCGATGCGGACAGACAACTGCACAGCAGCAATAGGACAAGTGCACGCTTGGTAACCCGATGGACGCGTGAAGTGAAGGTGGCACCCGGCTCATGAGCCGGGTGCCACCGGCTCATTTCGGGACCTCGTGCTCTCAGGCTCTGAGCGGGCTCGCCTCGGCCCCTGCCGCGAACGCCTCGGCGCCATAGAGCAGCCACGCGTGTATGCCGGCCTGGCCACCGCTCGCATAGCCCCGGAGGTTGCTCTCATACTCCGCCCGATGCGTCAGATGGCCCGCCTCCGGCACGGTGAGCGACTTCTCGTCGACGCCACGGGCGACCATGACGAGCCGCTCAGCCGCGCGGGCGACGAGCCCGTTGTGGGAGCCGAAGGGCGCGACCGTCATGAGGTCGGCGTGGACGATCGCGGCGACGACGAGCGCCGGTGCCGTGGTCGGGGCGAGCAGGAGCTCTGAGAGACCGCGGAGTCGTCCTGCCGCCTCGGCGGAGCGTGGCCGGCCGAGCTCCTCGTCGGCGAGCGTGCCCTTGGCGGCCAGGGCGTGCAGGCGCGCGAAGGCCTGCAACGGCGCGGTCCTGAGCACCGGCACCAGGGCGAGCAGTTCCGTCGACACCCTGACGGCATCGCGGGCCACCGCATCACCAGCCCCGTCACGCACCTCGTCCAGCGTCGACTCGGAGTCCTCGAGGGCCGCGGACGCCTGCGCTCCGCGCAGCAGCGACTCGGCCGTCTGCTCGGGCGTCGTCCTCCGCAGGCCACGGTCCCGAAGCATCACGTCGATGCCGTCACGGGTGGCGGCGTACGCACTCGCCACTCCCTCGAGAGACACGAGTCGCGCCAGCGGATCAGTCACGGTGCGCAAGGCTAACCTGATCCACATGGCTGACCCCGCGCGCTCGTTCGGTTCGGTCGCCGACGCCTACGACCACGGCCGACCCGACTATCCCGCCGACGCGGTGACCTGGCTCGTCGGTCGCCCCGGCACCGAGTTCGTCTCCGTGCTCGAGCTCGGCGCCGGCACGGGCAAGCTCACCCGCGCCCTGGTCGAGCAGCGCTATCACGTCTTCGCGACCGACCCCGACGACGCGATGCTCGACCGCCTGTCCGCCCACCTGCCCGACGTACGCGCGACCAAGGCCGTCGCCGAGCAGCTCCCCGTGCCCGACCAGTCCGTCGATGTCGTCATGGCGGCCCAGGCGTTCCACTGGTTCGACCTCGAGCGTGCGCTGCCGGAGATCGCTCGCGTGCTGCGCTCCGGCGGCCATCTCGCGCTCGCCTGGAACGAGTTCGACCGCTCGATCCCCTGGGTGCGGAAGTTCGCCACGATCATCGGCAACACGGCTCACGACGACCCGTCGGAGCTGCTCGAGGAGTCGGGCTACTTCGCCGGCACCCTGCACGAGACCTTCAACTTCTGGCACGAGGTCGACAAGGAGATGCTCGTCTCCCTCGCCCTGAGCCGTTCGGCCCAGGCCACCGCCACGGACGAGGACCGCGCTGCGGTCCGCAGCCAGGTCGAGAGCCTGTACAACGACTACGGCCGTGGCACCGGCGGCATGCGCCTGCCCTACATCTGCCACGCCTACCGAGCCGCCGTCACCGAGAAGCGACCCGTCACGCCGCCGATGCCCACGACGCTGATCTCCTCCTCAGCTCCCCAGCCGGTCGAGGAGGAGCCCGACAACACCGCCGTCGCCCTCCCCCGCGTGCTGACCGGCTACGACGACCCCGACACCGGCGAGGTCAAGCTCTTCACCTGGCACTGAGCCGCGCGGCGTTGCGCGACGTCGGCGTCACTGCAGAACCCGCGGTGGTGCCGCTTGAGGCAGAGCAGCCCGAGCAGGCTGCCCTTGGAGTCGACGACGGCACGCACGTCAGGCGACACCTTCGGCATCCGGCTCGGCGACGCCTTCGGCGCCGGCCAGCATGAGCGAGGCGACGGCGCCGAGGGCACCGGTCCACTCCGCGGTCATCGCCGGCGTCCACGCCGAGCCACCGAGCTCCTCCATGGCGGCGATCATGCACTCGGCGACGGCGTCGTACATCGGGGGCGTGACGCCCCAGCCGGAGTGTTTCGCACCGAGGGCACCGAGGGTGTCGGTGAGCCAGACGGAGTCGTCGAGGTTGTCGAGGACCGCGAGCACGGCGCTGCGAAGCATCTTGGCCTGCGGGGCGATGTCAGCAGAGAACATCGGACGCACCTGGGGGTAGCGCGTGAAGAGGATCTCGTAGAAGCGGGGCGTCAGCGCCTCTTCCTGGCCATCGACCAGGACGAGGCTTTCGGTGAGAAGTTCCTTGTCCATGGCCTCACGTTCCGCGCGGGCTGTTGCCGGCGCTCGGCGGATGCAGACCCGGCACGGTGAACTTGTTCTCACAACCTCACTGGCTGGGCCTTGGTCGCCCGCTCGCAGATGAGCTCGACGACGAGCGGGTGCACACCGAGCACGTCGGCGACGATGGTGGCACCGGAGGCACGGGCCTCCTCGGCGGCGCGGGTGGCGAAGTGACCGGGGCTGAGCAGGTAGGTGGAGACGACGTCGCCGGGCTCGATCACCTCGGCCGGACGGCCGCCCTCACCGCTGAGCACGGCGACCCGAACGCGAGCGCCCCAGATCCCGGTGAGCAGGTCGGCGGCGACAGCGAGGTCCTCGGCCGCACGCGGGTCACGCGAGCCGGCGGCGATCATCACCACCGACTCCCCGGGCGTGGCGCCGGCCTCGATCAGGCGTGACGCCTGGGCGCGGGCCAGGAGCGGGTGCGGTCCGAGCGGCGGCGCCAGCACCACCGAATCGGGGCTTTCCTCCCGCCGAGTCCGGGCTTTCCTGCCGTCGAGTCCGGTGTTTCCTGCCGCGAGAACCGCCGCCGGGAGGTCGACGGCCACGTGATAGCCGCGCGAGAGCAGCAGCGGCACCGCGACCACATCCCCGGACGCGCCCGCCATCACATCCGCGAAGAGAGGCGCGCAGAGCTCGACGTACGACGACGTCGACTCCATCGCGAGCCGCTCGCCCGCCAGCCGGGCAAGCTCCGACGCGATCTGGTTGCCGGTCGCATGCCGGGTGCCGTGGGCGACGGTGATGAGCTGGGTCACGGCGCCACGGCCAACCGGTAGCCGCGCTTCACCACCGTCTGGATCGCCCGCGTCCCGAGAGCGGAGCGGAGGCGGGCCACCGCCATCTCGACGGCGTGCTCGGAGCCGGCCGTCCCGCTGGGCAGCATCGCCAGCAGGGCAGGCCGGGAGACCACGTTGCCGGGGTTGGCGACCAGCGCGTTGAGCACGGCGAGTGGTGCGGCGGAGAGCTTCACCTCGGCGCCGTCGAGCAGCACCTCCTCGCCGTGGAGCAGCAGCTGATGGCCGCCGAGGAGCTCGATGGAGAGGCCGGCGCGACGTGAGGGCAGCTCGGCCTCCAGCTGGTTGACCATCGCCACCAGGCGATAACGGTCGGGGGGCCAGATCGTCGGTACGCCCCACAGGTCGAAGGCGGCCGCTGCGACCGGCCCCACGCAGGAGGCGACCACGTCGGCCTGGAAGGCCGCGACGACCTCGTCGCGCAGGCCCATCGAGCCGGCGACCTGCATCAGCGCGGCGATCGCGGGCGCGGAGGTGAAGGTGACGGCGTCGAGCTCACGGCCGGCGATCAGCTCGACGAGCCCGAACATCGGCCCGGGGTCCGCAGCGGGCTCGACCCGGTAGACGACGACGGAGACGACCTCGGCACCTTGGCGCCGCAGCGCGTGCGCGACCATCGAGAGCGACTGGCCGTGCTCCTGCACCACGATCCGCTTGCCGGTCAGGTCGCGGCCGCGCAGGTGCTCGAGGACGTCGTCGAAGGATTCGGATGACGGCGCCCACAGCTCGCGCAGGCCGAAACGACGCAGTGCGCCGACCGACTTGGGGCCGCGGGCGAGGATCTCGGCCTCGTTGAGATGGGCGGTCAGGCGCTCGGCGAGGCCCCACTCCTCGGCCTTCGCGAACCACGCCTTCATGCCGATCCCCGTCGTCACCAGGAGCATGTCGACCCGCTGGCCGAGCACCTCCTCGGTGCTCTCCCGGAGTGCGGCATCGTCGACCCGGTTGGGGTCCATCGACAGCGCCGGCGCGCACACCACCGACGCTCCGCGGCGCTCCAGCAGCGCGACCTGTTCCTCCGCCTTGCGGGCTGCGGTCACGCCGATCCGGAAGCCCTCGAGGGGGCGATCAGCCAACTCTGTCTCCGACCAGCACGAGGCCGTCGCTCACCACGACGTCGTACGTCGGCACGGTGACCGCCGGGTCGTCCAGGCAGACGCCCGTACGCAGGTCGAAGGCCTGCTTGAGCAGCGGCGAAGCCACGAAGGGCACCTCCTCATCACCCACGGTGCGTGTCCCGACGATGCCGCGCGACAGGACTGAGGCGCGACCGAACGGATCGTAGTTGGAGATGGCGTAGAAGTGGTCGTCCTTCGTCCGGAAGACGGCGACCGCCTCGCCCCCGACGAGCGCGGCGACGCCCGACTCGGGATCGATCGCCTCGACCGGGCAGACCGAGGTCATCGCTCTGCTCCTGCCGGTGCGCCGACGAAGCCGGCGGGGGCTCCGACGGGAATCGCGGTGCCGAGGTTCACCTGGCCGTCGGAGTCGACGGGGACGATCTGGTCCCGCAGCGTGCCGAAGGAGATCGAGGGGTCGGGCGTCTCGGTCGCGTTGACGAAGGAGACGAAGCGACGCAGCTTGTCGGGGTCCTCGAGGGTGGCGGCCCACTCGTCGAAGTAGGAGTCGACGTGCTGCGCCATCGCCGCCTCGAGCTCGGACCCGAGACCCAACGCATCGTCGATGACGACCTCACGCACCCGGTCGAGGCCACCGTCGAGGGAGTCGATCCAGGTGGAGGTGCGCTGGAGTCGGTCGCCGGTGCGGATGTAGTACATGAGGAACCGGTCGAGATAGCGCACAAGCTCCTCGGTGGAGAGGTCGCCCGCCAGCAGCTGCGCGTGGGCCGGGATGGCGCCACCGTTGCCGCCGACGTACAGGTTCCAGCCCTTCTCCGTGGCGATGACGCCGAAGTCCTTGCCGCGCGCCTCGGCGCACTCGCGGGCACACCCGGAGACGCCGCCCTTGAGCTTGTGCGGGCTGCGCAGCCCGCGGTAGCGGAGCTCGAGCATGATGGCGAGGCCGACCGAGTCCTGGACGCCGTACCGGCACCAGGTCGAGCCGACGCAGGACTTCACCGTGCGCAGCGACTTGCCGTAGGCGTGGCCGGACTCCATGCCCGCATCGACCAACCGCCGCCAAATAAGGGGAAGCTGCTCGAGGCGCGCGCCGAAGAGGTCGATCCGCTGCCCGCCGGTGATCTTCGTGTAGAGCCCGAAGTCGCGCGCGACCTCACCGATGACGATCAGCTTCTCCGGCGTGATCTCGCCGCCCGGGATGCGCGGGACGACGGAGTAAGTGCCGTTGCGCTGCATGTTGGCGAGCGCGAAGTCGTTGGTGTCCTGCAGCGTCCGGTTCTCGCGGGCGAGGACGTGCCCGTTGAGCTGGCTCGCGAGGATCGAGGCGACGGTGGGCTTGCAGATGTCGCAGCCGCGGCCGCGGCCGTGCGCCTCGATGATCTGGTCGAAGGTCGTGTAGCCGTGGATGAGCACGACGTCGAAGAGCTCGGCACGAGTGATGGGGAAGTGCTGGCAGAGGCTCTTGTCGACCGTCTTGCCCTGCGCCGCGAAGTGGTCCTCGACGATCTTCTTGACCTGGACCTTGCAGGAGCCGCACGTGGCGCCGGCCTTGGTCTCACGGGTGACATCACCGGCGGTCTCGCAGCCGTTGTCGACAGCGTGCTTGATGTCGCCCTTGCTGACGTCGTTGCAGGAGCAGACCTGCGCCTCGTCGGGCAGCTCGATGTGGGCGCCGGCTCCGGTGGAGGCGGGCAGGATCAGCTCCTCGGGGTTCTCCGGCAGCGCGAGGCCACTGGAGACCATGGGACGCAGGAGGCCGTACGCCGACGCGTCGCCGACCAGCACGCCGCCGAGCAGACGGTAGGAACCGTCGGAGTTCTCCGTGACGACGAGCTTCTTGTAGATGCCGGCCACGGCGTCGTGGAAGACGAGCTCGAGCGAGTCGGGCGTGGTGCCGTGGGCGTCACCGAAGGAGGCGACGTCGACGCCGAGAAGCTTGAGCTTCGTGGACATGTCGGCGCCGGTGAAGGCGGCCTCCGTGTCGCCACCCCGGACCAGTGCGTCGACCGCGACCTCGGCCATCGAGTAGCCGGGAGCGACCAGGCCGTACATCACACCGCCGGGTGCGGCGCACTCACCGATCGCCCAGATGTGCTCGTCGGAGATCGTGCGGCACTGCTCGTCGACGAGGATGCCGCCGCGCTCGGCCACCTGAAGGTCGGCGGCGCGGGCGAGGGCGTCACGCGGCCGGATGCCGGCAGAGAAGACGACGATGTCGACGTCGAGGGCGTTGCGGTCCTTGAGCGCCAGGCTGCCGACCCGCGTGCCCGACCTGTCAGCGAGGATCGCCTCGGTCATCGCTCCGGTGTGGGTGGTGATGCCGAGCTTCTCGATGTGCCGGGTCAGCGTCCTGCCGCCGGTGTCGTCGACCTGGACGGCCATCAGCCGCGGCGCGAGCTCCACGACGTGAGTCTCAAGACCCAGCTGGTGCAGGGCATTCGCGGCCTCGAGGCCGAGGAGGCCACCACCGATGACCGCACCCGTCCTGGCCTTGCGCGCTGCCTTACGGATGGCGTCGAGGTCGTCGATCGTGCGGTAGACGAAGACGTTCCCCAGCTCGCGGCCCGGCACGGGCGGCACGAACGGCGCCGCACCGGTGGCCATCACGAGCTCGTCGTAGGAGAGGTCCTCACCGTTGGCCAGCGTCACGATGCGGTGCCTCGGGCTGATGGCGACCACTTCGGCGTTGAGCCTCAAGGAGACACGCGGGTCGTCGTACTCCCCCTCGGGAAGGAAGGAGAGGGCCTTGTCGCCGACCTCGAACCACGAGGTGAGCGCGACGCGGTCGTACGCCGGCCGCGGCTCCTCCCCGAGGATGACGATGTCGTGGGTCTCGGTCAGACCACGCTCGATGGCGGCCTGGACGAAGCGGTGTCCGACCATGCCGTGTCCGATGACGACGATGCGCTTGCGGTACTCAGGGCTCATCACGCGATCTCTTTCACTCGTGCGGGGGCGAGGAGTTGCTCGACGACCGAGCGGCACCCGCCGCACCCGGTGGTCGCTCGGGTCTGCTCACGCGCGTCGTCGAGCGAGGAGCAGGCCCGGATCCGGCCGGCACTGACACCGGCGCAGGCACAGATCTCGGCGTCGTCGGGCAACGACTGCACCGGCGACGCGTCCGAAGACCCCGCGATGCTGCGGGGACCCGTGAGAAGGAGTCCCGGCTCGCCCTCCGCGAGCCGGGTTCCGCGGTCGAACGCCTGGGTGATCAGGCCGACCTGGGAGAGGTCGCCGACGAGCGTGGCGGCGGTGATCACGCCGTCGTCGAGGACGAGGAGCTTGTGGGTGCCCTTGATCGGGTTGGAGACCTTGACGACCTCGGCGCCGGGCTCCGTCGCGGCGTGCTGCGGGTCGCCGAGGACGGCGACGTCGAGGTCGGTGGCGCGGAGGCGCGCGACGATCCGGTGGCCGTCGTACTGCTTCTCGCCGCCGGTGAGCCTCGCCGCAAGGATCGCGGCCTGCTCCCAGGCCGGCGGGACGAAGCCGGTCGTCCGACCGTCGTGCTGCGCACAGTCGCCGATGGCGAAGATGTCTTCATCCGTCGTTGCCAAGGTGTCGTCGATGACGATGCCCCGGCGGATCTCGAGGCCGGCGCGGCGGGCGAGGTTGACGCTCGGACGACCGCCGGCGGTGAGGACGAAGAGGTCCGCGTCGAGCGTGAAGCCGTTGTCGAGCTGGAGGCCGTTGTCGTCGATCCGGATGGCTCGCGCACCGGTGTAGACCTCGGTGCCGAGCTTCGTGAGGCTGCGCTTGAGCACGGCGCCGGCGGCCTCGTCGACGTGGGAGTGGAGCAGCGACTCGGCGCCCTCGATGATCTCGACTCGAAGTCCGCGGATGGAGAGGGCACGCGCGACCTGCAGGCCGAGCAGGCCGCCGCCGATGACGATCGCCGTCTGAGGTCCCCTGTTGGTTGAGCTTGTCGAAACCTCAGCGAGGAGTCGGCCGCAGTCGTCGAGGCTGCGGAACGCGTGCACCTTCGGGTGCAGGTTGCCGTCGCGCTGCACCAGCCCGCGGATCGGCGGCAGTGTGGGGATCGCACCGGTGGCGAGGACGAGCTTGTCGTAGGGAATCTCGCTGCGGTCGGCGAGCTCGATCACCTTGCGGTCACGGTGGATGTCGACCACCCGCATGCCGAGTCGTAGGTCGATCCCGTGGGCCGCGAACCAGTTGCCGTTGCGCAGCGTGATCGCCTCGGGCCGGTGCGTCCCCTCCAGCACGGCGCTGAGCAGGATCCGGTTGTACGGCGCGTGCGGCTCGTCCCCCACGACAGTGATCTGCAGGTCGCGCCGGCTCGCGTCGCGCCTCGAGACCAACCGCTCCGCAAGGCGCACGGCAGCCATGCCGTTGCCCACGATCACGATCCGCTCAGTCACAACTCCATGGTGTGCGGCCGTCGTAACACTCCCGACCCGTAGGTGTCAGGGGTGTGTCACTTTCTGCTCACGCCCTCACAGCAGCCGCGCAGACCTTGAACTCGGGCATGCGGGAGCTGGGGTCGAGGGTGTCGAGGGTGAGCTTGTTGGCGCCGATCCAGTGGAAGGGGACGAAGATCGTGTCTGGGCGGATGGTGTCGACGATCTTGGCGGGTGCCTGCATCGTGCCGCGTCTCGTGCTGAGCGTGAGGGGCTCGCCGTCATGCGCGCCGAGGCGCAGGGCGAGCATCGGGTGGAGCTCGACGAAGGCGCCCTCGTCGGGGAGGTCGCGGATCCGGCGGGTCTGGGCGCCCGACTGGTACTGCGACAGGACGCGGCCGGTCGTCAGGTGGAGCGGGAAGTCGGCGTCGATCTCCTCAGCGACGCCGTGCCACTCGACCGGCACGAAGCGGGCGCGACCGTCGGCGTGGAAGAACGACTCGGCGAAGAGCCGCTCGGTGCCGGGATGGTCCCCGTCATCAAGCGTCGGGACCGGCCAGAAGAGGCCGTTCTCCGTGCGGATCCGGTCGTAGGTGACGCCGCTGTAGTCGGCCTTGCCGCCCTTGCTCGCCAACCGGAGCTCGTCGAAGACCACCTCCGGCTCGACCGACCAGGCACCCGGCGCCTTCAGCCTCTCGGCCAGGCCGGCCATGATGTCGAGGTCGGACCTCACCCCCGCCGGGGGTGTGATCGCCTTCTGGCGAAGGATGATCCGCCCTTCGAGGTTCGTCATCGTGCCGCTCTCCTCGGCCCACTGCGTGATCGGGAGTACGACGTCAGCGAGTGCCGCGGTCTCTGACATGACGATGTCCGCGACCACCAACAGGTCGAGCGCCTGCAGCCGCTCCGTCACGGCGAGGGCGTTCGGGGCGGAGACGACCGGGTTCGAGCCGAAGACCATCAGCGACTTCGGGCCCTGCTCGGTGCCCAGCGCGGAGAGCAGCTCGTAGGCCGACAACCCCTTGCCGGGAAGGGATTCCGGCGCGACGCCCCACACCGAGGCGACATGCGCGCGTGCCGCGGGATCGTCGATCATCCGGTAACCGGGAAGCTGGTCGGCCTTCTGGCCGTGCTCGCGACCACCCTGTCCGTTGCCCTGGCCGGTGAGGCAGCCGTAGCCGGCGTACGGCCTCCCGGGGAGCCCCAGGGCGAGCACGACGTTGATCCAGGCCAGCACGGTGGCCGTGCCGTCGGCATGCTGCTCGGCACCGCGGGCGGTCAGCACCATCACGCGTTTCGACGACATCATCAGCTCGGCGAGCTGGCGCACCTCCGAGGCGAGGATGCCGGTGACCCGCTCGACGCGTTCCTCCCACCACTCAGCGGCGGCCGTGCGGGCCTCGTCGAACCCCACAGCCCGGGAGGCGACATAGGCCTCGTCAACCCCTCCTGCAGCGTCGATCAAGTGGAGTATCCCCAGTGCCAGTGGGAGATCCGTGCCCGGCACGGGTTGCAGGAAGAGGTCGGCACGGTCGCCGGTCGGCGTACGACGAGGGTCGATGACCACGACCTTGCCGCCACGCTCCCGGAGGCGGTCGAGGTGCCGCGCGGCCGGTGGCATCGTCTCGGCGAGGTTGGAGCCGACGAGCACCACGACATCCGCCTGCTCGACGTCGGCCAGGGGGAAGGGCAGGCCGCGGTCCACGCCGAAGGCCTGGTTGCCCGCCGACGCCGCGGACGACATGCACCAACGGCCGTTGTAGTCGATCATCGCCGTGCCCAGTGCAATGCGGGCGAACTTGCCGAGCTGGTAGGCCTTCTCGTTGGTCAGACCACCGCCACCGAAGATCGCGTTGGCATCAGCGCCGTGCTCAGACCTCAACGTCATAAGGCGGTCCGCGATCAGGTCGAGCGCCTCGTCCCATGACGCTGCACTCCACTCACCCGTCGAACGCGAGCGCACCATTGGCGAGGTGATCCGCTCGCGCGACCCGCGAAGACCAGCGGCGGTCCAGCCCTTCCGACACAGCGCCCCCTCGTTGACGGGGAAGTCCGGCCGCGCCGCCACCTCCAGCGCGAGGCCCTTGCGCTGCAGGGACATCCCGCACTGGAGCGAGCAGTAGGGGCAGTGTGTGTCAACCATCGACCCCATCCTCGCCTCGCCATCGACGGCGCGGGTTAGCGATGGGTCTCCGGACCGTCACCGACTCCTCACAGCCTCACCGGAGCGTGTTCGTGCCCGCCGGTGTGCGTAGGTAGTGCCTGCCTTCAGGAGATCGCCAAAGGTAGTAGCCGGGTTCGAGTTTGGTGTAGGTCCAGTCGGTGAAGGTCTTCATCCGGTGGTGGTACCGGCACAGGCAGCCGAGGTTCTCCGACGATGTGGGTCCGCCGCGGTCCGGATGATCTTTGTCATAGGGCTCGATGTGATCCAGATCGGCTGACCGGGCGTTGCGTTCGCAGTTCGGCGCCACGCACGTCTTGTCGATCAGGATCGCCTGCTCGCGCAGGGTCTCGCTGGGGGCGTAGCCGGCGCGCCGGAGGTTGGTGTTGAGGTCGATCACGGGGCGGACGGCCATCTTGGTGTTGGAGGCGGTGCACCACTCGCGGACCTGGGTGAGGGTGGTGAGGCCGGTGCCGCCTTCGGTGGTGAACTGCCCCTGGCTGTCGGCGTGGACGTAGAGGTTCACGGTCCGTGTGACGGCACCGGCCGTCGTGCCTGCGAGGTAGTGGCGGGCGATCACACCGAGTGCCTTCGAGCGGCGGACGTCCAACGACTCGTCGGAGCCTTGCTCCTTGAGGTCGGCGGCGGCTTGTTGGAGGGCTGCTTCGAGGTCGAGGCCGTCGGCGGTGTCCATGGATCCGAATACGTCGGTGGTGCCGTGGTCTTGGGGGTGGAGGTTGATCTTGCGGTTCTCGGCGGCTGCGTCGGCGCGCCTGGCTGCCTCTGTGGGGTCGAAGCGGTCGATGGCATGGGCGATGAACCGCTTCAACGCGGTGGGGCCGATCTTCTCGAACCGCATGTGCAGTTCTTTGTCGAGCCACGCGGCACCCTCGGCGGTGAGGACGCGGCTCGCCTGGGCGACGAGGCGTGCTTTCCAGACGGGGAGTTGTTCGTCGTAGAGGCGGAAGAAGAGTTTCGGCAACCGGTGGTGGAGCTCCAGCGCATCACCGACCCAGGAGCGTGCCTGGTGGTCGTTCATGCCGGTCTCGGCGGCGAGGTCCATGAGGGCGGATTCGTCGATCCAGGGTGTGCCGTCGCCGGCCAGGGGGATGTCGTGGACACGGTCACCGGAGGCTGCGTGCGCGGGGTCGTTGGTCTGGTGCTGCTGGGTCCAGTCGAGGGTGTGCAACAGCGAGGCGATTTCGGCCATGTTCGCGGAGTGTTTGGTGAGGGCGATCATGGCGAGGGGGTTGTCGATGGGCATGCCGCTGCTGGGGCCGAGGATGTTCTCGGTGGATCCGGCGTCTACAGCTTGCGACATGCGCCTACCTTATCTGTTCGAGCAATCGAACGCAAGGGCTATCGGTGGTACGGGCATACAAAATCACCCGGAGGGAGCGGCCGAAGCCACTCCCTCCGGGTAAAGAAACCGGCAGGCTCAGATGCCCGCGTGCTTGCCGTTCCTGCGGACGTAGAACGCCCAGGTGACGACCGCGCAGAGCACGTAGAAGGCGGTGAAGATCCAGAACGCCGACTTCGTCGCAGCCAGCGGGTCGGTGACCCACGGGCTGTTGAAGGTGATCGGGATCAGGAAGCCACCGATGGCACCGATGGCACCGATCAGGCCGGCGGAGGCCGACGCCTTCTTGGCCGCGGTGATCAGTGAGAGCTCCCGCTCAGGCGTGCCTTGGCCGGTCGAGTCGATCGCCTCGTTGCGGAAGACGGCAGGAATGATCTTGTAGAGCGACCCGTTGCCTGCACCGCTGAAGAAGAAGAGGCAGATGAACAGGGCCAGGAAGAGCGGGAAGACGTCGTGGTTGTTGGCCACCGCGTCGACCGCAGCCTGCGGGAACGTGAAGGCCTTCGGATCGGCGGCGATCTTGGCGAGCGCGTCACCTGTGGGCGCCGGTGGCAGCGTCTGCAACTTCGAGAGCGAGAAGAGGATGCCGAGCGTCGAGGCGATCATGCCGACGAAGCAGGCGAGGCTGATCCTGCCGCCACCGTACTTGTCGGCGAGCCAGCCACCGAGCGGTCGGGCGAGCGAGCCGACCAAAGCGCCGAGGAAGGCGTAGAAGGCGAAGTTGATCCCGATCCCCACCACAGCAGGGACGGGCTGGCGCCAGAAGTTGACCTTGATCAGCAGCGGCATGGCCGACGAGTAGCCGATGAAGGAGCCGAAGGTGCCGACGTACAGCAGTGAGAGCACCTGAACGTGGCGGTGCTTCAGCACAGCGAGCTGCTCGCGAGGATGCGACTCGATGCCCTCGATGTCGTCCATGAAGAAGAAGGCACCGATCACGCCGCACACCGCGAGGGCGGCGTACAGGAAGGCGGCACGCTCGAGGTGGATGCCACCGGCCGAGGCCTTGACCAGGCCGAAGATGCCCGCGCCACCGACGATGACGGGTAGCAGGAACTGGATGAGCGCGACGCCGATGTTGCCGCCGGCGGCGTTCATGCCGAGCGCCTTGCCCTTCTCCTTGGCGGGGTAGAAGAAGTTGATGTTGGCCATCGACGAGGCGAAGTTGCCGCCACCGAGACCGGCCGTCGCGGCGATGAGGCAGAAGGCCCAGTACGGCGTCCCCGGCTGCGTGACCGCATACGCGAACAACAGCGTCGGGACGAGCAGCAGCCCGGCCGAGATCATCGTCCACGTCCGACCCCCGAACTTCGGCACGGCGAACGTGTAGGGCACCCGCAGCAGCGAGCCCACGAGGTTCGGGATCGCGACGAGGAAGAAGAGCTGCTTCGGCGTGAAGCTGAAGCCCTGGGAGAGCAGGAACGCCGAGGAGACGCTCCAGATCACCCAGACGGAGAAGCCGAGGTGCTCGGAGAAGATCGACCACGTCAGGTTGCGGCGGGCGATCGTACGGCCGGTCGACTCCCAGAACTCGGGGTCCTCGGGTCGCCAGTTGGTCAGCAGGTGCTTCTTGGCCGGCGTGTCCTCGGCCGTCGGGGTGTTCAGCACGGTGGTCATGGTGACCACCCTCAGCGCGCTGCGTGACACCCCAGATATGGCGGCGTCAGGTGTGCGTCACGTTCCCCTCACGGCCTCACGGACCTCACGGGCTCACTTACGGCGACGGCCGGCGTACCGCCCCCTCGGGGTCGATGAAGGGGTCGTCGATCGCGGCGTGCGCGGCGAGGTCCTCGTCGACCCGCGGGTCACCGGCGTCGGCGTGGTAGTCGCCGACCGACGTGGCATCGACGCCGTTGGAGACGTGGACGGCGTTGAGGATGGCCGAGCCCACGACTGCGACGACGACGTTGAGCACGAAGGACGTGAGCGCGATGTAGCCCATGTCGCCGATGCCCGGGATCTCCGCGAGCGAGCCGCCGAAGTGGCCGCCGGTGGTCGGGTTGATCACGCGGTAGGCGGCGATCGTGCCGTAGACCATCGCGACCGCCCAGCCGGCGAGCAGCGCCCAGCGGTGGAACCAGCGGGTGTAGAGGCTGAAGACCACCGACGGGAAGATCTGCAGGATCCAGATGCCGCCGAGCAGTTGGAAGTTCAGAGCGTTCTGCTTGTCCATCGTCAGCACGAAGCCGAGCGCGAAGACCTTGACGATCAGTGACATCAGCTTGGAGACCTTCGCCTCCTCGGTCACGGTCGCGTTCGGCTTCAGCCACTCCTTGTAGATGTTGCGGCTGAACGTGTTGGCCGCGGCGATCGACATGATCGCGGCCGGGACGAGCGCACCGATCGCGATCGCGGCGAAGGCGACGCCGGAGAACCACGACGGGAACATGTCCTCGAAGAGCTGCGGGATCACGAGCTGGGCGTTGGGCTTGCCGTCGAGGCCGATCGGCTTCGTGCCGGCCGCGATCGCCACCCAGCCGAGCAGCGCGAGCAGGCCCAGCAGGAAGGAGTACGCCGGCAGGATGGCCGCATTGCGACGGACGGTGTTCCGGCTCTTGGACGACAGCGAGGCCGTCACCGAGTGCGGATACATGAAGAGTGCGAGGGCCGAGCCGAGCGCCAGCGTCGCATAGGCCCAGTGCGTCCCGTCGACCGAGAAGAACGTGCCGGCCGGCTTGCCCGTCGCCGGATTGGCAGTGGACATCTTCTGCTGCGCCGAGTCGAAGATGTGCGACCAGCCGCCGACGTGGTGGGGCAGGTAGATCACCGCGACGATGATGACCAGGTAGATCAGCAGGTCCTTGACCACCGCGATCACGGCGGGCGCGCGCAGCCCGGCGGTGTAGGTGTAGGCCGCGAGCAGCGCGAAGGCCACGAAGAGGGGCAGGTCCTTGACGAACCAGTTGCCGCCGCCGCCCAGGCCGGCGACCTCGAGGACCGCCTGGATGCCGACGAGCTGCAGCGCGATGTAGGGCATGGTGGCCAGGAAGCCGGTGACCGCGACGGCGAGGGAGAGCGGGCGGGCGTCGTACCGGCCGCGGACGAAGTCGGCGGTCGTGACATAGCCGTGGCGGTGGCTCACCGACCACAGTCGCGCCATGAAGACGAAGACGATCGGGTAGAGGATGATCGTGTAGGGCACGGCGAAGAAGCCCGCGACCGCGCCGGTCGCGAACATCGCGGCCGGGACGGCGACGAACGTGTAGGCCGTGTAGAGGTCGCCGCCCAACAGGAACCACGTGACGACCGTGCCGAACGAGCGGCCACCCAGGCCCCACTCCTCGAGGGAGTCCATCGACGCGGGCCGGCGCCAGCGCGTCGCCATGAAGCCGGCGACGGTCACGAGCGCGAAGAGCACGATCAGGACGGTGAGAGCCGCGCCGTTGACGCCGTGATCCGCGGTCAGCGGCAGGACCTGCGGCACGGACCCGCTCATCGGCCGGCCCTCTCACGGTTGGCGGAGAGGACGAGCCGGTAGGCGGCGTACGTCATCCCGGAGCAGATGAAGACCCAGAGGAACTGGTACCAGAAGAAGAAGGGGAAGCCCCACAGCCGCGGGCTGTCCTTCGCGTACGTCGGCACCGCGAGCAGCGCCACGATCGGAATGAGGATCAGGACGCCGGCGGCGATCAGCTTCGCCGTCCGCGCGCCGCTCGAGGGAGGAGTCGACGAGGGTTCATGGTTCCCGAGTGCCATGAGCCGGATCTTTACACATGTGACTCAGGTCACGCGAGAGGCTGGGCCGCCTCAGTGATGGAAGGCGAGGGCCGCCGGGATCGCGATCACGAGGAAGCGGATCCAGCGGCCGGTGAAGACCGCGATCGCGAACGGCACGATCCGCATCTGCGACAGACCGGCCACGGAGGCGGTGATGAAGAGCGGCGGGATGCCGACCGAGCCGCCGATGAAGACCACGAGCGGGCCGCGCCACGGGTGGTCGAGGTTCTCCATCAAGAGGTCACGGAGCTTGGCCCACCGACCGCGCGGCGCGTCCTTGTCCCGATGCTCGATCTCCTCCTCGGCCTCCATCGCGCGCTTGCGTGCGACGGCGTTCTTGCCGGTGCGGACGCCGAGGAAGAGCGTGCACTTACCGAAGACCGTGCCGATCGCGAGGGCCAGTGTCACGAAGATCGCGCCGTGGACGGAGGTGACCGCACCACCCGCCAGCGCCAGGGCCTCCGCGTTGATCACCGGGATGACGGCCGAGGCCCACCCCGTGCCCACCGCGATGAGGCACGCGATCAGGATTTCACGCACTGACCCTCTCCAGGGCCTCACTGCGCTCGAGCTCGGTGATGAGCCCGTACACGCGCCTGGCCGAGACGACCTTCACCACGAGCTGCAGGACGGCGACCACCGAGACCACCCAGACGGGCAGCCCCCACTGGTCGCTCGCCAGCAGCAGGAGGATGAGCAGGGTGGTGTTGGCGGTCTTGGCCGGCACCGACCAGTTCCACGTGTAGACCGTGCGGTCGACGCGGTAGAAGTGGTTCGGCGATACCAGCGGCCAGTACAGGAAGCTCAGGGTGAGCAGCAGGTCGATCACCATGAACTGGCAGAAGTAGATGCCCAGCGGCCACGCGAACTCGTGGTGCATGCCGAGCAGTCCCACCAGCAGCAGGCTCGAGTTCGCACGGTCCGAGAGGATGTCGAAGGTGGCACCGAACCGCGTCTCCTGCTTGAGGATCCGCGCCGCATTGCCGTCTGCGGAGTCGCCGACCCAGTAGACGCCGTACGCGATCGCGAGCATCGCCACCGAGTCCTGTCCGATGGCGACGACACCGAGCACGATGGCGGCGACCGTCCGGACGAGGGTGATGAGGTTGGCCCAGGTGCGCCACTGCACGCGAGCTCCGACGAGCGTCATGGTGCAAGACTCTCATCGTGCGGCGCGGACGGAGGCATTTGGGGTCCGAAGCCGACCGCGCCACCTTCCGCACCCTCCACACCGCCTCCTTGGCGGCTCCCGCGCTGCGTGAAGGCCTCTCCGAGACGACGGCGGAGAAGGCCGCGCGCCACCTCCGCACCCTCCTCGGTACGCCGGCCCTGGCCCTGACCGACACCGACCGTCTCCTGGCGTGGGACGGGGCCGCCCACCACCACGCGCCCCATGCGGCCGACCTCGCCGCGGTGGCGATCGAACGTGGCGAGACGCTGGTCTTCGACCGCAAGGACCTCGTCTGCACCCAGCCCGGCTGCACGCTGCGGGCAGCGATCGTGACGCCCCTGGTCTCCGACGACCGTGTTCTCGGCACGCTGCAGGCCTATGCGTCTGAGAGCAGCGCCGGCCTGGCGCGCGCCACGGACGAGGTCGCGACGTGGGCGAGCGGCCAGCTCGAGTTGGGCGAACTGGACGCCAGTCGTCGCCGGCTGATGGAGGCGGAGGTCCGGGCGCTCCGCGCGCAGATCAGCCCGCACTTCGTCTACAACTCCCTCACCGCGATCGCCTCCTTCGTCCGCACCGACCCAGACCGGGCGCGTGAGCTGCTGCTCGACTTCGCCGACTACACGCGGCACTCCTTCCGCCGCCTCGGCGACTACACGACGATCGAGGAGGAGCTCGGCTCGATCCGTCGCTACCTCGTCCTGGAGCAGGCGCGCTTCGGCGACCGTCTCGGCGTCGAGCTGCGGATCGCGCCGGAGACCCTTCCCATCTCGATTCCGGTGCTCTCCCTGCAGCCCCTCGTCGAGAACGCCGTGCGCCACGGCCTCGCGCCCAAGCCGGAGGGCGGCACGGTCACCATCAGCGCCCGCGATCTCGATCGCGAGGCGCTCCTCGTCGTCGAGGACGACGGCGTCGGCGAGGACCCGGAGCGGATCCGTCGCGTCCTTGCCGGGGACACGAGCCTCGACTCCGTCGGCCTCTTCAACGTCGACGAGCGGCTGCGCTCCACCTTCGGCGACGACTACGGTCTGGTCGTGGAGACCGCACCCCAGGCGGGCACCAAGGTGACCGTCCGCGTACCCAAGTTCGCCAGCGGAGTCCGGCCGTGAGCGGCCTGACGGTCCTGGTGGTCGACGACGAGGAGCCCAACCTCGCCGAGCTCTCCTGGCTGCTCTCGCGTGACGCCCGCATCGCTTCCGTCCTCACCGCCGCGTCGGGGACCGCGGCCCTCGAGATCCTCCGCGGCGCCGCGGTCGACGCCGTCTTCCTCGACATCGCGATGCCCGGCCTGTCCGGCCTGGACCTCGCCGCGGTCCTGGGCCGCTTCAAGGAGCCTCCGGCGATCGTCTTCGTCACCGCCCACAGCGAGCATGCGATCGAGGCCTTCGACCTGCACGCGGTCGACTACCTGCTCAAGCCCGTCCGCGAGGAGCGCCTCCGTGAGGCCGTACGTCGCCTCGCCGACGCTGCGCCCGCCGCGCTCGGTCCGGCGGAGGACGTGATCGCCGTCGAGCTCGGCGGTGTGACCCGCCTCGTCAGTCGTGCCGACGTCACCTGGGTCGAGGCGCAGGGCGACTACTCCCGCCTCCACACCGGCCCGGATGCCCAGGACTCCCATCTGGTCCGGTTGCCGATCAGCCAGCTGGAGGAGCGCTGGCGCGAGGCAGGGTTCCTCCGCATCCACCGCTCGGTCCTCGTTCCTCTGGGCCGCATCGACGAGGTCCGCGAGGCCGATGGCCGGCTCTCCGTCGTCGTCGGTGGCCGCGAGCTCCCGGTCAGTCGGCGCCACACCGCCGCGCTGCGCGAGCAGCTCCGCCGCACCCGCCAGACGCCCTCATGAGCGACCTCGGACCTTCGCCACGGGTCAGGGTCACGGCGCCTGCGACGGCTCGTCGTCGGCGTACGACCGTGGTCAGCGAGCTCGACGCCCAGTCCCCCATCGGGGAGGTCTACCTGCGCTCCCTGCTTCGCTCGCAGCTGAGGCTGGCCCTCGGCATCACCGCGATCCTCGTCCTCACCGTCGGCGCCCTGCCCCTCGCGTTCGCGCTGATCCCGTCGCTCCGGCACGCGCACGTCCTCGCCTGGATCCTCCTCGGCGGCTGCTGCTATCCGGTCCTGATCGGGCTCGGGATCGCCTACGTCCGCAGGGCGGAGCGCAACGAGCAGCACTTCCACGAGCTGGTGGACAGATGAGGCGCGGATGACCACCGGCTCCGCGCTCGCCCTGGCAGGCGTGCTCGTCATCGTCGCCCTCACCCTCGTCGTCGGCGCGATCGGCCTGCGGGTGTCGAGGACGACGAGCGACTTCTACGTCGCCTCGCGGACCGTCGGCCCGGGCGTCAACGCGGCGGCCATCTCCGGCGAATACCTCAGTGCCGCCAGCTTCCTCGGCGTCGCCGGCCTGATCCTCGTCCGTGGCATCGACATGGTCTGGTACCCCGTCGGCTGGACCGCCGGCTACCTCCTGCTCCTCCTCTTCGTCGCCGCCCCTCTCCGTCGCAGCAGGGCCTACACGCTGCCCGATTTCGCCGAGTTCCGGCTCGAGTCCAGCGCCGCCCGCGGCGTCTCCAGCGCACTGGTCGTGATGATCGCGGTGCTCTACCTGATCCCCCAGTTCCGCGGCGCGGGGCTGACCCTCCACCTCGTCACCGGCGCACCGTCCTGGCTCGGGAGCGCACTGGTCGCCGTCGTCGTCCTCCTCGGTGTCGCGGCCGGAGGCATGCGCTCGATCACCCTCGGCCAGGCCGTCCAGTACTGGGTGAAGCTCGCCGCGCTCCTCACCCCGCTGGTCTTCCTGCTGATCAGCGCCCACGGCGGCTCGACCCGCGTGTGGCACCGCATCGACGACACCGCGTGGCTCGAGCCCCTCTCGGGCGACCACGCGCTCTACCTCACCTACTCCCTGATCGTCGCGACCTTCCTCGGCACGATGGGGCTGCCGCACGTCGTGGTCCGCTTCTACACGAACCGCGACGGCGCGGCCGCGCGCCGCACGACCGTCAACGTCCTCGCCCTGCTGAGCCTCTTCTACCTCCTCCCTCCTGCGTACGGCGTCCTCGGCCGACGTCTCCTCGGTGGCTCTGCCGATCCGGACTCCGCGCTGCTCTCCCTGCCGGACCGTGCCTTCGGCGGCATGGGCGCCGACCTCCTCACCGCGGTCCTGGCGTCGGGGGCGTTCGCGGCCTTCCTCTCGACCTCGTCCGGCCTGGTCCTGTCGCTGACGGGAGTGCTCAGCCAGGACGTCGTCAGCCGTGGCTCCCACCGACTCGGGCCGGTCGCCTCGTTCCGCGTCGCGGCCGTCGGAGGTGCGCTCGTGACGCTGGTCCTGACCTGGCTGACCGCCAACCTGGCGGTCGCCCACGCGGTGGAACTGGCCTTCGCCGTGAGCGCCTCGACGTTCGCACCCCTGCTCATCCTCGGCATCTGGTGGCGCGGCCTCACCTCCGTCGGCGCGATCGCCGGCCTGGTGGTCGGAGGCCTCGCCTCGGGCGTCGCGGTCGTCGCCGCGATGGCCGGCTATGCGCCGACCGGTCTCTCTGGTGCCGTGCTCGCGCAGCCAGCGAGCCTCACGGTGCCGCTCACGTTCCTCGTCATGGTCGGCGTCTCACTCGTCACGCCGAGGTCGCTCCCGCCGCACGTCGTACGCACCATGGTCCGACTGCACATGCCCGAGTCCGTAGCCGTCGACCGCTCGGGGTTCCGGACCCGCGTCCCCGAGGACTGACCCGCCGCTCGTCGCGCAGGTGCGACCGTTCGTCGCAGTCGACACGCCCTCTCGTCGCACGTATCCGCTCGTCCGGCGCCACCCGTCGCGCTGCCTCTGTGAGCCGGGTCACACCGGTTCTAGCGTCCTGTCACCGGCCTCATCGGCGAGGCCCCAGCCACACAGGAGCAAGAGATGACCGCAGTGCACCCCGCCGTGCCGACCTCCCGGGTCAGCCCGGAGACAACGCCCACCACCACGCTCGGGCTCGCCTCGATCGCCGATCCCGGTCCGCTCGGCCTGGCGGCCTTCGCGATGACCACCTTCGTCCTCAGCTTCGCCAACACCGGCCTCTTCGCCGCCGAGCCGGTCGTCTTCGGCCTGGCCTTCTTCTACGGCGGCATCGCCCAGCTGCTCGCCGGCATGTGGGAGTTCGTGAAGGGCAACACCTTCGGCGCCACCGCCTTCACGTCGTACGGCGCCTTCTGGCTCTCCTTCTGGTACCTCACGAACCACACCGACCTCACCGGCGTCAGCGCGAGTGAGGCCAGCCACGGCATCGGCCTCTACCTCCTCGCCTGGACGATCTTCACCGCCTACATGCTGGTCGCCTCGCTGCGCACCAACGCGGCTCTCATGACCGTCTTCGGCCTGCTGACGCTCACCTTCCTGGCCCTTGCGCTCGGCGACCTCACCACGACCGACGGCCTGCACAAGCTGGGCGGCTGGCTCGGTCTCGCCACCGCGATCGCCGCCTGGTACACCTCCTTCGCCGTCGTGACGAACTCGACGTACAAGAGGGTTGTTCTCCCCGTTGGCGCCCGGTGAGAGGATCGGGACTGTGACCCAGAGCACCCTCGACAACCTGTCGCGCGAGGACCGGCGCTTTCCGCCGCCCGATGACCTCGCCGCCCACGCCAACGTCACCGCCGACGCCTACGACCATGCGGAGAAGGACCGCCTCGGCTTCTGGGCCGAGGCGGCCTCACGCCTGACCTGGGCGACCGAGCCGAAGACGGTGCTGGACGACTCCCGCGCCCCGTTCTACCGGTGGTTCCCCGACGGGGAGCTCAACGTCTCCTACAACTGCATCGACCGCCACGTCGAGGCCGGGAACGGCGACCGGGTGGCGATCCACTGGGTCGGCGAGCCGCTCGACACTGGGTCGAACGAACACCGCCGCGACCTGACCTACGCGCAGCTCAAGGACGAGGTCTCCCGCGCCGCCAACGCCCTGATCTCCTTGGGCGTCCAGGACGGTGACCGGGTCGCGATCTACATGCCGATGATCCCCGAGGCCGTCATCGCGATGCAGGCCTGCGCCCGCATCGGCGCTGTCCACACCGTGGTCTTCGGCGGCTTCTCCGCCGAGGCACTCGCGGCCCGGATCGAGGACTGCCAGGCGAAGGTCGTCATCACCTCCGACGGCGGCTACCGTCGCGGCGCACCGGCGGCGCTCAAGCCCGCCGTCGACGAGGCCGTGACCAAGGTCGGCGGCGCGGTGGAGCACGTGGTCGTCGTACGGCGGACCGGGCAGGACGTCACATGGAACGACGACGTGGACGTGTGGTGGCACGACGTGGTCGACAGCCAGTCGACCGAGCATGAGCCCCAGCCGTTCAACGCCGAGCACCCGCTCTTCGTGATGTACACGTCGGGAACGACCGGCAAGCCGAAGGGCATCCTGCACACGACGGGTGGCTACCTCACCCAGGCGTCCTGGACCCACCACGCGGTCTTCGACCTCAAGCCGGAGACCGACGTCTACTGGTGCACCGCCGACGTCGGGTGGATCACCGGGCACTCCTACATCGCCTACGGGCCGCTGGCCAACGGCGTCTCGCAGGTGCTCTACGAGGGCACGCCCGACTCCCCCGAGCGCGGCCGCTGGTGGAAGATCATCCAGGACCTCAAGGTCACGATCTTCTACACCGCCCCGACCGCGATCCGTGCCTGCATGAAGCAGGGCGATGCCATCCCCGGCGGCTTCGATCTCACCTCGCTGCGGATCCTGGGCAGCGTGGGCGAGCCGATCAACCCGGAGGCCTACGTCTGGTACCGCCGCGTCATCGGCGGGGACCGTGCCCCGGTGGTCGACACGTGGTGGCAGACCGAGACCGGCGCGATCATGATCAGCCCGCTGCCGGGCGTCACGCACGGCAAGCCCGGATCGGCCATGACACCGCTCCCGGGCATCAGCGCCGACGTCGTCGACGACAAGGGCGAGTCGGTGCCCAACGGCTCCGGCGGATATCTCGTCGTCACCGAGCCGTGGCCGTCGATGCTCCGCACCATCTGGGGCGACGACGACCGGTACGTCGACACCTACTGGTCCATGTTCAAAGCCACCGAGGATCGGGCGGCCTTCTACTTCGCCGGCGACGGTGCCAAGAAGGACGAGGACGGCGACCTGTGGGTGCTCGGGCGTGTCGATGACGTGATGAACGTGTCCGGCCACCGACTCTCCACGACCGAGATCGAGTCCGCGCTCGTCTCGCACCCGGCAGTGGCTGAGTCCGCCGTTGTCGGGGCGACGGACGTCGACACCGGCCAGGCGGTCGTCGCGTTCGTGATCCTCAAGGAGGGCGTGGACGCTGAGGGCATCGAGCGGAAGCTGTCCGACCACGTCAGGAGCGAGATCGGCCCGATCGCCAAGCCGCGCGAGATCATGATCGTCCCCGAGCTGCCCAAGACCCGCTCGGGCAAGATCATGCGCCGCCTCCTCCGCGACGTCGCGGAGAAGCGCGACGTGGGCGACACGACCACGCTGGCCGACGCCTCGATCATGCAGCTCATCTCGGCGGGTCAGTCCACGAACACCGGCGACTGAACCACCTCGCAGATGAACCTCGGTAACTCGGAGTCACCTGGTGACTCTGGGTTACCGAGGTTCACTCCAGTACGTCGGGCATCGGTCCGGCCAGCAATCCGAGGGTCTCTTCGTAGCCGCCGCCGATCTCGAATCGTGTGATGTCGTCGAGGTCGTAACGGGTGGACCTCCGGCCCCATACGGCTTGCGTTCCGATCTCGAGCATCGTGAGCTCGTCATCGTCCGTGGCCACGGGTGCCCCGATCCAGCAGACGTCCGGTCGCTCGAACTCGCAATGGACGGTCAAGAGCGGGCTGACGTCAGTCGCGTCCATGATCAACCTCGCCGTGTCATCGAGGTCGACCGCGACCTGCTGAGGCGGCCACTCGCCCCGCAACTTCAATGCGCGAATCGTGAAGGTCTCCGGATCGGGATAGATCTTCACTGCCTGGACGTCCTTGAGCCGCACCAGACTCCAGCCGTCCGACCTGACCCAATCAGCCACGTCAGCCAGCGCGACCCACTGACCACCGACACCGACGACAAACCCGAAGATCCGGTCGGCCTCAGGAATCCATCGGGTCAGACGCACAAGGAGTTGCTCCCCCAACGCGCGCTCAAGCCGACGACGTACCTCATCCCCGTCGATCGGGGGCTGCTTCGCCTTCTTCTTT
Source organism: Nocardioides sp. Kera G14 (assembly GCF_020715565.1). Taxonomy (NCBI): domain Bacteria; kingdom Bacillati; phylum Actinomycetota; class Actinomycetes; order Propionibacteriales; family Nocardioidaceae; genus Nocardioides; species Nocardioides sp. Kera G14. The sequence continues at coordinate 67,256 of NZ_CP085839.1, read as the reverse complement.
CCCGACATGCGGCAAGCATGCCGGGCCGCCGGAGGCCGCCGTGATTTAGGTCGCGCTTCCCGGATGCTTCCGCGCCAGATGGCTACTCCTCTTTCGACCGAGAGAGTTCACAACCCATCGAAGGAGATGACGTGAGCACCATCGAGAAGAGCATCACTGTCGATATCCCTGTGACCACGGCGTACAACCAGTGGACGCAGTTCGAGACGTTCCCGAAGTTCATGGACGGCGTCGAGCGCGTCGAGCAGCTGGACGACAAGCACCTGCACTGGAAGGCGAAGATCGCCGGCGTGTCCCGCGAGTGGGACGCCGAGATCGTCGACCAGACGCCTGACGAGCGGATCAGCTGGCGAGCCACCGACGGTACGACCAACGTCGGCACCGTCTCGTTCGCCTCGTCCGACCCGTCCACGACGCAGGTCACCCTGCGCCTCGAGGTGGAGCCCGAGGGCTTCGTGGAGAAGGTCGGCGACGCGCTGCACCTGATCGACCACGAGGTCGAGAAGGATCTCGCGAACTTCAAGGAGTTCGTCGAGGCACACGGCTATGAGACCGGCGCGTGGCGCGGCGACATCAATCCTGGTGACGCCGGCACGAGCACGACCGGCTTCACCGATCCGCTGCTGGGAGGCGGCGCCGGTGCTGCGAGCACCGAGGGCGGTCTCGCCCCCGCTCCGACCGACCCGCTCCTCGGCGGCACCGACCTCGGTGCCGGCGTGAAGCGCGAGGATGACGACCCGCGCATCTGACGCACGAACGTCGATCGGCCCCGGACCCATGGGTCCGGGGCCGCTCGTCTGTCACAGCTCGAGCTCGACCGCCGTCTCCAACGCCGCCTCGATGCTCAGCCGCCATCCGTTCGCGAGGCGGTCGTGCGTGTCGCCGTAGAGGCTCTGCCCCGCCACCAGGTTGGACGACGCGCTGCAGACCATGCCGGCCCTGAGGCCGCGCAGTCGGGCGACGACGTACATCGCCGACGACTCCATCTCGACGTTGAGCACCCCCTGGCGGTTGAGCAGGGCGATCCACTCCGGCGTCTCGGCGTAGAACGCGTCGTCGGTGGCGTTGATCCCGCTGTGCATCCCGACGCCGGCCCGGGCCGCGATCGCGGCCGCGTGTCGCTTCAGGGCCACGGTCAGCTCGAGGTCCGGCACCGCGGGATAGCCCGGGTGGACGTACGCCGCCGTGGTGCCGTCGTTGCGCAGCGACCCCTCGCTCACCAGCAGGTCCCCGGGCTCGACGAAGGGCTGCAGGCCCGCCGACGACCCGACCCGGATGAACGACGTGACGCCCACGCGGGCGAGCTCCTCGACCGCGATCGCCGTCGAGGGACAGCCCATCCCGGTGGAGGTGACGGTGATCCGGCGGCCCTTGTAGTCGCCGACGAGCGTGCGGTGCTCACGGTGGTGCGCCACCTCGATGACGTCGGTGAGGAACTCGCCGACCAAGGGCACACGGCCGGGATCACCGGGCAGGAGTGCGACGGTCGAGACCTCGCCGGGCGCGACCCGGATGTGGAACTGGCGCTCCTCGGCACCGGCGGATGACTTGTCGACGAAGGTCAGGTCGCTCATGGCGTGCTCCTTGCAGGGTGTGGTCCCCGCCCGAGCCGATCTCTGGTGTTAGGACACGCGTGGGTCGATCCTAGGCGACCCGTCCGTGGGCGTTTCGCGTACTGACCCGAGGGTCCCAACCACGGTCCCGGGACGGTCCCGCACCTAAGATGCTTCGCAGATTCCGCAGCACTCGGGGGCGTGCCGCGAAGGGGGACAAGCATGGTCGTGCTCGGCTGGCTCGTCGCTGCCCTCTGCCTGCTCGTCGCAGCCCTGGTCGTCGTACGCCGACGGCGGGATGTGGATTCAGTGCTGATGGTCGTCGCCTGCCTCGGCGTGGCCTGCTGGAACGTGATCTTCGGCTACTACGCGGAGCATCCGATCGGATGCCGGTGGAGCGCGCTCTACCTCACCTCGATCTCGGTCGCCATGACGGGCTGGGCGCTGCTCGCGAGGCGCGCCGTGGACCCCACCTGGCGCCCCAGGAACCCCCTGCTCGCCCTCATGGTGGCCGAGCCACTCGTCGTCCTCCTCTGCGGCGTCTTCCTCGACGACCCCACGTGGGGCCACCTCTTCTGGCCGAAGCATCCCTTGCATCACGAGCCGTCCGGGATCCTCTACGAGGCCCACTGCGTCTGGGGTCTCGTGCTGCTCGCCGTCGGCGCCTCCGCCCTGCTGAAGCGGGTCGAGCAGCGTCAGGCGGGCGACGAACGGGAACGTGCCCTCGCGTTCGCAGCCCTGGGTGCCGCGCTGGTCGGCGTCGCCTGTCAGGTGGCGAGCGTGCGCGCGATGCCCTATGTCGCCGTGATCACGGGCCTGCTGGTCATCTGGATGAGGTCACGCCAGGCCGACGATGCGGTCTCCGCGCTCGCCTCCGTCGTCGAGCGTGACCCCGTCACGGGTGTGATGGCGCGGGCCGGCCTCGACGCCGTCCTCCGGCTCGCGGTCGACGTCGCACGCAAACAGGCGGCGCCACTGTCGGTGATGGTCATCGACATCGACGACTTCAAGGCGGTCAACGACCGCCAGGGCCACGTCGTCGGCGACGTCGCCCTGCGCCACGTCACGAGCGCGATCCGGGCGACGGCCGGTGGGATCGTCGGCCGCTTCGGGGGCGACGAGTTCGTCGCCGTCCTTCCGGGCATCGACATCGTGGACGCCCATCACCTCGCCCAACGCGTCGTCCGGGCCGTCAGCCGGCCGTTCGAGGCCCATGGCGAGGAATGCCGGGTGACCGTCTCGGCGGGCGTCGCCGACTACGACCCCGAGACCCACACGACACCCGACGCGCTGCTCGGCCTCGCCGACCGAGCGATGTACACCGCTAAGCGCTCCGGGGGCTCGGCTGCTGCTGGGTGATGCAGTGGATCCCACCACCGCGATCGAAGATCGCTCGTGCGTCCACGGTGACCACGCGGCGCCCGGGGTAGGCCTGCTCGAGGATCGCGACCGCGGCGGCATCGTGGGCGTCGTCGAAGCTGCACGCGATCACGCCACCATTGACGACGAGGTGGTTCACGTACGACCAGTCCACCCAGCCCTCCTCGTCGCGCAGCGTGGCGGGTGCCGGGAGGCGTGTGACCTCGAAGCGTGAGGTGAGGATCGCCTCGATCTCGCGACTGACCTCGTAGTCGGGATGCGCCGGGTCGTCCTGCCAGTGCAGGAGGACCTTCCCGGGCGCCGTGAAGGTCGCGACGATGTCGACGTGCCCGCGGGTGCCGTAGATCTCATAGTCGCGGGTCAGCCCACGGGGCAGCCAGACGACGTCCGTCGTGCCGATGGTGCGGGCGAGCTCCGTCTCGACCTGCTCCTTCGTCCACGTCGAGTTGCGACCCTTGCCGAGCTGGACCGTCTCCGTGACCAGCACGGTCCCCGTGCCATCGACGTGGATGCCTCCACCCTCGTTGATCATCGGGGAGTCGACGCGACTCACGCCGGCTGCCGAGCAGACGACCTCGCCGATCTTCTCGTCCAGGTCCCACTGCGCCCAGTCGGCTGCGCCCCACCCGTTGAAGACCCAGTCGACACCGGCCACCCCGCCACCAGGCAGGTGGACGAACGTCGGCCCCATGTCACGCATCCAGGCGTCGTTGAGCGGTGCCTCGACGAGCTCCACACGGGGGTCCAAGAAGTCGCGCGCCCGCGCCGTCTCCGACGGGTCGACGACCACCGTGACCGGCTCGAAGTCGATGATCGCGTTGGCCACGGCCGCCCACGCCGTACGCGCCTCGTCGGCCTCCTCCTCAGTCTCACCGAGCGAGTAGCCCGGCGCCGGAAAGGCCATCCAGACACGGTCCTGGCGCGCCCACTCGGGCGGCATGAGGTTGCCCATGGCCAGACCCTAGCCCCGTAGGATGACGCCCAGGTGAGCCGGGAAGTCTGGTCGGCGTCTCACTCCCGACCCCCGAAAGGGCCACTCATGCCTGATCGCTCCGGACGCCTCTTCCAGCGCGGCTCCTGGCTCGAGACCTCGCGCACCGCAGAGGTCCTCCGCGGCGAGACCACCGGCGGTCTCCTCCTGATCGCCGGCGCCGTGATCGCCCTGGTCTGGGCCAACACCGGCTGGCACTCGTCGTACGACGACCTCCGCTCCTTCCGCATCGGGCCACAGCACCTCCACCTGCACCTCACGCTCGGTGAGTGGGCGGCCGACGGCCTGCTGGCGATCTTCTTCTTCGTCGCGGGGCTCGAGCTCAAGCGGGAGTTCGTCGCCGGCGACCTGCGCGATCCCCGTCGTGCCGCCCTGCCGGTCGCGGCGGCCGTGGGCGGGATGATCGCGCCCGCGCTGATCTTCACCCTCCTCAACCTCGGAGGGCACGGCAGCCTGCGCGGCTGGGCGATCCCCACGGCGACGGACATCGCCTTCGCCGTGGCGATCCTCGCCGTCATCTCGACCCACCTGCCCAGCGGACTACGGACCTTCCTGCTGACGCTGGCCGTGGTCGACGACCTGCTCGCGATCGTCGTGATCGCCCTCTTCTACACGTCGTCCCTGCACCCGGGCTGGCTGCTGCTTGCGGTCGTCCCGATCATCGCCTTCGCCGTGCTGGTGCAGCGCCGCATCTTCCCTGCATGGCTGCTCATCCCGCTTGCGCTCCTGGCTTGGGGCCTGGTCCACGCCAGCGGGATCCATGCGACCGTGGCCGGAGTCCTGCTCGGCTTCACCGTGCCTGTGCGGCGCCGTGACGGTGACGAGGACAAGCCCGGCCTGGCCGAGCACATCGAGCACCTGGTCCGGCCGCTCAGCGCAGGCGTGGCCGTGCCGGTCTTCGCCTTCTTCGCGGCCGGCGTGACCGTCGGTGGGTGGGACGGTCTGGGCGACGCCCTCTCCGACCGCGTGGCGCTGGGCATCATCGCGGGCCTCGTGGTCGGGAAGACCGTCGGCATCAGCGCGGCCACCTGGCTCCTCGCAACCTTCACCCGCGCCCAGCTCGACGACGAACTGAGCTGGATCGACGTGCTCGGGATGGCCATGCTCGGCGGAATCGGCTTCACGGTCTCGCTGCTGATCGGCGAGTTGGCGTTCGGGCCCGACTCGGTGCGCGACGAGCACGTCAAGGTCGGTGTGTTGGCCGGATCGGTCCTCGCCGGCGTACTGGCGGCGTCGGTGCTGCGCGCGCGCAACCGGACCTACCGCCGGATGGCGGCACTGGAGTCCGAGGACGCGGACGGCGACGGCATCCCCGACGCCTTCGCCTGATCGGACGACCGACGACATGGGAACCCCACGGAACATGGACCTCACCGTACGCATGCGCACCCTCGCGACCGCCGGCTCGCACGGCCCGCTCGCCGAGCTCGTCAGGTACGGCGCCTTCTTCTGCGCCGCCGTGGCATTCCTCTTCGGACTGGCCTGCGGGCTCTTCGCGCTGCTCAGCCGGCAGCGCCGCGCCCCCGGCGTCGGCTGACCAGCCAGGCGCCGACGCCGGCGATCACCACGAGAGCCGCGACCCCGCCACCGATGAGCGGCGCCTTGGAGTCGGTGGCCTTGGTGCTGCCCTCTCCCGGACGGGTGTCGCCGGACTGCTGACCGGCGGAAGGATCGAGGCCGTCGGCCAGCGTCCACGTCTCGCCGTCGGCGTACGTGGGCCCGGGCTGCGCCTCGCCGTCGATCTCCAACGTGATGGTGAACGGGAACTCGTAGGACGCGTCGGCGGTCCCCGAACCGACGCCGAGGTAGTAGTCACCGCTGAGGCTCGTCCCCGCCTGCATCGACGAGCCGATGTGCGCCGCGCTGACGGGCAGGGTGCCGAGCAACAACGGGTCGTTGTCGCCTTGGCCCAGGTACTCCGCCTGGGTGCGGCTGTCGAGGTTGGGCAGCTCGCCGTACATCGGTGAGAAGAGTGAAGCGGTGACGGAGAGTTCATCCACGCTGACCTTCGACTGCAGCGCATCGCTGAGCTTCGGCACCACCACCGAGACCCGAGCCGACTGGCCGTAGTCGAGGTGGAAGCGGAACACGTCGAACTCGCCAGGGACGATCGTGCTGCTCCACGTGCCCGGCATGATCTCAGGCGCGTCACTGAAGCCCGAGGCGCCGACGACCGGCGTCGCGGTGGCTGCCGGAGGGAGGGCAGTGAGAGTCGGCGTGGGCTCGGGGGACGCGCTGGCCGTCGACGTCGACGTGTCCGCCAGCGGCGGCTCCTCGACGACCCGGAGACCGTAGGGCCGATCAGCGGCCTCGGCGCTGCCGAAGTCGATGTCGATCCGGTAGTCGCCCGGCCCGTCGCAGGCCTTGACGGCCCCCGGACCGCCGAAGCCGTTCTCGGCCGCCAGCGGTGCCCGGAAGTCGAGGTTGTGGCCGCTCATCCCGACGCCCCATTCGCAGCGGGTGCCGTCCGGCCCTACGACGTGGATCGTCGTGAGCCTGATGCCCTCACCGGCCATCTGGTGGTAGACCGCGACCCGCACGGCCGAGCCCGCCTTCTTCCGGGTGAAGACGTAGTGCTGGCTGACCTCGCCGGCCGGGACCTTCGAGCTCCAGTCGCCCACCGTCACGGGCGTGGGGGTGGACTCCGTGCCGCCCACGATCGGCTGGCCCGTGATGGTGAACGGCCGCATCGCACGGGTCGCCACATGCTCGAGCGTCGACTCGATGTCGGCCGCGGAGTCCGCGTCGTAGTAGGTGCCGTTGCCCGCGTCGGCGATGCACTGGAGCTGCTGCCGCGCCTTGCCCGTGACGGCGAGACCGACCACGTTGATCGTCAGATCGATGCCCGTCCTGGCCAGGTCCTTCGCCACCGGGCACGGGTCACCGCAGGTCGACTCACCGTCGGAGACGAGCATGATCGACCGGCTCCCCTCGTCGCCCAGGTCTCCCGCCGCCGCCTTGAGGGCCGCCGGGATGGGCGTCTCACCCCACGGCTTGTACGCCGGCACCGCGGCGCTCAGCGCGTCCCGATTGTCCGTGCCCACCGGGACGACGAGCTGCGTGTCCTCGCAGGCTCCGGGGTCGGTGCGCTTGAAGACCTTCGCGCCGAAGACCCGCAGGCCGACCGGCGCGTCCTCCGGCAACCCACCGATGACCTGGGTCAGTGCGCGACGGGCTGCGCCGATCTTGGTGCCGCCCGCCGCCGCTTCCTTCATCGATCCCGAGGAGTCGAGCAGGAGGATCAGGCGCGTGGGCTCGCCGGCGCCTGTGTCGGAGCTGTCGTCGGCGTACGCGCGAAGGGTCGGTGCGAGGGCGAGGCATGCCACGGCAATCGCCATCAGGACAGGACGGACGATGATCCCCATGATCGAACTCCCGAGAAGAAAGGGCGGGCTGGTGCTACGCACACTAGTGATCAGGCGCCGGCGGCGAGGCGACTGCCGGGCCTGACGCCCCACTCGGCCATCGCTCCCGCGGCCGCCTCGACGCACGCAGACGCACGAAGCCGGGGCAGGGTGAGGCCGGTCCACGGCCTCAGCGTGCGGACCTCGAGCACGATCCCGTCACGATCGACGACGGCGACATCGATGGGATAGCGCATCCCGATCATGTGCACGCTCGGACAACGCGTCAGCCACAGCGCGCCGTCGACGCCCGACGTGCCGAGCAGCCCGCGTCGCCGGCTACGCACCGTGTCCGCCACGGCAAGAGGCGCAACCGGCCGGTCGTCGCAGAGCAGCTGCTGGGCGCCGGGCCCGAAGACCGGTCTGCTGCGTCCCATGGCTTCCCCTTCAATGGCAGACTGCCTGCAGACCTGAACGATCATGGGGGTTCTCGGGCATGGGCAATCTGGTGAAACTGGCGCTGAGCCTACTCATCCTCGTCTTCGTCGCGTGGTTCGTCGCGACGCTGATCGGCATCGGTCTGGGGAGCGTGCCGGTGACCGCCGTGCTGCGCACCCTCGCGTCCCTGCTCGTGATCGCCCTCGTCGTACGTCGTCACGTCAGCCGGCCGCGCGAGGCGCCTGAGCCCGCGTGGGCGGTCCCCGTCGCCGCACTGGTCGCCTATGCCCTCACGCCCGCCGCCTGGGTCGGTCGTGCCCTGATCGGCCAGGTCGCGCTGGACCCCGGCCCCCTCACCGTCGTGATCGACCTCGTCGTGTGGGTGGGCATGGCGGTCCTCGTCGCACGCAGTACGCCGACCACGACCGCAGAGCCGCGCCGGCCCTACCAAGCGGCATGACCATGGGACCACGCTCGGGCCCACGGGCCCATGCACGCATGTCTGTCCGCCGATTGACTCTGGCCTAGACGTGGCCGGTATCTCGGGTCCGACCACGCACACGGCGAAAGGCACGGGGATGCGAGCTCGGGGACAGCTCATCCTTCGCCCCTCTCAGCGAGGGACGGGGACACTGGAGACCGTCGGCATGTGGACGGTCGCGTCACTCATCGTCGTGGCCGTCATCCTGGCGATGGTGCCGCAGGGCCCTCGGATCGCGCAGAAGCTCTCCTACGAGGTCTGCCAGGTCCTGACGTTGGGCCAGGGCGGCTGCACGCCTCCGGCGACCACGGCCGAGGACCACAAGCCGACCGAACCCTGCGTCACCGACCAGGGAGGCACCAACGTCGACCTCGGCGTCGACATCGTCTTCGTGACGCTCAAGGACGGCCGACGGGTCCAGATCCAGCACATGAGCGACGGCACCGTCCGGGTGCAGGTGACCGAGGGCGGCGGCGCCGGTGTCACCGCAGGCGTCGGCGCCGGCTTCAGCGTCACCGTCAACGACACCACGGTCGGCGCGAACGCGGATGCCAGCGCCAGCGCGTCGCTGACCTTCAACTCCGGGAAGGTCTACTACACCGACGAAGCCGGGCTCGACCACCTCATGACCCAGATCGTCCAGGACCAGGTCAAGGGCGTCGTCAGCGACACCGTGCCGGTCGTCGGCGGGGTGCTGGGCTGGGCGAGTGACCATGTCGGACTGACCGACCCCCTTCCCGATCCCGACGAGTGGTACGCCGAGGGCGGCGTCAGCGCGGAGGCGTCGGCCGAGCTCACCGGCGGGCCGTTGTCACTCCAGGGCGGGGTCGACGTCGCGGGAGTGCTCGGCGTACGTCACGGCAAGGACGGGTCGACGACCGTCTACCTGAAGAACCACGTGGCAGGCCAGGCCGGCATCCAGGTCGTCGGCAACGGCGAGGGCGGCTCGGTCGAGGCGCAGGGCTCGGCGGCCACGGGCTCCGCGGATGTGATCACCGCCGTCACCTTCGACAGCAAGTGGAACATGACCGAGGTGTCGACCAACTCACTGGCCTCGGGCACCGGGCAGGGCTATCTCGCCCAGCTCTTCGGCGGGTCACCCACGAACTCGTGGTCGACCTCAAACGGGCTGGCCACCAGCTACACGGCCACCCTGCCGATCAGGTCCGACGAGGACAGGATGACGGCCGCCCAGTACCTCGCCATGACCGGCGTCAGCGGCCTCGGCAACTGGGTCAACCCGTGGACCGACTCGGCCATCAACCCGCTGCAGCAGGGCTTCATGGACGCGGCCGGCGATCGCGGCACGATCACGAAGCAGCAGTTCAGCCTCGACCAGAGCACGAACTTCGGGCTCAACGTCGGTCTCGGGGCGATCGCGGAGGGCGGCGGGAGCCTGTCAGTCACCAGTGACTCGATGAAGAGCCAGGCCGCGCAGTACTGGGACGGATCCCAGTGGGTGGATTGGCAGGGCTGCGGCGCGTGAGGCAGTTCCGCACGATCCTTCTTCCTGCCGCGGTACTCATGCTCCTCGCCGGTGTGGTTGCGGGCGTCATCGGCTTCAGGGCGGCGCTTCACGGCAGCAGGCCGTCCCACGTCACCGTCGTCGACGACGTACGACAGGCCCGCCTCCCCGATCCCGGCTTCTTCGGCACCACGGTCGTGGTCTACGGACGCGCCGATCATCCCGGAGTCGACGGCGACGACCTCGGCTGCACCGTGCGCACGAGCCAGGGGGACGACGAGCGCAAGATCCTCCTCGGGGACTCCGTGGCGCTCGGCCGCACCAAGGCCGTCTCCGTCGACGGCCAGCAGCTCCAGCCTCTCTTCAAGGTCAACCGTTACTCGCAGGGGTCGTACCTGTCGTGCGAGAACGCGGACTCGTCACTCCCGCTCGCCCTCGGGGCCGGCAGCGGCATCGCCATGGCGGGGCCGTTCGCCTGGCTGGGGATACTCTTCGGCGCCGTGGTCTTCATCGGACTCGGATCGATCGGCCTCCTGCTCGCGCTTCTCGACAGACGAACTCGGAAGGAAAGCCCATGAACGGCTCAGCCCTCAAGCTCGGTCTCGCACTGGCGGCGGTCACGCTCGCGACCGCCGCCTGCGGCGGTTCGGACTCCAGCAAGGCCGACACCGGTCCCTATGCCGCAACGGCCTCCCCCGCGGCCGGCACCTCGATGACGAAGGCCCCGGCGGACTTCCACGAGATCCACGGGGAGGGCTTCACGATCTGGGCCCCCGCGGGCTTCCAGGAGGAGCGCAAGAAGAGCTCCAACGGCGAGCCGATGCTCACCCTGCAGGCGCCCTCCTCGGAGAAGGCGATCCCGCAACAGGTCGGAGTGATCCGCGACGTGAATCCTGACGCTGCGGCCGACGAGCAGTCGTTCACGCTCGAGTCGGTCCAGTCGATCGGCGGGGAGAAGGCGGTGCGTACCGAGGTACCTGCTCCGACCGGCCAGAGGGCCTTCCTCGTGACGTGGACGCAGTCGCGGCCGTCAGCCGCCGGCAGCACCGCGACCGTCGACACGACGTACTGGCAGCTGATGTGGCAGGTCGACAAGGACCTGATCCTCAACGTGGTCGCGGTCGCGCCCAGCGCCGACTGGGCGACGAGCGACGTCAGTCGGATCCTGCGTTCCTTCACGGTCGACGAGGGCTCCCACGCCTGAGCGTGGGAGCTCCTCAGCCGACGAGGTGGGGCTTGAGGTCGTCGGTGTCCACGTCACCGTCGAGCGTGAGGTTCCAAGCCGTGCCGTCCCACTTCCAGAGGTAGTTCACCACCAGCTCACCGCAGGTGAGGCTCGTTGGGACGGGGTCCGGGGAAGGCGTCTCCGTAGGCGTCGCAGACGCGGTCGGCGTTCCGGTTGCCGTCGCCGTAGGGGCCTCCGTCGGCGGCGGGGTGGGCGTATCTGATGAATCCCAGTGGCAGTCGTTGAGGTCGAGCCCGGTCGTCGCCGTGGCTGACGCCTTGGCGGGACCGAGATCCGCACTGACGTCGTGGTCGAGCGTGACGCTGACGCTCACCTCGCCGCTGGCGGAGTCGAAGCAGTAGTCCGTCAGGCTGGCGCCGTTCTTCTCCGCATAGTCGCTGGCCCGGGCCTTGCCGTCGTTGCAGTTGCCGATGCCACCGAGGTCCGTCTTGTCGGTCAGGCCCTGGAGGAGGGTCTTCACATTGCCGACCAGGTCCTGCGCGCCGGCCAGAGCAGCGGCGTCGGCAGCCGTCTGCGCCTCCGTCTTGTCGTTGACGCCGCGGCCCATCAGGAAGATCCCGAACACGGCGAAGGCCACGACCATGACGATCGTGATCGAGAGGAGGGACATCGCGATCTGTCCCCGTTGCGACAAATGCCGCAATGGGCTCCGGGGGGAACCCGGAGCCCACAGCGGCGTTGCTGGACGGAGCATCAGTGGTTGATGACGTCGTCGACCTTCTCCTTCAGCTTGCTGGCGATGCTGCTCGCAAGGTCAAGGTTGAGGACGGCGACGATGATGAGCGCGGCGACGATGACCATGCCGACGTACTCCAGCGTGCCCTGCCCGCGCTGGTCGTCGGTCTTGGCGGTCATCCGAGCCATGAAGTTGCAGTAGAACCCGAGAATCTTGTCCATTGTCCATTCCTCTGTGTGTGTCGGCCCCCGCTGGGCCCCCGCTTGGTGACACGTATAAATCTAGGTTCGGCAGGAGCTCGACCAGCAGGCCCAGGGGCCCAACCTCGGGCCCATCTCAGGACCCGTTCGTGCCCAGCCACAGCGCGATCGCCTCGGCCCGGCTGGCGACACCGAGCCGCGCGAAGATGGCGTTGATGTGGTTCTTCACGGTCTTCTCCGCGAGGAAGAGCTCACCTGCGATGTCGCCGTTGCTGTGGCCCTTCGCGATCAGGTCCATCAACTCCGCCTGCCGCTCACTCAGGCCGAACGACTTCCGGTCGACCGCCGGCCGCGCCGCAGGGCCGGGGTCCCGCAACGCCGCCAGGGCCTGCGCCGAGAACGCGCCGGCGCCGAGGAGCACGCTGCGGATCGTGTGGGCCAGCGTGTTGGCGTCGAAGGATCCGTGCACGAGGTAACCGCTCGCGCCCGCCGACAGGGCGGCTCGGATGTGGTCGGGCTCGTCGGTGAAGGTCATCATGATCACCGTGGTCTCCGCCGCGATGGCGCGGGCGGTCTGGATCCCGTCCTGGCGCGGCATGCGTACGTCGAGCAGCACCACGTCCGGATGGAGGGTGCGGACCATCGACTCGGCCAGGACGCCGTCGCTCGCCTCGCCCACGACCTCGATGCCGTCGGAGATCTCCAGGAGGCTGCGCAGGCCCCGTCGTACGACGGTGTTGTCGTCGACGATCAGGACCGACACCGGCCCCTCGGAGATCACGGGCAATGGCAGGGCGAGGTCGTCGGTCACGCGAGGCTCCTCACCATGCCGGGAAGGACGAAGTGGACCGTGGTGCCCTCGCCCGCGCGGGTCTGGACATCGGCATGGCCGCCCACGAGCGCGAGTCGCTCGCTGAACCCGCGGACTCCGAAGTGGCCCTCCCGCTCACGATCGGGGAGGACACTGGGATCGAAGCCGGTTCCGATGTCGCGGACCTCGAGGTGCACGTCGCCGTGCAGCTGGCGCAGTTCGAGCCATATCCGGGTCGTGCCTGAGTGGGTCAACGCGTTCATCAGCGCCTCCTTGGCGGCGGCGAGCAGCTCGTAGCGGGCACCGGGTGCGGAGACGTCCACCGGCTCGATGTGGGTGACCAGCTCGACGTCGTACCGGCGGCAGAGATCGGCGGCCATCCCGCACAGCGCCTTGTGGAACGGCAGCGCCAGGTCGTCCTGGCGCAGCATCGAGAGCAGCTCGCGGAGCTGCTGGACGGCGTCGTCGGCCGCCTCGGCGATCTCGTGGGCGACGAGGGCGGCCCGGGGAGGGTCACGGTCTATCCAGACGTCGAGCGAGCTGGCCGAGAGGGAGAGGCCCTGCAGCGTCTTGGCCGTGGAGTCATGCAGCTCGCGGGCGAGGCGTGCGCGTTCGGCGGAGGCGGCGGCGCTGGTGAGCGCGTGGTTGAGGGCCTGCTCGGAGCGCCGTGCGCGGGTCGCGAGCATGCGATAGACCTCGCACAGCCCCATCACGCAGACGAGGGTGAAGGGGAAGCTGAACAAGGTGGTGAAGCTGCGGCTGTCACCGCCGGAGGCCCAGGTAGCCGTGACGTAACCGGTCACGAGGACGAGACCCGCCAGGCCCGCGGACACGGGCGGCAGGGTCACCCCGATGATCACGCTCGTGCTGAGAGCCACGAGCACCAACGGGGTGTCGGTACCGATGGCCACCATGGTCGCCGTCATGACCGCCGCGTCGAGCGCGACCAGGATGGGGTGACTCTCGAGGATGGCCGGGGCCGACGCGGAGATGAGGCCGACCAGCCCGACTCCGAGCAGGACCGTGATCGCCACGGCCGTGGTCACGGTGAGCTGCCGGTCGCTGAAGGCGAAGAGGCTGGCCAGGATCGTGACGAGGCGGAGTACGAAGGCGTAGCGGACGAGCGTGCTGAGCTCGTGGGCGTCCTGGCGCATCACGACCCCCCGAAGACGTCGCCGACGTTGATGCCGCTGCCGAGGAACATGCCGACCATCAAGGGGATCAGGGTGCCGGGAACGAGGATGAGACTGGTCACGAGGGTGACCCGCGGCGCCACGCGAGCCGCTTTGCGGCGCATCCGCTGGGCCGACTCGCGTCGCATGTCCAGGGCGATCTGGTTCAGCGCCTCGACGAGGGGGGCGCCGAGCTCGTCGGTCTGGAGGAAGGCGGTGACGAACTGGGCGAGCGCCTCGGAGTCACTGCGGTCACGAAGGCTCTCGAAGGCGCTGCGCACCGAGGCACCGTGCTGCACCTGGCTCAGCGCCAGCGTCATCTCGACGGCGAGCGGGCCGCCGAAGCGCTCCGAGACGCGCCGCAGCGCGGGGCGGAAGCCGACGCCGGCGCCGACGGTGACGGCCAGGACGTCGAGGAAGTCGGGCAGGTCCCGATCGAGTGCCTCGCGGCGCAGCCGTTGGAACCGGCTCACGCGCGCCAACGGCATGATCACCGGAACAGCGAGCGCCAGGACGAGCAGCAGCAGGCTGCCGCTGAACAGCTCGATGAAGAGCAGCGGCGACACGATCAGGAACCACATCAGCATCATCCGCAGGACGGAGTCCACGGACATCCCGTCGGGGCGGCCGGCGAGGTCGACCTGTCGCTGCAGCCACTCCGTCGCGGGGGTGGGCAGGCGTCGACGTACGCTCGGGGCCAGCCGGCTCGCGAGGCGTCCCACCGGGCCCTCACCGGCGGCGTTGCGACGCTGTTCCGGGCGGAGCACCCGGAGGTCGTCGAGTCCCAGCCCCTCGGCCGTGTCGGCTCGCATCTGGCGGTAGCCGACGCAGGCGAGTACGGCGGCGACGGCGACCGCCAGCCCGGGAACGAGGAGCATCACGTTGGTCATACGTCGATCCGTGTCATGCGTCGGATCATCATGAAGCCGCCGACGAAGAGTCCGGCGGAGACCAGCAGGGCGATCTGCCCGATCGGGTTGACGGTCATCGCTCTGACCGACCCCGGCTGGAGCGCATTGAGCAGGAAGAGGATCCCGATGCCCAGGACGATCACGGTGTAGCCGGTGGCGACCGACTGGGCGAGCGTGGTGCGGACCTCGCGCCGGGTCTCCTTGCGCTCCTCGAGCGTCTCGGCGATGTCCCGCAGTGACGTGACCAAGGAGCCACCCGAGCGGGCACAGACGATCATCGTGGACACCAGGACGGCCACCTCGCGCGACGGGAGCCGCTCGCCCATGGTGTCGAGAGCCGATTCGAGGTCGGTGCCGAAGCGGAGCGCGTCGGCGACGTGCTGCAGCTCGACCTTGGCCGGCGGCGCCAGCTCGTCGGCGGCGAGGCTGATCGCGGTCTGGATCGAGAGGCCGGCGTTCGTGGCATTGGCAAGGACCCGCGCGAGCTCGGGCATCTGGAGGATGAAGGCCTGCAGGCGCCGATCCTTGGCCCGCTCGAGGAAGGCGCGCAGGCCGAAGACGCCGGCCGCGAGGCCGAAGACCGAGAGGAGCGGGGCCAGAGCTGTCCACAGGATGTAGGCGGCGACGACCGCCACCGCGACGGCGATGAGGAAGAGGGCCAACGGGCGCCGATCGATGCCCGCCAGGGCCAGCTCGCGCTCGATGAGGCGGCCGACCCTGGTACGCCGGAACCGCCGGTCGGCACGGACGAAGGCTCGCGTCGTCGTCTCGGCGGTGTAGTCGGCCGCATGGGCCGCCGATCGACGCCGCTCAGCGGAGAAGGCAACGAGAGCGCGGATGCCGACCAGCGCCAGGACCGCAGCGCCGACCGAGCCGAGCAGCGTGATCAGGACCATGCCACCCCTCCCCCGCTGTCACCCGGATGCGCCGCATCCATCTCGGCGAAACCGGCCGGCAGTGGCTCACCGGCATCCCGGAGGCGCTCCACCATCCGCGGCGGCAACGGATGCCGGACGAAGCCACCCTTGTGGCCCCGCGCATCCAGGAGATGCGGGTCCCAGTGCACGATGCGGCTCAGCTGGAACTCGTTGCGACCGCGCGAGGCGAGGAAGCCGATCTCGACGATCCGTCGCGTGCCGTCGGGACTGCGGACCAGCTGGACGACGATGTCGATGGCTGAATTGACCTGCTCACGCAGTGCGTGGAACGGGATCTCCACCTCCGACATCGAGGCCATCGTCTCCAGCCGGGAGAGCGCGTCGTCCGTCGTGTTGGCGTGCACCGTGGTGAGCGAGCCCTCGTGACCCGTGTTCATCGCCTGCAGCATGTCGAGCGCCTCACCACCACGGCACTCACCGACGATGATGCGGTCGGGCCGCATACGGAGTGCGTTCCGGACGAGATCACGGATGGTCACCTGGCCGCGACCCTCCACGTTGGGCGGGCGGGTCTCGAGCTGGACCACGTGCTCCTGCGGCAGCGCGAGCTCGGCGGCGTCCTCGATCGTCACGATGCGCTCGTGACCCGGCACGAAGGCACCCATCGCGTTGAGCATGGTCGTCTTGCCCGACGCCGTACCGCCGGAGACGACGATGTTGAGGCGTGCCCGGACACAGGCTGCCATCAGCTCGGCCGTCGGCTCGTCCATCGCGCCCCGGGCGCGGAGCTCGTCCATGCCGAGCGCCTTCGGGAAGAGCCGGATCGTCACGGTCGGCCCGCGCAGGGCCAGCGGCGGCAGGATGACATTGACACGGGCGCCGCGAGGCAGGCGCGAGTCGGCAGGGAGACGCGCATCGACCATCGGGCTCGACTCGTCGACCCGGCGGTTGACCGTCGACACGATGCGGTCGATCGTCTGCATCAGCTGCTCGTCGTTGGTGAATCCCGACGCGATCCGCTCGAGCACGCCTTGGCGTTCGACGTAGATCGTGTCGTGCCCATTGATCATGATCTCGCTGACGGTCGGGTCGGCGAGGATCGGTTCGAGGACGCCGAGACCGACGGCTTCGTCGACGACGCGCCGCACGAGGCTGGTGCGCTCGCGAGTGCTGAGGATGATGCCCTCGCGCGAGACGAGGTGGTTGAGCACACGTTCGAGACGGCCACGGCGGGACGCCTCGTCGAGCCGACCGACCTCCTGGAGGTCGACCTCCTCGAGCAGCAGGCGCTTGAGCCGGCGAACGAGCAGCTCGTCCGAGCTCTCGCGGTCGACGTCCTTCGGACCGGTCGCCCCGACACCGGAGAAGCCGCGGTAGCTCATGGCTGCTCCGGCATCGTCGCGTCGCGGGTCACGGTGAAGACGGGCAGCGGCGAGACCCGCGGCACCTGCACCTGCAGCGTCACCGTCTCCCCCGAGACACCGATCGAGGCCACCGACAGCGCGCCGGGCAGGGCATCCTCCGCCGCGCTGGAGGCCGACTCACCGAGGCTCTTCGCACGCGCCGCCTGCCGAGCGGCCTCCTGGGCCTCGGCCGCTGTCCAGGCGGCGACGCCGAGCTGCAGCACCACCAGTGCCACGACGAGCAGGATCGGAACCATCGCCACCAGCTCGATGCTGGCCGAGCCGCGTCCACCCCGAGATCGCCTGCTCACGGCTCCTGCACCACCTTGGTGCTCTGGCTGATCGAGGCCGGCAGGGCACCGCAGCGCAGACACAGGAGCGGGACCTGAGTGCTCACCGTCACCGTGCCCCCGGCGATGCTCACGTCGACCCGCGACCCCCAACCCGAGGGGGCGGCATCACGGGCCGCCTCGCGGACCTCCGCATCCGAGGCGCCCATCGAGTAGGTGCGCGCAGCGACATTGGAGGCGTGGTCCGCCCAGGTGAACGTGAAGGCCGTCAGGCCGAGTTGCCAGACCAAGAGGACGATCACCAGGACGAGCGGCATGACGGCGACCGTCTCGACCGCCGCCTGGCCGCCCTGCTTGTCCCGGTTGCGGCGGCCTCCTCGCGCGGAGCGGGCGGGCCGCGCCGCGGACCTGCGCCTGCCGGGCTCGGACCCGACTGCTGCAGGCGGTTGGGCGGCAGTGACGACGCCGATCTCGGCACCGATCTTCTCCAGTGCATCCCACCAGACCGACTCCCGGACCTCCTCCGGGTTGCGTGCGTTCACCCCCCGCTCCAGACGGCGGAACATCGCGGGCAGGCTGGTGGAGACCAGCGGGGCGCTGGTCAACTTCGCGATGGCGTCGACGTTGAGGACGTCGTCACGCGAGACGCGGTTCACCAGCACCCGGAGGTCGGCCTCGGTGCGGACGCCGAGCCCCTCCCAGTCCGTCACGGCGCGACGGAAGGCGCGCATGGCGAGCACGTCCGGCGTCACGAGCACGATCGCCTCGTCCGCGATCTCCACCGCGGCGGCCTGCGCCGGTGTCACGTGGGCACCGCCGTCCACGATGATCGCGTCGAACTCACGGCGCAGCATCCCGAGGATGGCGCGCACGGACGTGGGCGTCACGAACTCACTGTCGGCGACCTGGGGTGGTGCCAGGAGCAGGGAGACGCCGGACTCGTGCTCGACCAGCGCGTCGAGGACGGTGGCCGGCGAGAGGTCCTCGGCGACCTTCGCGACGTCGGCGATGGAGACCCGCTGGCGTGCTTCGAGGATCCCTGCGACGTCGCCGGCCTGGAGGTCAAGGTCGACGATGCAGACCTTCGTGCCGGGAACACGTCGCTTGAGGTCGAGCGCGAGGTGGGTCGCGACTGTCGTCGTACCGACGCCGCCCTTCGCGCCGGTGAAGGCGGTCACCCGGCCATGACGGCCGAGCTCGCGCTCGGTGTCCACCGTGGCGCCGGAGAGCAGGGACCCCATCCGACCGGACCATTCGGCCGCGGCGGTCACCTTGGACACGATGTCCTCGTGCAGCATGGGCCAGGAGATCACGCCCTTGGCGCCGGCCTCCATCGTGGCGAGCGCACTGGCCACGTCGCCGCTGGAGTTCACCACCAGGACAGCGGTGGCCGGCGTACGGGAGACGATGTCGCGTACGACGTCGGGGGCGCTTTCGGGCCCGAGCGCGTCGTGCAGGATCACGACCTCGGCCTGGAGGCGCATCGCGAGGGCGGACACCTCAGGCGTGGACTCGCCGATACCGGCGATGTCCGCGTCCGGCACCTCGTTGAGTGCTCGTCGCAGTTCCGAGACGACGGCCTGATCCGTTGCTCCCAGGACGATGGTGGTCACTTGGCCTCCTCCGGAATCGCCTTGCCGCCGAGATCGCCGGCGTCGTAGTCCTGCACGTCCTGGGACCGGTTGGCGCCCACGTCCCCGGGGAGGGCCACGAGTCGGACCTCCTGGGCGAAGGCCGACGCATAGGTGACGGCGAGCATGTCCTTGGGCTCGAGGGCAAGGGTCACGGGGATGACGTCGTTGTCGTTGCCCTTGTCGTCGGAGACGGTCTGCGAGCCGCCGATGGAGACGATCCGGACGTTCTGCACCAGCTCGCGCACCTGCTTGGGCAGGCCGGGGACCTCGGCGAACACGGCCACGACGTCCACGCGGTCACCCGGCCGGATCCGTCCTGCGACGCCGGTCACCGAGTCGACGTTGATGGCGATCTCACGCTCGGTCGGGCTGAGGTCGGTCGGCGGGATGAGCATGTCCGACGTGACGACCGTGCCGCTGGAGAGCGGGAAGCCCACGCGCCGGCCCTCGAGCTCCTTCAGGTCACCGACGGCCGTCGGCGCGGCCCACCGCTTCGGCACCTCGATGGCCTCGAGGTTGTCCGCACCGAGTGGGCTGTAGGCGGTGATGGGCTTCGAGACCCGGTAGACCGTGATCTTCGGGCCGACCTGGCTGTCGACCTGTGCGACGTACCGGTTGACGGCGAAGAAGACCGCGAGGGCAAGGGCCCCAGCGGCGAGGAGGAAGAGGACACCGCGCCGTTGGCGTGGATTCACTGGAGGGCTCCCGAGGAGGTCGTCGGGGCTGCGCCCCTGAGGCCGGCATGACAGAAGGGACAGGTGCGTTCCCAGACGGGATCGCCGCAGACTGCGCAGGTCCCGAGTCGGGGCCGCGAGACGACGGGGGCGCGCAGCACGAACTCGACCGCCTCGGCCGAACCCCACTCCCCCGCGACATCGGGCAACGAGTCGACCCGGGTGGGCCGTTGCGTCAGGCCGAAGCCGAAGAGGGCAGAGATGGCGGGCTCGGGAAGCTCACCGAAGCACACGGCGTCACCCTCGGCGAGGTGCGAGATTCGATGGCTGGCCTGCTGCTTCAGCGGAAGCTGCGCCACCCATGCCGGATCGTCGCGCAGGGCGATGAAGCCAGCGCCTCGCGCCACCAGCGAACGGATGTGAAGGCCCATGCCGGGGTTCGGGTTGGCGAGCTTGGTGACGCTGGGGAGCCACGCTCCGCTGATGCTCGCGAGCAGGCGCCGGCGTACGGTCTCGCGCACCTCTGCCGCCGACGAGGCGATGTCCGGCACGGCCTGCACCGCCGAGACCAGCGCGCCCACGGAGCGGACGGACGTGTCCACGTTGAGGGCAAGGTCGGGACGTACGGCACCGACGGCCGTCGCGGCGAGTCGTGCCTCCGCGGCCAGCTCGGCAGGAGCGAGGACCAGGACGTGGGAGACGTCACTCGACCGCAAGGACGGGTCGGTGGCGAGCGCCACCGGATCGTCCGCGGGCAGGAACCCCCATGTTCCCCACGACGCGAATCCGCGTCGATCATCTCCGCCCCTGCACATCAGACTGATGTGCAGGGTCATGTAGGCCCCCCTTTGCCAGATCCCGAGTGTCCAGGCGCGACCGGTTCCACATCCCGGCTGGGGCTAGGTTAAGGGACTATGGACCTGCTGCCAATGCGGTCGGGGAGATTGCTGCCGCCACGTCGTCGCAACTCCGCGCTCGTACGCCGACGGCGAGCCTTTGCCGGGCTGCTCATCTCGGTCGTCGGCGCAGCCCTGATCGGCTTCGGAACCTGGGCCAACACGGTCGACGAACCAGACCCGGTCCGGGTCACCGTGCCGGGCCGGACCGCTCTCCCGGAGATCCACTTCTTCCAGAACACCTGGGTCCTCTACGCCGCGATCCCCGACCGGCGGCACCCCCCGAGCCTGTCGGCGTTGGGCTGCTCGCTCCGCGGCGCCACGCTGCCGCCCCACCCGGCGGACATGTCGGTCTACGGCTCACGGGTCGTCGACGGCGGTCCGATCCTGCCGGCCGTCTTCCTGGGTCGGCCCAGCAGGGCTTCGCTGCTGTGCACCGACGCGACGACGTACGGGCCACTGTGGGCGATGCCGTCGACGACCGTCCCGCCCTTCACGGCGACGGCCATGATCATCCTCGGCATCCTGTTCCTGGTCGCGGCCGCGCTGCTGCATCCCGCCGTGGGCGACCTGCCCGAGCGGATCACCTCATGGCGCCGGCGGGCCACCGACTGACGCGTTGCGCCGGCTCCACCACCAACTGCCGCCACCGAGCACGGCGACGATGACCACCGCGAGCAGGATCAACAGGCCCGCGGGGGCGCCGCCCTCATCCTTCGCGGCCGGCGTGGGGGCCGCGTCACCGGGATCGGCACTCGTGGTGGCCGAGGCCGACGGCGAGGCTGAGCCGCCACCGTCTGCGAACATGGGGCCCTGCTGGGCGGTCCCCTCGACCGCGATGGTCAACGTGAAGGGGTACTCCACCGAGTTGTCAGCAGACGCCATCGAGACACCGACGAAGTAGTCACCTGCACGCGACGTGCTGCCGCCCGTGCTGGTGAAGGAGTCATCGGCGGCCGCGGTGACGGGCGAGGTGGCGTCGTACAGCGCAGTCGCCTCCGGCTTGCTGGAGGTGTTGATCCCCGCGAGATCGCTGGACTTCGCGTCCGAGGCGGGAGGGAGCTGCGACCAGGTCGGGTCGTAGAGGACGACCCGGGCCTGGCTGTCCCAGATGGTGCCGGCGTCCAGCGCCTTCGCCATGGCGGCAGTGACCGCAGGAAAGGCGATGCCCACCTTGAGCGACTGGCCGTAGTCGAGATGGACGCGGACGAGGTCGGACTCTCCGGCAACGATCGTGCCGGAGTACGAGCCCGGCTCGACCAGCGGCGCGTTCAGGAAGGACTGGCCTCCGGTGAGTGGCGACGCCGCGCCTGCGGCAGCGGGCGCCGGTTGAGCAGTGGCCTTGAGGTCGGGGGTGGTCCAGCCGGGATCGTCCACCGTGGGCTCCTCGAGGACGCGCAGGCCGATCGGCACCTCGGAGGTCGCAGCATTGTCACGGTAGACCTCGAAACGGTAGGTGCCCGGTTCGTCACAGTCCTTGGAGAGGCCGCCGATCCGGGCCTGAGCCGACATGACGTCGCGGACGTCGAAGGTCCGCTGGGACATGGTGGACACGGAGTCGCACTCCGTGCCGTCGGGGGCGTAGGCCTTCACGTACATCGCCGCGCTCGTGCGGTGTTCGTCCTGCAGGTAGAAGACGAAGCGGACGTCGGTGCCGGGGTCCTTGAGCTCGTAGGCGTAGCTCTTCTTCGCGCCCTGCCCTGCCAGGGTGTCCGTCCACTCGCCGGCCGTGATCGGGGTCGGTGACTGCTCCGAGCCGCCGACGATCGGCGTTCCCTGATAGGTGAAGGGCCGCAGGGAGCGTGTGGCCACATGCTCGAGAGTCGACTCGATCTCCGCCGCCGAATCCGCGTCGTAGTAGGTGCCGCCGCCGTTGTCGGCGATGCACTTGAGCTGCTCGCGCGCCTTGCCGGAGACGGCGAGACCGACCACATTGATGGTCAGGTCGACGCCGGACTTCGAGACCTGCTTGGCGACCGGGCACGGGTCACCACACGTCGACTCCCCGTCCGAGACGAGGACGATCGAGCGCGCGCCGTCGCTGCCGAGGTCCTTGGCAGCCTCCTTGAGGGCCACCGGGATCGGCGTCTCTCCGTAGGGCTTGTAGGCGGTCGCGGCGCTCGAGAGCGCGTCGCGGTTGTCGGTGCCGATCGGCACGACCAACTCGGTGTCGTTGCAGGCGCCCGGATCGGTACGGCTGAAGACCTTCGAGCCGAAGACCCGCATGCCGACCTCCGCCTCGTCCGGCAGGCCACTGATCACCTTGGCCAGCGCCTTGCGGGCCGCCTGGATCTTGGTGCCGCCGGCGGCCTGCTCCTTCATCGAGCCCGAGGAGTCGAGCACCAGGAGCATCCGGCTCTGGCCCTGGTCGTCCCCGCCGGTGCCCTCGGCGGCGTACGACGGCACGACGAGCGCGGCAGGCGCCAGCATCATCGTGGTGACGGCCGCGAGCAGCAGCCGAACAACAAACCCCATGTGATCTCCCGAGCAGAAGAGGGACGGTCCCGGAGCACACCCTAGTAATGTCGCCCACATGACGCACCAGAGCGCGCCCGAGGCCGAGCCCACCATCGGCCGTCTCGTCGCCGATGCCAGCCGTGACATCTCGACGCTGATCTCGAAGGAGATCGAGCTGGCGAAGTCCGAGATCAAGGTCAGTGTCACCAACGGTGGCGTCGGCGCGGCGCTCTTCGCCGTCGCCGGCTTCCTGCTGGTGCTGGCGATCATCATGTTCTCGATCGCGGTCGCCTTCCTGATCCACTGGAACGGTTCGGGCCTGGACCTCCAGTGGGCCTTCCTGATCGTCTTCGGCTTCTATGTCCTGCTCGCCGTGATCTGCGTCCTCATCGGCATCCGCAAGGTCAAGCGGGTCAAGGCACCCGAGCGCGCGATCGCGCAGGGCAAGGAGATCCCGAAGGCGCTCAAGGGCAAGGCCTGACCGCTCCCCATGGCCCGGGCGTACGACGTCGTCGAAGCCTCCGTTCCTCAGCTCCGCTCCGCCCTTGCCTCCGGCGAGGTGACGGCCGTCGAGCTCGTCACCGCCTACCAGTCGCGCATCGCTGCACTCGACGGGGAGCTGAACTCGGTGGTCGTGCCGAACCCGTCGGCGCTGAGCGAGGCGGCGGCCTCCGATGCCCGTCGCGCTCGCGGTGAGGTGCTGGGGCCGCTGGATGGGATTCCCTACACCGCCAAGGACTCCTACCTCGTTGAAGGACTGACCGCAGCGTCCGGGTCCCCAGCATTCGCCGGGCTCGTGGCGCAGTGGGACGCGTTCGCCGTTGCCCGACTCCGGGCCGGCGGGGCGATCTGCCTGGGCAAGACGAACATGCCACCGATGGCCAACGGCGGGATGCAGCGCGGCCTCTACGGTCGCGCCGAGTCGCCCTACAACCGCGACTACCTGACGGCGCCGTTCGCCTCAGGGTCGTCCAACGGTTCCGGCACGGCCACGGCTGCCTCCCTCTGTGCCTTCGGACTCGGAGAGGAGACGTGGTCGTCGGGTCGCGGGCCGGCGACCAACAACGCGCTGTGCGCCTACACGCCGTCACGCGGCGTGATCTCCGTGCGGGGCAACTGGCCCCTCGTGCCGACGATGGATGTCGTCGTACCCCAGACGCGGTCGATGGTCGACCTGCTCGAGGTGCTCGACGTCATCGTTGCTCCCGATCCCGAGACCCGCGGCGACTTCTGGCGGGCGCAGCCATGGGTCACGCTGCCGTCCGTCCCGGACGTCCGCCCCTCGTCGTACGTCGACCTCCCCTCCTCCGCCTCGCTCGAGGGCGTCGTGCTGGGTGTCCCCCGGATGTACCTCAACGCCGACCCTTCGGCCGGTGTGGGGGCGACGGGGATCGGTGGTCCGACGGGCCAGGCGATCTCGACCCGCCCGTCCGTCATCGCCCTCTGGGAAGCACTGCGAGCCGATCTCGAGGCCGCCGGCGCTCAGGTGGTCGAGGTGGACTTCCCCGTGGTGTCCAACTACGAGGGCGACCGCGCGGGCGCACCCACGATCAGGACACGCGGATTGGTCTCGCCGGAGTTCCTGAGGTCGGAGATCTGGGACCTGTCGGCCTGGGCATGGGACGACTTCCTCGCCGCCAACGGCGACTCCTCGCTCTCGACGCTCGTCGGTGTCGACGGCGCCACGATCTTTCCCGCCCCGCCCGGCGCGCTGGCGGATCGCTACACCGGCTTCGAGGACGACATCGCCGACTACCCCCGCCACGTCGAGGCGCATCCCTATGCGTCCTTCACCGAGATCCCTGACCTGGCGGACGGGGTGCGCGGTCTGGAGGAGACCCGGCGGATCGACCTCGAGGAGTGGATGGACTCGCTCGGCCTGGACGCCGTGGTCTTCCCCGCCGTCGCCGACGTCGGCCCGGCCGACATGGACGTCAACGAGGTGTCAGCCGATGCGGGCTGGCGCAACGGCGTCTGGGTCGCCAACGGCAACCTCGTCCCGCGTCACCTCGGCATCCCCACCGTCACGGTTCCGATGGGGGTCATGGACGACATCGGCATGCCCGTCGGCCTCACGATCGCGGGGAAGGCCTACAGGGACACGGAGCTGCTCCGCTTGGGAGTCGCGATCGAGGCCACCGCCGAGACAGGCACCCGCCGGCTGCCGCCTCCGCTCTGATCAGGCGCAGCCGCCGGTGGAGACGCGAGTAGTTCTCTGCTTCCCCTCCTCGGCGAGACGCGAGACCTGGTTGGCGGTGAGCGCGTAGCCGGTGTCCTTGTCCGTGACGGAGGCGGCGAAGACGACCCCTGCGACCTGTCCTGCGGAGTCGACGATTGGACCTCCGGAGTTGCCGGGACGGATGAGGCCGCGCAGCGAGTAGACGTCGCGGATGACGGTGCCCGAGCCGTAGATGTCGGGCGAGCGCAGGCGCTGCTGGGCGCGGATGCGGCCGGGCTCGATGTCGAAGGGGCCGTCCTGCGGGTAGCCCAGGATGGCGACGCCGTCACCCGGCTTGGCCGAGCTGGCGAGGTCCAGCGGGGTCGCCGAGCCGCTGTCGAAGGCCACCACCGCGATGTCCACGCCGGGGTCGTAGAGGACGACCTTGCCGTCAGCCTCGTCGTTCCCGCGGGAGACGACCGGCTCCGAGACACCGGCGACCACATGGGCGTTGGTCATCAGGTAGCCCGGCGCGATGAGGAAGCCGGTGCCCTCCACGCCGCGTCCACAGGAGTTCGCGCCGCGGACCTTGAAGACCGAGGCCTCGGCCCGTACGACGTCAGGGTCCTTCTTCAGCCGTGCCGGCCCGGGCCCGACCCGGACGATGCGCTCGGGTGCGAAAGGCTCCAGATAACGCGGGAAGAACGACGTGCCGACGACGTTGTTGAACCGGTCGAGTGCCTTGGCCGCGCTGAGCGGCATCACGTCGTCGACGCGGGAGAGCACGGTCGAGCCGCGCACGGCCGAGGTGATCGGGCCGATGTGGGCCCCCGAGATCGCCACGCCCAGCGCCCAGGCCACGACGAGCACTGCCGCGGCCGAGAGCACCGCGCCCCCACACGCGTCGAGGGCTCTCACCGGACGCCAGCTGATCGAGTTGCGCACCCGCGTGCCGACGTACTGCAGGATGCCCTGACCCAGGGAGGCGGCCAGGATGACGACGAAGAGCGCGCCGAGGGAGACCCAGACGGACGGGGAGGCGTCGCCGAGAAGTTTGGGCGCCGCCCAGACGCCGATGAACCCGCCGAGCAGCAGGCCGACGGTCGCGAAGGCACCGCTGATGAAGCCCTGCCAGTAGCCGGAGAGGGCGTAGGCCGCGACCAGGAGGACGAGGCACCAGTCGAGCCAGTTCACTCCGATACCTCGGGCGACACCTCAGGCAGGTCCCGGCCGCGAGCCCGCTCGCGCCCGGCCAGCATGTAGGCGGGCAGCTCGACCTCGCGCGCATCAGGCATGGGCTCGATCCAACCGAGATACGTGAGGAAACGCTCGACGACACCCCCGGTGAAGCCCCAGAGGATCACATCCTTCTCCGGCCCGATCAGGAAACCCGGCGACCTCCACCCATGGGACGGCGAGATGACGGTGATGCGGTGCGTCGGGTCGCGCAACTCGGCGATCGGCACCCGATAGATCGCGTGCACCTCGTCCGGCGACGCGGGGATGGGCTCGTGCTGCTGCTCCCACCAGCCGATGACCGTCGTGACGGCGAAGTTGCTGGGCGGCAGCCAGAGCTCGGGCAGGTGCCCGACGATCTCGACGTCGTACGGCGAGATGCCTGCCTCCTCCTCGGCCTCACGCAGCGCGGCCTGGTCGATGGACTCGCCCTCGTCGAGCGATCCGCCCGGGAAGGAGACCTGGCCCGGGTGCGAGCGCATGGTGTGCGACCGCTCGGTGAGGACCAGGTCGGGTCCGGAGGCGCCTTCGCCGAAGAGCATCAGCACCGCCGACTGCCGCGCGTTCGAGCCCTCGGGCACCGTGAAGGAGGAGATCCTGTCCGGCGTGATCGTCTTCGAGGCGGCGATGACCTCGTGGAGCCAGTCCGGCCTGTGCTGGGACGTCATGAGAGCTGCATCCCGAGCTGCGTGTTGACCATGTCGACGACCTCGTCCAGAGACTCGAGACCGCCCGCCTGCTTCGTGACGGTGCCGTCGGCATGGAGGAAGAAGAATGTCGGCAACCCCGTCAGATGCAGCGTCTTGGTCTTGTCGATGTGCCCGTTGTAGTCGAAGAGCTGCGGGTAGGACGCCTTGCGCTTGGCTGCCTGCTTCAGCGCGACCCCGGGATACGTGTCCTCGATGTCGATGCCCAACAGGGGCACCTGGCTGCCGTACTTCCGGTGGAACTCACCCAGTGCCGGCATCTCCTGCCGGCACGGCCCACATGTGCTCGACCAGACGTTGATGACGAGCGGACCCTTGAGCGTCGACAGGTCGACGTCGGCGCCGCCGCCGAGGCACTTCAGCGTCACGTCGGGGAGTCCACCCCTCGAGGTCTGCGAGGTCGGGCATGATTCGATGCCGGCCGCCTTCTTGAGGGCGACCAGCTCGGGCGTGTCGACGCGGATGTCCTTCTCCTTCGGCGCCGTGATCGATGGTCCGCCACAGCCGACGAGGGTCAGTAGGAGTACGGCGGCGCCCGCCGCCATGCGTACGCGACCCATCAGTTGGGTCCCTCGTCACGCAGCAGCTTCGCCGCGACCTCCGGATCGGTCGGCCCCTCGCCGAAGCTCGGGCAGAGCTTGGCGACCACGCAGGCGCCGCAGGCCGGCTTCTTGGCGTGACAGCAGCGCCGGCCGTGCCAGATCAGGTGGTGCGAGAGCATCGTCCAGTCGCGCTTCTCGAAGAGCGCGCCCACGGCGTGCTCGACCTTCACCGGGTCGGTCTCGTCGGTGAAGCCCAGTCGCCGGGAGAGGCGACCGAAGTGCGTGTCGACGGTGATGCCCGGAAGCCCGAACGCGTTGCCCAGCACGACGTTGGCGGTCTTGCGGCCCACACCGGGCAGCTTGACGAGCGCGTCCAGCGAAGCCGGCACCTCGCCGCCGTACTCCTCCACCAAGGCTGCACTCAGCCGGAGGAGAGAGTCGGTCTTGGCCCGGAAGAAACCCAGCGGACCGATGATGCCCTCGAGCACGGTGCGGTCGGCAGCGGCCATCGCGCGGGCGTCGGGGTAGGCGGCGAAGAGGGTCGGGCGGACAGCATTGACCCGCTTGTCCGTCGTCTGCGCGGACAGCACCGTGACGACGAGGCACTGATAAGAATTGTCGAAGTCCAGCTCCGCCTTGGCGTCGGGATAGGTGACGGCCAGGACCCGGTCGATCTTCCGAGCACGGCGGACGAGTCCGGTCCGGGTCTCGTCCTGCCTGCGCACGCCGCAAGAGTACGGGGCCTGCTGCGGGAGGTTGTGCCGCGGTGTGAGGCACTCCGCGGCTAGGATTCAGGTCACATGCCCGCTCTCGTGGGTTTGACGGTGGTGATCACGGAGGTTCTGGTGGACAACGACGTGCTGCGACAGGCGCCGCTCTTCAGCGCGCTCGACGACGAGGCGGCCACGGCGCTGCTGTCGTCGCTCGCTGAGACGAAGCTTCGCCGCGGCGAGGTGCTGTTCCACGAGGGCGACTCGGGCGACAAGCTCTATGTCGTCGTCGACGGCAAGGTGAAGCTCGGCCGGACGTCGTCCGATGGCCGTGAGAACCTGCTGGCGATCCTCGGCCCGGGCCAGATGTTCGGCGAGCTGTCGCTCTTCGACCCCGGCCCCCGCTCGGCCACCGTCACCGCGGTCACCGACTCCACGTTCGCGTCCCTGTCCCACGAGGACCTGCTCTCGTGGCTCGAGGGGCGGCCGAAGATCGCCTCGAGCCTGCTCGGTCAGCTCGCGGGCCGACTCCGCAAGGCCAACGACGTCGTCGCGGACCTTGTCTTCTCCGACGTGCCCGGCCGCGTCGCCAAGGCGCTGCTCGACCTCGCCGAGCGCTTCGGCCGCACTGCCGACGACGGCGTGCACGTTCACCACGACCTCACCCAGGAGGAGCTCGCCCAGCTGGTCGGCGCCTCCCGCGAGACGGTCAACAAGGCGCTCGCTGACTTCGTCTCCCGCGGCTGGCTGCGGCTCGAGCCGCGCTCGGTCGTCATCCTCGACGTAGACCGCATGACCCGCCGCGCCCGCTGACCCGGCCCAAGAGAGGGCCCTCCCTCACCGCCGAATCCGGATCCGGGCTCAGGAAGGGCGGGACTCGTCGAGGTGAGCGAGCTGCGCCCGGACCGAGAGCTCGGCAGCGCCCCACAGGACCGGGTCGACGTCGGCGTAGACGATCTCGACGACCGCGCGCGGCACATCGTCGGGCAGCGTGTCGGGCGGCACCAGAACGAGGGCCGTGGCGACCTGCTCGAGGCGGGAGTGACGGTGCGCGATGTAGTAGTCCAGGGTCGCGAGCGCGTCAGCGATGGCCGGGCCGTGACCCGGCCAGATCCAGGACACGTCTCGCGATTCGGCCAGCGCACGCAGGCGATCCAGCGACGACAGATAGGCGCCCAGCTGCCCGTCCGGATGGGCCACGACCGTCGTGCCACGGCCCAGCACGGTGTCACCGGTCAGCACGGCGGAGGCCGAGGGCACCCAGAAGGAGAGCGAGTCGGCCGTGTGGCCGGGCGTGGCGACGACCTCGATCTCCAGCTCCGAGCCGACCGAGACGACGTCCCCGGCCCGCAGCCCCTCGGCACCGAGCACAAGCGCGGGGTCCAGCGCGCGGACCGGAGCGCCCACCCTCTCCCCGAAGGCCCGAGCGCTCTCGGAGTGGTCGAAATGATGATGCGTGAGGAGGACCTCGACCACGTCGCCGGCCGCCTCGGCAACGGCGTCGAGGTGGGAGTCGCTGAGCGGGCCCGGATCGACCACCACCGACCGCGTGCCCGCCCGCAGGATCCAGGTGTTGGTGCCGTCGAGTGTCATCAGGCCGGGGTTGGGTGCGAGGACGCACTCGTGGTCGCCGTACGACCCTCCGGTCCAGGCCTCGCCGCTCATGACCAGCGCGCCCTGTCGCCGCGCGCCGCGGCCAGCTCCTGCGCCCACACCGGCAGCCGGAGGGACGCATCGGTCCAGTCCGGCAGGAACATCTCGACCGACGCGTCGACGGTCGCGGCCATCACCTCTCCTGCCGAGGCGAAGGTCGCGAGACGCAGCATGGCGGCGTACGTCGGCGGCATCATGTCCCACTCGCCGGCATCGACCTTGTCCAGAGCCTCCGCGGGCGTCACCCACGACACCGACGACGACTCGGTCGAGAGCTCCCGCGCCTCCTGGCCCGGCGGCAGCAGAGCGGTGAAGAACCAGGTGCGATAGCGCTTCGGCATCACGACGGGCGTGGTCCAGGCGTCCCACAGGCCCAGCGCATCGGGTGACAGCACGACACCGGTCTCCTCAGCCACCTCGCGGACCGCGGCACCCAGCACCGACGCCGCGTGGGAGAGGTCGGTCGCCCCCATCCGAGCGGCCCAGACGTCGTGACCGTCCCGGGATTCGTCGGTGAGAAGGGCGGAGTCCGACGGAGAGTCGGCGGCATCGACGCCGCCGCCGGGGAAGACGACCACGCCCGCGGCGAACTCCATCGTGGTGCGCCGCACCATGACGAAGACCTCGAGCGGCGCCTCAGCGGTTGACCGCAGCAACAGGACCGTGGCCGCGTCGCGCGGCTCCGCCACCTCGGACATCAGCTCAGAGCTCGACGATGATCTCCACCTCGACGGAGACGTCGAGAGGAAGCGCCGCCACACCGACGGCGGAACGGGCGTGCGGGCCGTCGAAGGCCGTGGCGAGCAACTCCGAGGCGCCGTTCGCCACGGCCGGCTGGCCTGTGAAGGACGGGTCGGAGGCGACGAAGACGACCGCCTTCACCACCTGCTTGACCTGGTCGAGGTCACCGATCAGCGCCATCACGGCAGCGATCGCGTTGAGCGCACACTGCTGAGCGGCCTCGGTCGCGAGCTCGGCCGACGGACCGTCCGGAGCACCGACCTTGCCGACCGCCACCGGCGACCCGCCGCGCATCGGGATCTGCCCGGAGCTGAACACCAGGTTCCCGGAGCGAACGGCCGGGATGTAGGCCGCCACAGGCGGCACGACCTCGGGGACGGTCAGGCCGAGCTCAGCCAGCCGGTCCTCGACCGCGCTCACGAGGACACCGGACGCTTGAAGTACCCGACGAGATTGCCGGAGCCGTTATCGGTGATCGTGACGAGCTCCCAGCCGTCCTGACCGAAGTTGTTGAGGATCTGCCCGGCGACATGGTTGAGGATCGGGGCGACCTGGTACTCCCACTGAGTCATGCCAGAACCCTACCGCCGGGCCTAGAGTCGCCTCATGGTGGAACAGGTTCCAGATCTGGAGCAGATCAAGCAGCTCAAGTACCGCTACGTCCGGCTCCTCGACACCAAGGACTGGGACGGCTTCAGCGAGTGCTTCACCGAGGACGCCACGGGCGACTACGCCGGTCTCGTCTTCGCCAACCGGTCCGATCTCGTCGACTACATGCGCACCAACCTGCCCGCCGGCATCCTCACGATGCACCAGGTCCACCACCCCGAGATCACCGTCTCCGGCGACGAGGCGACCGGCCGCTGGTACCTCCAGGACAAGGTCCTCTCCGACGCCTTCCGCTTCGCCCTCGAGGGCGCCGCCTTCTACGAGGACAGGTACACCCGTACGCCGACGGGCTGGCGCATCGCGCACACCGGCTACATCCGCACCTTCGAGACGACCTACTCGCTGGATGACCTCCCCAGCCTGAAGATCAGCGGCTACAGTCCGACCCCATGAGTAACGGGGCTGACGACGGTGTGCGGCTGCACGTCGTCAGCGGCAAGGGCGGCACCGGCAAGTCGACCGTCGCCGCGGCACTGGCGCTGGGCCTCGCGAGCGAGGGCAAGAACGTCCTGCTCTGCGAGGTCGAGGGACGTCAGGGCATCGCCCGGATGTTCGACGTCGACCCGCTCCCCTACGCCGAGACCCGAGTCGCCACGGGCCTCACCGTCGACGGCCGACGCCCGGGCAACGTCTACGCGTTGCACATCGACGCGGAGTCGGCACTGCTCGAGTACCTCGCGATGTACTACAAGCTCGGCCGCGCCGGGAAGGCGCTCGACCGCTTCGGCGTGATCGAGTTCGCCACCACGGTCGCCCCCGGCGTCCGCGACGTCCTCCTCACCGGCAAGGTCTTCGAGGCCGTCCACCGCAACAGCCGCAACCGCGGCGCCAGGACGTACGACGCCGTCGTGCTCGATGCGCCCCCGACCGGCCGGATCACGCAGTTCCTCAACGTGAGCGACCAGGTGGCGGGTCTCGCGAAGGTGGGCCCGATCCGGCACCAGGCCGACACGATGATGACGCTCTTCCGCTCCCCGCAGACCGCGGTGCACCTCGTCACCCTGCTGGAGGAGATGCCCGTGCAGGAGACCGCGGACGGGATCGCCGAGCTGCGCAGGGCACAGCTGCCGACCGGCACCGTCATCGTCAACCTGGTGCGACCGCGTGACCTCGACGACGAGGAGCTGGCCGCGGCCACCTCCGACCAGGTCGACCGTGCGGGCATCGTCGAGCAGCTGAAGAGCGTCGGGATCGACGCGACCGACAGCCTCGTCGACGGCCTCCTCGCCGACGCCGGGGATCACGCCGAGCGCCGGGCGCTGGAGGATGCGCAGCGCGCGAAGGTGGCGGGACTCGACGTACCGTCGGTGGAGCTTCCGCGCCTGGCCGCCGGCGTCGACCTCGGCAGCCTCTACCACCTGGCCGCGATCCTGAAGGACCACATCAGATGAGCGCACGGCTGCGGGTCGGCCCGCTCGCGCACCACCCCTCGACGGCGCCCCACCTCGACATGGATCGCCTGCTCGACGATCCGAGCACGCGGATCGTCGTCTGCTGCGGCTCCGGCGGAGTCGGCAAGACCACCACCAGCGCCGCGCTGGCGCTGCGGGCCGCCGAGCGCGGCCGACGTGTCGTGGTGCTCACCATCGATCCCGCACGGCGCCTCGCACAGTCGCTCGGCATCGAGCGCCTCGACAACACCCCGCGGCGCGTGGACGTCGGAGGCACCGGTCACCTCGAGGCGATGATGCTCGACATGAAGAGCACCTTCGACGAGGTGGTGCTCAGCCAGGCGTCGCCGGAGAAGGCCGAGGCGATCCTCAATAACCCCTTCTACATCGCCCTCAGCTCGAGCTTCGCGGGCACGCAGGAGTACATGGCGATGGAGAAGCTCGGCCAGCTCCACCGCACCGGTGACTACGACCTGATCGTCGTCGACACCCCACCGAGTCGCAACGCCCTGGACTTCCTCGACGCGCCCGACCGGTTGAGCAGCTTCCTCGACGGACGGCTGATCAAGCTGCTCCTGCTGCCGGCCAAGGGCCCGGCCCGGATCATGAGCGCGGGTTTCGGGCTGATCACCAACGCACTGAGCAAGATCCTCGGCGGCCAGCTCCTGGGTGACCTGCAGACCTTCGTGGCGGCACTCGACACCGTCTTCGGCGGGTTCCGCGCCCGGGCGCAGCAGACCTATGCCCTGCTCAAGGCGCCGGGCACGGCCTTCCTCGTGGTAGCGGCTCCCGAACCGGACGCCCTGCGCGAGGCGGCGTACTTCGTCGAGCGATTGAGCGGCGACCGGATGCCGCTGGCCGGGCTCATCGTCAACCGAGCGACGACGCTGCCCGCCGGCGAGCTGAGCGCGGCCGGCGCGATCTCGGGCGCCGAGCAGCTGGAGCAGCGCGAGGGCGCGCTCGCCTCGCTCACTGCCGGACTGCTGCGACTCCACGCCGACCGCGCGATCCGGGTCGAGCGCGAACGAGCGCTGACCGACCGGTTCAGCGCGGCGCACCCCCGCGTGCCGGTCGCCGTCGTTCCGGCACTCGCCGGCGACGTACACGACCTCGACGGACTCCGTGAGGTCGGTGAGCTGCTTCAGGCCTGAGGTCAGGCCGGGAGCAGAGTTCGACTCAGGCCTGGACCTCGACCGCGGCGGGCGCGAGCGCAGAGCCGTTGGTCTTGGCGGTCTCGAGGAGAGCTCGCCACGAGGCGTTGGGCTTGCGGCGGAGCAGAGCACGACGCTCACGCTCGGTCATGCCGCCCCACACGCCCCACTCGATCTGGTTGTCGAGCGCCTCGGCGAGACACTCCGTGCGGACGGGGCATCCGCCGCAGACCTGCTTGGCCTTGTTCTGCTCGGCTCCCTTGACGAACAGTTGATCTGGTTGTGCCTCCCGGCACGCAGCCCGAGGGGCCCAGTCATCAACCCACATAACGTGTCCTTTGTGCATGAAGCCGCCGCTGTCGTCCCCACGACTACAGCAACAACCTCCCCGTGAGCTTTTACCTTAAGCTCAGGATCGGCGGGCTCACAGTCCCATCTGACCCAAGTTGCATAGTCCGATCTGACTAGACCGTTCGGGCCGATCTGGCCAATCCCGTACCCTTTGCCGCATGTCGAGGCCAGCAGAACACCGTGAACTCGTCCTGACCCGGCTGGCGGTCATGGCAGCGGTCGCGGTGATCCTCGGCGTGGTGATCGCGCTGCTCGTGATCCCGTTCGCCGGGGTCGCCGGCATCGGTGCGCGCAACGTCGCGCGGAGCATGACGAACCTGCCTGCCTCCCTCGAGACGGGCGAGCTGTCGCAGCGCTCGCGCATCGTGGATGCCAACGGCAAGCTGATCACGACGATGTACGACGAGAACCGGATCACTCGCCCCCTGAGCCAGATCAGCCGGACGATGGTGCAGGCCATCGTGTCGATCGAGGACTACCGCTTCTACCAGCACGGCGCGCTCGACCTCAAGGGCACGCTGCGCGCCTTCGTCACCAACCAGGCCAACAGCGGTGTGGTGCAGGGCGGCTCCTCCATCACCCAGCAGCTGGTCAAGCTGACCCTCCTCTCCCAGGCGCAGGCGACCGGTGACGAGGCCAAGATCAAGGCCGCCACCGACGACACCTACGCCCGCAAGCTGCAGGAGCTGCGCTACGCCATCGCGCTGGAGCAGACCCACACCAAGGACTGGATTCTCGAGCGCTACCTCAACACCGCCTACTTCGGCGACGGGGCCTTCGGCGTGCAGGCGGCGGCCAAGCACTACTTCAACGTCAACTCCGACAAGCTCTCGCTGACGCAGGCGGCGACACTGGCCGGTCTGGTGAAGAACCCCACCGGCTACGACCCCACGAACTCGCCCGACCGCGCAGTGGCCCGGCGCAACGTCGTCCTCGACCGGATGGCCCAGCTCAACGTCATCACCGATGACGAGGCCAAGACCGCCAAGGACGCGCCGCTCGGGCTCGAGGTGCAGAAGGCCCAGAACGGCTGCGTCAACGCCTCGGCGCCGTTCTTCTGCGACTACGTCCTGCGTCGGCTGCTCGACGACCCGGCGCTCGGCAAGACCGTCGAGGAGCGCCGCAAGCTGCTCAACAACGGTGGCCTGACGATCAAGACCACACTCAACCTCTCGAACCAGAAGGCCGCCGACAACTCCACCTCGGGTCACGTCGGCGCCACCGACCAGGCGATCGGAGCGATCGCCGAGGTCGAGCCCGGCACCGGCAACGTCCTCGCGCTCTCGCAGTCGCGTCCGATGGGCCGGAGCAAGAAGAAGGGCGAGACCTACCTCAACTACACCGTCCCCAAGGAGTACGGCGACGCCAACGGCTTCCAGGCCGGGTCGACCTTCAAGGCGTTCGTCCTGGCCACGGCCATCCGCGACGGTGTCGGCCTCAACACCACCATCAGCGCCCGGTCACCGATGGAGTTCCCGGTCAGCGCCTACAAGAACTGTGAGGGCGCCCCGGCCTTCGCCGGTGAGGACTGGAAGGTCGGCAACTCGACCACGAGCGGCAACATGACGCTCTACACCGGCACCCGCCTCTCGGTGAACACCTTCTTCGCCCAGCTCGAGCAGGTCACCGGCGTCTGTGACCCCTTCAACCTCGCGAAGTCGATGGGCCTCTTCCTCACCAACCCGAAGTACGAGCGGCTGCCCTCCTTCACGCTCGGCGTCGTCGACGTGAGCCCGCTCGAGATGGCCGGCGCCTACGCCACCTTCGGCGCCCGCGGCCTCTACTGCAGCCCGCGCCCGGTGACCGAGATCGACGACGCCGCCGGCAACCCGATCAAGAGCTACCCGACCGACTGCAAGCAGGTGCTGCCGAAGGAGGTCGCCGACGGCGTCAACGACGTGCTGCGCGGCGTCCAGGAGCCCGGCGGATTCGGCTACGACCTCGGTCACACCAACCTGCAGACCGCCGACGGCACCGTGATCCCCAGCGCCGGCAAGACTGGAACCACGCAGGACGGCAAGTCGGTGTGGTTCATGGGCTTCACGCCGCAGATCGCCACCGCCGCGATGATCGCCGGCGCCAACAGCCTCGGGTCACCGATCCCGCTCGGTGGCCAGACCATCCATGGCAACTACATCTCCGGCAGCGCGGTCTCCGGCTCCGGTTTCGCCGGGCCGATGTGGGCCGATGCGATGCACCCGATCCAGGACGAGCTCGAGCCGCAGGACTTCACGGCGCCGCCCGAGACGATGAAGGCCGCCACCCAGGACAAGCTCAGTGACATCAAGGTCAGCTACACCCCGCCTGTCTCGCGCTCGTCCAGCAGCAGCAGTGGCGGAGGCGGCGGCAGCAGCAATAAGCACGGCCGCAGCCGCGGCCGCGGTCACTAGGCCAGCTGCTTCTTGACCTCCGCCGAGACGACGCCACCGTCGGCCCGGCCCCTGATCTTCGGCGTGAGCGTGCCCATCACCTTGCCCATGGCACGCATCCCGTCACCCGCGACGCCGAGCTCGGCGATGGTGTCGGTGACGAGCGTCGCGATCTCCTCGGGACTCAGCTGCTCGGGCAGGTAGTCCGCGATCACCGCGGCCTCGGCCAGCTCCTTGTCGGCACTCTCCTCGCGACCACCGCCGCGGAAGGCGACAGCGGCCTCGCGGCGCTTCTTCGCCTCACTCGCGAGGACGGTCGTGACCTCCTCGTCGCTCAGCTCGCGCGCCTCCTTGCCCGCGACCTCCGCGTTCGTGATCGCGGTGAGCACCATCCGCAGCGTCGAGGACCGGACCTCGTCACGTGCCTTCATGGCAGTCGTGAGGTCGGCGCGCAGCTGCTGCTTCAAAGTGCTCATGCCCGCCATTGTGGCAGCCTTGGCCCATGGGCACCGCGCGCATTCTCGGCCGTACGGCGGCAGCGACCGCTGCATTCGGCGCCGGTGCGATCGCCTACGCCCACTGGGAGGCGCGGCAGTACACGCTGCGCCGCCTCGAGCTCCCGATCCTGCCCGCAGGTGCTGACCCCGTGCGGGTGCTGCACCTCTCGGACATCCACCTCGTGCCGACCCAGCAGCGCAAGCTCGACTGGCTCTCCGGGCTGTCACTGCTCCGCCCCGACCTCGTGATCAACACCGGCGACAACCTCTCCCACCGCGAGGCGATCAGTCCGCTCGTCGACGCCCTCGGCCCGTTGCTCGAGGTGCCGGGCGTCTTCGTGCTGGGCTCCAACGACTACTTCGAGCCGGGCATGCGCAACCCGCTGCGCTACCTCCTCCCCGACGACGGGTGGCGCGCCACGCATCTGCCTGCACTGCCCTGGGGCGAACTCGTCGACCGCTTCTCCAAGCATGGCTGGCTCGACCTCACCAACCGGTTCGGAGCGCTCGACGTCGCGGGGTTGTCCTTCGCGTTCGCAGGGGTCGACGACCCGCATCTCTCCTACGACCGGCTCGAGGATGTATCCGGTCCAGCCGACCCGCAGGCCGACGTACGACTGGGAGTGACCCACGCTCCCTACGTGCGGGTGCTCGACCAGTTCGCGGCCGACGGCTACGACGCGATCATCGCGGGCCACACCCACGGCGGACAGTGGCGGGTGCCGCTGCTCGGCGGTGGTGGCGACAGCCGCGCACTGACCACCAACTGCGATCTCGACACGGGGAGGGCTCGCGGGCTCAGCCGGCATCCGGCCGGATCCGACGGCGCCTGGCTGCACGTCTCGGCGGGCCTCGGCACCAACCCGTACATCCGGATGCGCTTCGCCTGCCGTCCCGAGGCCAGTCTCCTGACCCTCACCCCGATTGGGACCTGAGTCCGCGCACGCACTATGCTCGCGGAGGTCAATCGGGGTGTGGCGCAGCTTGGTAGCGCGCTTCGTTCGGGACGAAGAGGCCGCAGGTTCAAATCCTGTCACCCCGACCCGTGAGATGGGCCGGATCCGCAAGGGTCCGGCCCATTCGCATTTCCGCGGCCGGTGCGTGCGAGCATGACTCGCGTGAGCAGCCACGCCTTCTCCGACGGCTCACCCGCCGTGCCACTCGCCGTGCCGGGTGTGGTCGAGCGGGTGATCGTGGTCGGCGCCGGCATGGCCGGACTCACCGTGGCCAACGCCCTTCTCACCGCCGGGGTCGAGTGTGTCGTCGTCGAGGCACGCGACCGGATCGGCGGGCGGCTGCACACGGTCGACGTCGACGGCCACCCGGCCGACCTCGGAGGCGCCTGGATCCACCACCCCCACACGGCGAACACAGCGACACCCCGCACAACGTGCTGGCCCAGTGGGTCGACGCTGCGGGAATCCCGTGGATCGTCGACCCGACCGGCACGCGGTTCACCGGCGCCGACCTGGGAGAGGGCCGCCGGCTGAGGCCCGAGGAGCTCGAGGGCGTCAGCTATGCGTCCTTCGAGCCGGTCGCCGCCCGCTTCGAGGCGGAGCTCGCCGCAGGCGGGGCCGACCGCTCGACGGCAGAGGTGGTCGACGACTTCCTGGCCACCACGGACCTGCCCGAGGGCGAGCGGGCGAGACTGCGTCAGCTCATGGCCGCCGCTGTCGAGCAGGACGGCGCCGGCCCCTTCGATGAGATCTCCGCCCGGTGGGCCCTCACCGAGGGCATGTTCGTCGGAGACGTCGTCGACCACGTTCCCGTCGACGGCTACCGCAGCGTGCTCGCGCCGCTGGCCGCCGGCAGCGAGGTCCGGCTCGGCCAACCGGTGCGCCGCATCACGATGACCGCGCACGGCGTCACCGTCGAGGGCGACGACTGGACGGAATCGGGCACCCATGTCGTGGTCACGGTGCCGCTCGGCGTACTCAAGGCGGGGAGCATCGAGTTCGAGCCTCCGCTCCCGCCGGAGCGGCAGGCGGTGATCGACCGCACCGGTTTCGGCACGATGGAGAAGGTCTTCCTCGCTTTCGACGAGCCCTTCTGGCGCGGGAAGGACCCCGGGTTGCAGCACGGGATCATCTACCCCGCCGACCGGGCCGAGGCGGCGACGTGGACGTGGGACTGCGGGCTGGCCCCGATGATGATGCTCCTCGTCGCCCAGAGTGCGGTGGGCTCGATGCAGGCCGATCCGCTCGGCTGGGCGCTCGAGCAGCTCGAGGCGCTCTACGGAGAGCCGCTGCCGGCCATGCCGTCGGACTGGACCGCCACCGACTGGGCGAACGACGGGTTCGCGCAGGGTGCCTACGCCCACATCCGGCCCGGCGAGGACTCCGCCGACTTCGCCACGCTGGGCGAGCCGGTCGGCCGGATCTGTTTCGCAGGCGAGCACACCTCGGTCGAGCGCCAGGGCTACGCCGACGGTGCGATGGAGAGCGGCCTGCGTGAGGCCAAGCGGCTGCTCCAGCGGCGTTCCGTCGAGCTCGCTGCCGGAGAGGGCCGACGTACGCTGGCGAGGTGAAGCGCGCCTGGCTCCGCCTGATCTCGTCGACGCTCAACCCGGTCACCCGCCGGATCGCGGCGAGCGAGCACGGGCCGTTCTCACTGGTGCGCCACGTCGGCCGGAAGACCGGCACCGTGCGTGAGACGCCGATCGTCGCGGCGCCGATCCCCGGCGGCTTCATGATCGAGCTGACCTACGGCCGCGGTGTGCAGTGGTGGCGCAACGTCCAGGCGGCGGGCGAGTTCGAGCTCGTCCGCCACCGGATCGAGCACCACATCACGGGATGGCAGTACGTCGACGCGGAGCACGGTCGCGCCGCCTTCCCGCTGCCCGCCCGGGTGGTCCTGCGCGCGCTCCGCCGCCGCGACTTCGTCCAGCTGACCGAGGCCGCCTGACCTCCGATCCCCGGGATGGCGGCGCTCAGGCGCCCGGCGCCTCGACCGGGATCTCGGCGGGTGCGGCCTCGGGCTGTGTCAGCGAACGCGGAAGCAGGAAGGAGAGCACCACGGCGACGGCGACGAAGCCGACGGTCCACCAGAAGGAGACCTGGAAGCCGTGCACCGGGCCGGCGCCACTGGTGACGGCGGCCTCGAGGATCACGGCGAGGATCGCGGTGCCGAACGAGCCGCCGAGCTGCTGCGCGACGCGGGTGAAGACCGACGCGTCGGGCATCTCGTGCCGCTGCAGCCCCAGGAAGGCGACGCTCATCAGCGGCGTGAAGGCGATGCCGAGCCCGAGGCCGCGGACGAAGAGCACCAGGCCGAGACACCACATCGACGTGTTCGCGTCCGCGAACGCGAAGGGCACCGTCGCGATGGTGAGGATGCCGAAGCCGACGAGCGCGGCGATCTGCGGACCGACGTCGTCGGTGAGCCGGCCACCGAACGTGCGCGAGAGGAGCGTTCCGACGCCCTGGGGGATGAGCAGCAGGCCGGCGGTGAGTGCCGTGCTCCCACGCAGCTCCTGGAAGTAGAGGGGAAGCAGCAGCATCGAGCCGTAGAGTGCCGCACCCGTGAGGAGCAGCAGCCCGGTGCCGAGGGCCAGCGGGCGGTGGCGGAGCAGGTGTACGTCGAGCAGCGCCCGCTCGCGACGCGGGGCCGCCCACACGACGAACGCCACGACGAGCGCGACGCCGATCACCGCAGGGATCCAGACGTCACCGCGGCCGAATCCGCCGTCCTTGCTGACATTGGAGAGGCCGAAGAGGATCGCCACGACGCCGGGGGTGAGCAGCCCGAAGCCGATCGCGTCGAAGACCGGC
This sequence comes from Nocardioides sp. Kera G14, assembly GCF_020715565.1. Taxonomy (NCBI): domain Bacteria; kingdom Bacillati; phylum Actinomycetota; class Actinomycetes; order Propionibacteriales; family Nocardioidaceae; genus Nocardioides; species Nocardioides sp. Kera G14. Next base: position 26,411 of record NZ_CP085839.1, on the reverse strand, counting down.
CGCGCAGAGCCCGGAGCGGGCCGGTCGGCCGGCAGCATCCGCCACGCGAGCCACATCCCGACGAGGCACACCGGCACGTTGACCAGGAAGAGCCACTGCCAGCTGAGCCAGTTGAGGATGATGCCGCCGAGGATCGGGCCGAGGATGGGGCCGAGCGATGCGGGCAGGCCGACGATCGACATCAGCCGGCCGAGGTTCTGCCCGCCGGCGGCCTGCAGCAGCAGGGTCGTCATCAGCGGCATCATGATGCCGCCGCCGAGACCCTGGATCACGCGGAAGCCGATCAGGCTGGTGGCGTCCCACGCCGTCGCGCAGAGCACCGAGCCGAGGAGGAAGAGCGCGATCGAGGCGATCCAGAGGTTCTTGCCTCCGACCCGCGCCTGCAACCAGCCCGTGGCAGGGATCGCCACGAACATCGCCAACAGGTAGCCGGTGGAGACCCACTGGATCGTCGAGACGCTCGTGTGCAGGTCGTCCCCGAGGTCGTGGATCGCGACCGAGACGATCGTCGTGTCGAAGATGACTGCGATGATGCCCGCGATCAGCGCCAGCGCGACCCGGATGACGTGCGGATCGAGCTTGGGCTGGTCGGACTTGGATACGCTCATGTATCTAAACTACGAGCATCGGTTAAGGTACGCAAATGGATCTTGAGTCAGCCCCGGCGGAGGCGCAGCAGCGCCGTCGCGGGCAGGCCCTCCAGGAGGCGCTCCTCGACGCGGCCTGGACCGAGCTGCTCGAGCACGGCTACGCCGGCTTCACGTACGACGGCGTGGCGAAACGTGCCGGGACGAGCCGGCCGGTGCTCTACCGCCGCTGGCCCACGAAGCCGGAGATGCTCCGCGCGACGATCGCCCACTTCGCCCGCACGCAGGAGATCAGAGCGCGGGACACCGGCTCATTGCGCGGCGACGTGATCTGGCTGCTCTCACAGATGAGTCTCGAGCGCGCCCAGGTCATGACGCTGATCATGACCGGGCTCGCCGGCTACTTCGAGGAGACCGGTGAGACGTTCGCCGACATCCGCAACCACATGAAGCAGGGGCGCACCAGCGTGATGACCGAGGTGATCGAGCGTGCGGCCGCGCGGGGCGAGCTCGACCCCGCCAAGGTGAGCGACCGGATCGCGCACCTGCCCTTCGACCTGGTGCGCAACGAGCTGATGATGACGCTCAAGCCGGTGTCGAGGAGGACGATCGAGGAGATCGTCGACACGATCTTCCTGCCGTTGGTCAGGCCGTAGCCGCCGCAGCGCGGGCGCGCCGGGCCGTGATCTTCCGGGCCTGCTTGGCGACCGCCTTGCGCATGCCCTTCACGTGGCCGTAGAAGACCGCACCCGTCCAGATGCGCTCCTTGCGCACACGGGTGCCGCTGTAGGGCGCGTGCCAGATCGAGTGGTGCCCGGCGTAGATCGCCACGTGGTAGACGTGGCCGCCGTGGGAGAAGAAGACCAGGTCCCCCACGCGCGGATGCCGGGTGCGGGTGGTGCTGCCGACCTGCGAGGCGGACGTGCGCGGCAGGTGGATGCCGAGGCGGTTGAACACCCAGCGGGTGTAGCCGGAGCAGTCGAAGCCACCGTTACCGGTGCCGCCGTACCGGTACGGCGTGCCCTTGCGGGAGGCGGCGACCCTCATGATGTGGTGCTCGACCTTCTTGAGGGCGAGGACCTGGACGCTGGCCGAGCGTCGGGCCGAGGTGGCCGCCTGGGCCTGAGCAGGAAGGAGAAGGCCGACGAAGAGCGCGCAGAAGAGCGCGGCAATAGACACACGGGTCACAGAAGTACTTCCACAGCGACGCCTGCGAAGGTTGGCCTGTCGGGCTCGGACTGCTGGTGTCCGGCCTCTCCTCGTATCGATCGAAGGTGATCGGAGGAAGAGACTTAGCCCCTAGCCGCTCCTGCGGCGTCGTGCGTGTGGTGCCCCCGCGCCCATGACTCACATCAGGATTCGATGTCTCCTCCGGCCGTCATGGGCCTCAGCGCGAACCGGAGCGATCGCTCCTCTTTCCTAAGAGCGACCTGTGGACTATGCCATTTGGGACCATGGTCCCCTAATTGGCACGCGCCGGAGTGGACGCGATCTGGGTCACAGTCGGAAGACCGCGCCGGCCTCGCGCAGTGCCGCGATCGAGGCATAACCGTTGAGCCCCATGGTGAGGTCGGCCTCGGCGAGCACCCACCGCAGCAGGTGCTCGATGCCGCCGGCCGCGTCCCCGCTGGCCGCAGCGGCGGCATAGGCATAGGGCCGGCCGATGCCCACCGCAGTGGCGCCGAGGGCGAGCGCCTTCACCACGTCGACCCCCGAGCGGATGCCCGAGTCGAAGAGCACGGGGAGATCGCCGGCGGCAGCCACCACGCTGGGCAGGAATTCGAGCGCGGGAGCCGACGCCGCCTGCCGGCCGCCGTGGTTGGAGCAGTAGATGCCATCAACACCTGCGTCGACGGCACGCCTCACGTCGTCGGGAGAGCAGATGCCCTTGAGCACCAGCGGCAGGTCGGTGAGACCGCGCAGCCACGCCACGTCCTCCCACGTGAGGGTCGGGTTGCCGAATGTCATCGCCCAGTGCGCGACGAAGCCCATCGGGTCCTCCTCGGGCGTCTTCGGCAGGCGTGAGCGGAAGACGGGATCGCTCGCGTAGTTGGCGAGGCAGGCGCCCTTGAGCTGCGGGAAGATCCCGTGCTGCAGGTCGCGGGGCCGGTAGCCGAGCGTCCAGGTGTCGAGGGTGACGACCAGCGCGCGGTAGCCCGCCGCCTCGGCTCGGTGGGCGAGACTCTCCGCGACCTCGCGATCGTTGGGCGTGTACAGCTGGAAGAAACCCGGCGTCTCCCCCAGCTGGCGCGCCACCTCCTCGAGCGGGTCCTGCATGAGCGTGCTCCCGACGAGAGGTACGCCGACCGCAGCCGCTGCACGCGCCGCAGCCAGGTCTCCGTGCTGGTCGGCGGCGCAGAGCCCGATGACCCCGACCGGCGCCATGAAGACCGGACTGGCGAGCTCGATGCCCCAGAGCGTCGTGGAGAGGTCACGAGCGGCGGCGCCCGAGAGCATCCGCGGCATGAGGCCGTAGCGCCCGAACGCCTCGACGTTGGCGTCCTGGGTGGCTTCGTCACCGGCGCCGCCCACGACGTAGTCCCAGAGCTGCCGGTCCATCGCTGCCTCCGCGCGGGCGGCCAGCTCGCGCGAGGTGAAGGGGTGTTCGGGCACCGCCCCGCCGAGACCTGCGAAGTAGGTGTTGAGCTGCCAGTCAGCGAAGTTGGCCACGTCCCGACGGTAGCGCTCCTGAGCGTTCGGGACCCGTCTCCCCATTTCTTGCCACCAGTGTCGGAGATCGGCAAGAACGGGATGCGCGAGACGGGTGATGACGACAGTGTGACGGTGACCACCCCCTTCTCGTTGGCGGCCCCGCGTCAGCGTGGGCGCCGCTACCGGCCACCGGTGGACACCTCCCCTCTGAGCGACCCGCACGGTGGCGAACTCACCCGACTGGCGTGGCTGCTCGGCACGCACCGCCTCACCACCCAGGACGGCCTCTACGCCTCCCGCACGCGGTTCCTCCCCGATCTGTCGAAGGTATGTCCGGGACTCTCCTGTGACGACTCAGGCGTCAGCCGCTGGGAGTCAGGAGCTCGTCAGCCGAGTGCTGTCGCCCTGGCGGGGTACGAGAAGGTCCTTGCGCTTCCCGACCGGAGCCTGCGCGCCATCGCCGTGCTCCTCCAGCCCAATGCGCCCAGCCTGCCCGGACCCCGTGTCGCGAGCGGGTACGACGGCCGGCTGGGCGACCTCATCGACCTGGTGGTCGACGGCCAGGCCCGGGGTGCCGACTGGCTGGAGTTCGCCGAGGAGCTCCTCCGGCACGGCCCGATCTTCATGCGACCGGGCGTCTGGGAGGGCCCCTGTGCGCGGCTGATCGAGGAGACCGCCCGGTCGCTCCACGCCGGATATCTCACCCGCCGTGCCGCCGTACGACTGCTGCTGGCCCACCCCACGCTCCGCGCCCACGTCCTTGAGGCGATCAACGGCTACCTGGCTCGTCCGGGCGCACCGCGCCGGGCCGACATCGCCTCACTCCTCCGCTTCGCCCCGCCCGTCGAGGGGTCGCGGCGCAGTGTCGAGAAGGCACGCTCCGACGATGCGGCCTCCGCACGAGGCGCCACCCGGGCGGCCGCTGCCCTCCTCGCGCACGGGCTCTTCGACGACGCCGCGCTGCCGGAGCTGACCGACCACGTCGCCGTAGCCTTGGGCACGTCCCCCGAGGACATCCACGTCACCGACCTCTTCAACCGGCTTCCACCTGCCGCGCGCGACGAGGTCTCGGGCCGCCTCGGACCGGCCGGTCCGCCGGCGACCGGTGAGCTGGTTCCGGTCGAGATCGCTGGCTCGGTGGCCATCTCGATCGCGGCCGAGGCCCAGGCGGCGGCGCCCGTCCAGGTGCGGAGCGAGCCGGATCGGATGTTTCAGCGGCTGCTCCGCGAGGCGCTCTTCCATCCGCATGCTGAGCGCCGCGCCGAGAGTGCATCCCTGCTGATGATGAGCCCGTACCAGCCCGGTCTAGGCCACGCGCTCGCATCCGCCCTCGAGAAGGCGACCGACGAGACGCTTCCGCGGATCGCCTCACTGCTCCGTTGCTGCCTGACCAACGCACAGGCGCCGGTGCTGTTCGGACTCCTCGGATCGGAAACTCCGAACATCCGCGCTCACGCCCTCACAGCGCTCGGGAACTGCCCGAAGCCGCTCTCCGAGCGTGAGATCACGCTCCTGCGGGGGATGGACTGGTCCACCGCGCGCCAGCAGGAGTCGGCGGACTACGCCATCGAAATGCATGCGCCGGAGACGGGCCGGGAGCTCCTCACCGCCTGATTCCTGCCAGCACCCCATCTGACCCGTGCGCTGTCCGGTCGGCGCGCTCGTGTACGAGTTTGTCCGAATCTGTGCGAAGTCTGTGATCCGATGGGCGGGACAGCCGCCCCTCCGCCACAGTGGTTGCCGTGTTTCAGCCATGGTTCAGGGGCACAACGTCGTGACCCCTCCCTCCCAAGCGACCATTCGAGCCGGCCGCCCTTACCGTCCACCCGAAGGTGCCACCAGCCTTTCCGATCCCCGCCCCGAGGCGGCGCCGCGGATCGCATGGTTGCTCGGCACGTCCCGGATGTTGGCCGGCCCGTCGGCAGTGACACACCGACGTTCGTTCGTGACCGCACTCAACGCCGCGGGCATCGCATGTGACGAGACGCGTGTCAGCCGTTGGGAGTCCGGTGCGGCAAGCGCGCCGCAATCGGTGGTCCGGGCCTACGAGAAGATCCTCGGCCTCGAGCGCGGCTCACTCGCCGTTCCGATCGACTCGGTGCACAGCGTCGATCGCCACGACCTCCGAGTCGCGACCGTCGTCCTGGACGGGCAGGCCGAGCTCGAGAACCTTCTCGAGAAGACCTTCCACGGCTCCGCCGAGGGTGAGGAGTGGCTCCATCTCGTCCGGCTGATCAACGTCAGCGGTTCGGTCTTCCTCCGTGAGTCGGAGTGGCTCTGCCTCGCCCGCAAGCTCGCGACCGAGCAGTGCCGAGCGTTCGGGCTCGCGCAGCTGACCCGCGTCAACGCACTCCGCGAACTCATCCAGCACCCGCGCGCCCAGCGGCACGTGCTGAAGGCGATCGGCGAGCTGATCCTCGACGAGCGCGTCGAGCGTCGCGTCGACCTCATCCAGCTGGTCGCGCTGGTGAGCGACCCGCACGCCTCGGCACTCATCCTGCGTCTGCTCAACAGCGACGACGCCCGGATCCGCATGGGTGCCGCGACGGCGGCCGCCGCCATGGTCGTCGACGGCACCTTCACCCCGTCCCTCCGCGAGGAGCTCGCCGAGGCCTCCCAGCGCCTCACCCGCAGTTCGCCGGAGTCCAGCGCGGCGCTCGACCTCTCTGTGCGGGTCGCTGGGACATCGGTGTCACCCGATCGCCACGAGCTCGTGGAGCGTGACATCGCTCGGGCCGTCACCAGGACCGTCTCTGAGATCGCCAACCCTCCCGCGCTCCAAGCCCGGGTCGAGGCCGACAGCATGCTCAACCAGCTCATCCGGGACGCCCTCTTCCACAGCCACTTCCGCCGCCGACAGGCTGCCCTCACGCTCCTGGCGGCCAGTCCGTACGCCGACGGCGTGGCCAAGGCCTGCTCGATGCTGCTCGGCCACCAGGACGTCACCGTCGCCATACGCGCCGCCCGTGTCCTCACGACCCTGGCCCGTGACGAGGAGGCGGTCCAGCTGGCCGGCTACGCCGCCGGCGCGGGTGCCGGGGCGCTGCGTCCCGAGGCACTCCGTGCTCTGGCGCACCTGCCGTCGAGGCTGGACGGCGAGGTCGCCGAGATCGCCCTCGAATGCCTCCACGACGTCTCGCCGAGCGTCCGCTCCGCCGCTGCCTACGCCTGCGGCATGCACGGCCTGCTGCCTGAGCTCGCCGACGGACATCCCCTCGCCGTCACCGCCGCATGGTGGGCGGAGCAGGGCGGCCGGGTCATCGCCTGAGACAGGGGTCGCGGTAGGGCACGCCCGGAATCAGCATGGCCCACTCGTCGCGGCTCAGCGGGGTGCCGAGCGTTCGGCACGCCTCGGTCATGACCGCGGTCGGGTCGATCGACCAGAGGCCCGCGCGACCGGAGGCGCCAGCGGCGGCGAGCACCGGATTGTGGGGATCGAAGGCCACGGCGTAGATCGGATCGTCGGGCGTCAGGTTCCCGAGTCGCGCGAAGCTGTGCGCGGAGCCCTTCGCGTCGACGGTCCACAGCCAGGCGGCTCCGTCACCCGACGCCGCCGCCAGGTGGTGCCCTGTGCCGTCGAAGACGAGGCTGTAGAGCGTCCCGCGCGGACCGCGGACCGCCGCTCCGACCCGTGCCGGATGCGAGCGGTCGTGCACGTCCCACATCCGGATCGTGCGGTCGGCCGAGGCGGCGGCGAGCAGCCGACCGTCGGGAGAGAACGCCAGTCCGTAGACGTAGTTGTCGAATCCCTTCATCGTGGCGACCGGATCGAGGGACTGGGCGTCCACGAGGGTGACGGTGTGGTCGTCGCTGCCCACGGCGATCGTGTCGCCGTCAGGGCTGAAGGCGATGCCGAGCGGCAGGGCCGGCATCGCCAGGCGGCCGTCGAGCGCGGCATGTCCGGTGGCGTCGAGGCTCCAGACGTCGAGCTGGTTGCTGTCCGTCACGGCCGCGAATCTCCGGCCATCACGGCTGAAGGCCATGTTCTCAGTGAGCGCTCCGTCGTCGGTGAGCACCTGAGTCGGCGCCACACTGCCAGTGCCCGTTGCAGGGGCGCTGGTGTCCCAGAGGAGGATCTCGCCACTGCTGGTGCCGCCCACCAACGTCCGTCCGTCCGGTGAGATCGCCGAGACGCCGTCACTGACGGCTGACTCCGTGCCGACGTACTGCCGGCCGACGGAGGCCGGCTGGAGCGGCCGCTCGACGTCGACCTCACTCACCCGATGGGCGTCGCGGCTGACGCCGACATAGAGATGCCTACCGGAGTCGGGGTAGGTGAGGCTCCAGACAGCGCCGCCCACATCGGGGAGCCGCGCCGAGGAGAGCTTCACGAGTCGGACCGTCCCGTCGACGGCACCGGTCGCGAGCGAGCGCCCGTCCGGAGCGAAGTCGACCGAGGTCACGTTGGCCGTGGACGGGAGATCGGCTCGCGGCGCCCAGGTGCCGGTGTCCCAAACCTTGGTGACGCCACCCGAGGCGCCGGCGGCGAGCATGCCGCCGTCATGGGAGAAGGCCACGGAGTTCACCCAGGAGGGGAAGCCATCGAGGTTGCGGACCGCCGTGGCGGTGGTGCCCTTCAACGCCCAGACGTGGACCGTGGCGTCCTTGCCGCCGGCGGCGAGGAGGCGGCCGTCGGGACTGACGGAGACGCTCTGCACGGAGGCGATATCGGCTTCGCCCACCTGAAGGGTGCGAGCCACGACGAGCCGTCCGCCCGGGCCCGCGCGCCAGAGCCGGACCGCGCCGTCCGCCGAGCCGGTGACCAGCGTCCCGTCCGGCGCATAGGCGACACTCTGGACCGAACCGGCGAACGGCTTCGTCACCGCCGGAAGCGGTGTCGCGTCGGCGTCCGACAGGGACCAGCGCAGCAGCGCTGGGTCGCTCGTCGCCGCGGCCAGCTCGCGGCCGTCCGGTGAGAAGGCCAGCCCCTGGATGGCTGACGTCGCTCCGGTCAAGGTCGTCGTGGTCGGGGTGGCAGGGTCTGTCAGGTCGACCAGCGTGACGACGCCGGAGGTCCCGCCTGCGGCGAAGTGACTGCCGTCAGGGCTGAATGCGCTCGCGTAGACCTGCTCCCGCTCGTCACCCGAACTGTCGACCGGTGCCGTCCTGACGCCCTCGTCGATCCGACTGAGGGCGGTCGCGGACGACCCGTCCCGGCTGTTGAAGTGGATCTCGCCGTCGGCGCCGGCCACCGCGACGGTCCCACCTGCGGGGCTGAAGACGGCACGGGTGGTGCCGGGTGACCCGAGGAGCCGGGTGACCTGGGGCAGCAGCGACGTCTCGAGGAGCGCCGAGCGCGCTTCGACCGTCGGGCTGGTCCGGTAGGCCGCGACGGCGAGCGCACGGGCGACCTCCGGACTGTCGACCGCGACGCTCTGAGCCTGCAGCGCGATCTGGCGCGACCGCGCCTGGTCGCGGACGCGCTGTGCCTCGTGCTCGCTGGTGCGGAGGTGTCGGATCGCCGTGACGAGCACGAGGGCGAGCACCGCGAGTGCGACGCAGAGACCGGTGACACCCGCGAGCGCCCACTTCTGTCGACGTACGGCGCGCCGCTTCCGCTCCAGGTGGGCCCGCTGCCGGGCGAGGCTGGCGTCGACGAACGCCTCCTCGTCGGCGCTGAGGACGAGCTGGTCGGAGCGAGCGGCCTCGTCCGCTGCGGCGACTACGCGCAGCAGCATGCCGCGCGCGAGGAGCTCGTCGGGCCGGCCGCTCGCGGTCCACGTCTGGGCCGCATGGCGCAACTGCCCCATCTGGTGGAGCGTCTCGCGGTCCTCCTCCGTCCAGGCCTGCAGGCGCGGCCATGCGGCGAAGAGCGACTCGTGGGCGACGGAGAGCTCCTCGTCCTTCACCGTGAGGATTCGGTAGTCGACGAAGGTCTCGACGACCGCGGCGCCAGGAGCGCCGTGCCACGCGGCGAGGCGTTCGATCGGGATCGGTTGCCGGGTGACCTGGCCGTCCGCGCTGACGACGGTCAGAGCACGGAAGATCTTGCGGGCCAGGCCCCGATCCGTGTCGCTGAGCTGGCCCCAGGCGGCATCGGCCGCGGTCTGGATGGCATGGTCGATCCGGCCGGTGGCCAGGTAGTCCGAGGCCGTGATCCGCGCGCCGCTCGCGCGCTCCCACGTCGCACGGAGCGCCTCCGACACGAGGGGAAGCACCGGCGACTGGTCGAAGTAGGGCTTGGCGTCGGTCAGGACGAGGTCGACGAGATGCGGGTCGACCGTGCGGCCACGCAACTCGGCCGGCCGGGTGATCGCCTCCTCGAGCTCGTCGCGCGTCATCGGGCCGACGATGACCACATTCTCCTGAAGCAGGGGGACGAGGCTCGGCTCGGCGATGCTCCGCGCGAAGAAGTCCGCGCGGAGCGTGGCGATCACAAGGACGTCGGACCGCTCGGCCAAGGCGGTCAGTCGACTCAGGAAGACGGCCCGCGTCGTCTCGTCGACGATCGGCGAGAAGAGCTCCTCGAGCTGGTCGACGCCGAGGCTCAACGGCCCCTCGTGGCTCCCGAGAACGTGCTCGACCGCGTCCAGTGCCCGGAGTGGGTCGGCGCCGGGCATCAGCACATGGGTGGTGTCACCGGTCGCCTTCCGGTCGGCCAGGATCCCGGCCCGCATCAGGGAGGACTTGCCGCTTCCGGAGGCGCCGACGAGGGTCATCCAATGCGGACCGGACCGCTCGACGAGGGCGGTGGCGAGCTCACAGCACCGCTCCATGAGGGTCGTGCGACCGAAGAAGATGTCCCGGTCGTCGATGTCGAAACCGGAGAGGCCGCGATAGGGATTGGTGCCGGGTGCGGAGGCGCGACTGGAGGACTGGGCACTCGCACGTCGCGCCCGGCCCAGCGCGTCGTGCCACTCGGGGAGCTGCTCGGCCTCGACACCGAGGGCGACGAGGAGCGCGTCCAGCGACTGGACCTGGCTGATTGCGGGGAGATGACGGCCGCTGAAATACCCGCCGAGGGTGGCCGTCGGGATGCCGGTGCGCTGGCTGACTGCTCGGACCGTCAAACCTTGGCGGGCACGGAGCGCGGCGAGCGCTGACGTGAAGGACTCCTGGGAGGAGACAGCGGCGGGGTCGACTGGCACAGATCAGCTTCAAAGAGTGGTGGAGAGCGGCGTAGACCGCCGACTCATCCTAATCGGCATAAGACGTCATTAATGCCAAGTCAAGAGACTTGGTCCTCTAGGGTGAAAGGGCGGTCCGGACCGGTCTCACGCAGCGGCAAACTGTTCGAACGGTCCGGACCGCGTCCTTGGTCCCGGTGTATTCACTTGGATGGGGAGATCCGGGAGAAGGCTCTCCCCATACGTGGCAGTGCGAGACGACTGGGGCCCCGGCGTCTCAGCGCAGGGCCCCAGCCGCCTTAGATCACTTGATCTTCTTCGTGACGGACGTGGAGCCGACGACCGCCTTGTAGGTGGTCTTCTTCTTGCCGTTCTTGTCCTTGATCCGGAAGACGGCCTTGCCGCCCGCGAGGACCTTGCTGCCGACCTTCTTGCCCTTCTTGTAGAGCGACACAGCGGCGCCGTTGGTACCGGTGACCGTGATGACGTCCTTCTTGCCCTTCGAGTGACCCGAGAGGCCGGAAACCTTCGCAGCAGCCGGCTTCGGGGTGGACGGGGTCGACGGGGTCGACGGGGCGGTCTTGACCGGAGCGGCAACCGTGTAAGCCACGTCGACCGTACCGGTCTCGAAGGCGGAGACGGTGGCGTAGTCGTCCTTCGTGACAGTGTTGGACACGATCGTCACCTTGCCGGAGCCAGCGGTGGTACCGCCCGCGACGGTGAAGGAGACGGTGCCGTCGGCGGCGGTGAGGCCCTGGACCGACGAGACGCCGCCGGCGAAGGAGCCGACACCGGTCTGCGTGGCGAGAACGTTCTGGAACGCCACCGGGTTGCCGAACCGGTCAGTCGCAGTCGCCGTGACCTTGCCGGTGCCGCCATTGGCGATGGTGCCGATGCTGCTCACGGTCAGACCGTAGAAGCTGTCCGCAACGTAGGTCTGCTTCTTGAAGGAGACCGGGGCGGCAGCGCCGTCGGTGACGGTGAGGATCTGGTCACCGACCTTCTCCGAGCCGACGTAGACCTCCGCATAGCCGTCGCCGTCGGTCGTGACGGTGACGGTGGACAGGCCGGCGCCCGGCTTGATCTTGTCACCGGTCTTGGAGACGAAGCCGTTGGTCACAGTGAAAGTCACCGGGCTGTTGCTCAGGGCGTCGCCGGTGGCGTTGGTCACCTTGACCTCGTAGTAGTACGAGTCGTCCTCGTCGACCGTGCTGGTCGTGCTGGCACCGGGCTGGCTCGTGGGCGTGATGGTCGCCGGGGTGACCGTGGCGAGGTAGTCGACCGTGGCGGTGCCGTCACCGACAGAGTTGCTGGTCGAGTCCACGAAGGTGATCGTGTCATCGGCCGTACCCACGGCGGTGTACGTCGTGGCAGCGTCGGTGTAGGTGAGGGTCGCCTGGCCGGCGCTGTTGGTCGTGATCTGAATCGGGCCACCGCTCGTCTTCGCAGCGTTGCCACCCGCGATGGTGACGTTGAGGATGTGGCCGCTGGCAACCTTGCCGAACTGGTCGGCGACCACCACGGGAACGTTGACCGTGCCACCCTTCACCGCCTGCAGCGGGTCCGTGACCTGCGGCTTGACGGAGGTGGCACGAGCAGTGAAGGTCGCAATCGTGTCGCTGCCGATGTAGTCACCCGAGGTGGCCTCCGGCGCCTTGGAGGCGTACGCCTCGACATCGAAGTCACCGGTCGCGTCAGCCGCGTCGACTGCGAAGGAGACGGAGGCCAGGCCGCTGCTGTCGGTCGTGCCGAAAGCGCTCTTGGTCTTGCCGTGGTAGTAGGCGTCGACACGGACGCTCACGCCGGCCGCCGGCTTGTCGTCGGAGTCGTTGAGCACCTTGACGGTGACGGGGACGGCGATGCCCTCGCCCGCGGGGAGCTCCGGCGTGCCGGCGACCTCGGTGACGGCCGACGAGGTGAACGCGTCCGCGTAGGTGTCCGGCGTGGCGACCACCGTGTAGGTGATCGACTGCGTCGGCTCACCGGAGTCGAGACCCGGCGTGGTCTGCGCGCCGGTGGTCTGGTTGGCCCAGATCTTGACGGTGTGGGTGCCGACCGTCGTCGGGAGGCCGGAGATGGTCTTGTCGTACGAACCGGTGCTGGTCGCGCCGACGGGCTGCGTGGCGCCGTTGTCGACCGTGTAGCTCAGGTTCGCGCCAGGCACGCCATAACCGGAAGCGTCGAGGGGACGGACCTTGATGGTCACGTCGTCGGCGTCGTAGATGGCGGTTGCCGACGGAACGGCGGTGATGGACTTGACCGCGTCGAGACCGGTGGTGGCGCCGCCGCCGACGGTGAAGCTCGAGTTGGCGCCTGCGCCGTGGGCGCTGGCGTGCACCGCGACAGAGCCGGTGAGGGTCGAGTCGACGGTGAAGGTCGCCTTACCGTCGGTCAGGGTGACCGTGCCCGCGTAGGTGTAGGACTTGTCCGTAGCGGTGCCCGTCTCGGCGAACCCGGTAACGGAGGAGTCGATCGGGTCGAGCGCCTCAGTGGTCTCCGTGGTCGGCTCAGCGAAGGTGATGTTGACGTCACCTGTGGCGTTTCCGCCCGCAGCGGTCTTGGCGACCACGGTGTACGTCACGTTCTCGCCGGTGGAGACCGAGCTGACGCTGGGGGTAAGGGTGATCGAGTAAGCGTCGCCCGACTCGACCGCGTGAGCGGTGCCGGCCAGGCCGGTGACCGCGAGTGCGGAGACGGCGGAAACCGCCAGGCCCCGCTTGATGCCGCTGCTGTTCATGCTCATTCCTTCCGAATGTGGAATCCGTCCGAGACGCTCCCCGGGCGGCGACGGTTCGGGTCGGTCCCGGCGCGCCGTGGCGTGGACTTTTCCCACGCTTCGCTCGGAAGGTTATGAACGCGCGGCGAACCCCCCTGTGTTCTTGTCGTCATCAAGTCACGCTTGGCAAGAATGCCTAGTCATACGTGGGACTTCCGCTGATCGCACGGGACGATCGACCTACAGAGAATGGCGGGGGCACCCCGAGTGAGGGCACCCCCGCCAGTTAGCGGTCGAGCTCAATCACTTGATCTTGCCGAACCTCACGGTGGTGGCGGCCGGGAGGTGACCGCGGCTGGTCGCCGTGATGACCACCCACACCCGCTTGCCCCTGAAGCGTTTGGTGAGCTTGAGCTTCGCCTTGGTCGCACCCCTGATCGCCTTGCCGCCGGCGTACCAGCGGTAGGTGAACGTGGCCTGGGAGGACCAACCACCGGTCGAGACTGAGAGCGTCCGGCCGACCTTGGCCCGGCCCTTGTGCGTCGGCTTGCTGACCAGGAGGACCGCGGTCGGCGGCTTCGCCGTGGCCGTGGCCGTCGGGGTCGGCGTACCGGACGGGGACGGCGAGCCGCTCGGCGACGGGGACGTCGACGGGGTCGGACTCGGCTGCGTCACCGTGCCACCGCCGCTGGAGCCGCCGGGCACCTGGGCGGTCTGTGCCGAGCTGAGCACCAGCGTGTCGAAGCTGACCGTGTCCGTGGTGAGCGGGTCGAGCAGCTCGTCGGCGTGCTTGATGCTCACCTTGACGCTGAGCTTCGCACCCGCGTCGGCCGAGGTGACGCCGTACGTCGTCCCGGTGGCGCCCTGGATGGGCGTCGTGCCGCGGTACCACTGGCGGGAGACCTCGCTGAAGCCAGCAGGCAGGTTTCCGATCACCGACGTCAGCTGGTGACCGACGTCAGCCGTGCCCGTGACGGTCGGCGTCGGAGCCGTGCCTGCCGGGGCACCCGAGATGCTCGGCACCTTGACGATGAGGTCGAGACGGGCCGGCGGGACCGGCATGCCGGTGGTCGTCGTGGTCGTGTAGCCGGCCTTGCTGATCTCCACCTTGTAGTAGCCCGCCAAGACGTCCCAACCGAAGTGGCCGGAGTCGTCCGTGGTCTCGGGGTTGGTCGCCGTGTTCGGGTCGAGGAACTGGGAGTGGCTCGGCACCGGGTCGTACGGGCCGCCGAAGGTGTCAGACCGCAGGATTTTCGCCGTCGCGCCGGAGATCGGGAACCCGTACTGGTCCACGACCGTGCCGCTCGGGTCGATGTAGAGATCGACAGCGACGTTCTGGGCCGTGCCGCCAGCGGGCGTGTAGCTGATCACCAAGGTCGCCTGGCCGTGGTGCGGGTAGAGCGCCGGGATGGTCCCGGTGTAGTCCCCGTCCCCGTCGCCGTCGGTCAGCAGGCCGTTCTGCCACTCATCGCCGGAGGGATCGACGATCGCCCAAGACACGGTGCCGCCCGCGTCGGCATCGTACGTCAGGTCCGTGGTGTCCTCGTAGTAGACCGTCGGCGTGGTGCCCGTCTCGGCGTCACCGAAGGTGTCGCTCGAGATCCCCACCGTCTCCGGCAGGGTTGCCGGAGGCTGGAGGACCAGGTCGTCGACCGACGTCGGGTCACCTGCCACGACCGTGGCAGTCGTCGCGGCCTGACGTGAGTTGTCCGTCGGCCAGGCGGTGATCGTGTAGTCGCCGGCTGCCACGCCACTGAAGGTGTAGGTGCCATCGGCAGCAGTCGTCCTCCAGTAGAAGTGGGTACCGCTGACGGCCTCGACTGAGACATCCACTGCCGGCGTGCCGTCGGACTGGAGGATCTTGCCCGTGAGGCCTCCGAGGGTGGTGGTGACGCCCGCGTTCTTGACCTGCCAGATGTAGCGACCGTCCTGGCTGGAGTTCAACTTGTCGCCGATCAGCGCGTGCGCTCCGCCGTCCAAGAAGTCGCCGTTCTGCAGCGATCCAGGCAGCTGGAAGTAGGTGCCCTCCTCCCCGGTGCCTGCCGCGAAACCTGCGACCGCGGACACGGTGCCGGAGACGTCACCGGTGTCCCACTGGATCTCGTCGTAGTTGAAGGTGATGTCGAAGTCGCCCTCGGAACGCCCCGGGTCGTCCTGGGTGCTGGTGAGGATCAGCTGGAAGGTGTTGACCGGGTTGCCGTCCCGCGGCTCGGTGGCGTCGTACGGCGCGACGTCGGACCAGTCGACCGCGAACTGCTTGCCGTCGGGCGAGGCACCGTAGGTCACGATGTTCTGCGCCTCGTTGTCGACGGCGGCACGGGTGTCCACGTCCGCGAAGAAGGGGGCGATGATCGGCTCGGAGGTGCCCCCATCGAGCGCGTCCGGGGTGTACTGCCACTGCGGGCCGTCGAAGGTGACGTTGCCGTTGTTGTTGACCCACAGCTGCGTGTAGGTGTTGCCGAAGTAAGTGACCGGGAACGGCAGGGTGATGGCGTCCGTCGACTCGTCGTCGTTGGGGTAGAGCTCGTTGGCCGTGCCCCAGTCGAGCTTCTGACCCGCCACGTCACCGAGGTGCGTGTCGCGGAGGACCAGGCTGATCCCGGCAACGGCGGTGTTGCCACCGACTGCGACCGAGACGCTGTGCTCGGCCGGGCCGTCGGTCGCGTTGAAGTCGACACCACCGAGGAAGCCGACCTTGTACCGCTGTCGACTCGCGCGGATCGCATACTCACCTACGGGCAGGTCGTCGAACTGGTAGGTGCCGTCGCCGGTGGTTTCGGTGTTCGTGACCTTGTTGAAGACGTGGTCGTCGGCGTCCCATGCGTAGGCCTGGACGTCGACGCCGTCGAGTCCATGGCCAGCGGTGCTGATCGTGCCGTGGGCCATGCCTGCCTGGTAGCTGTAGTTGAGCGTGATCGGGGTGGTGTCCGAGACGTCGAAGGAGTCGCTCTCGGTCTGGTCGGGCCACGTGATCCGGTACTGCCCGCCGGTCGGTGCGGACAGCGTGTAGGAGCCGTCGTCGTCGGTCGTCGTCGAATCGGCGTAGCTCCAGGAACCGTCGTCGGAGTCCGCCTCGTCGTCGTACGGCTGCCAGACCTCGAGCTGGAGACTCTTGGACGCCGCCGGTGTGCCATTTCTGGTGACTACGCCGCTGACCGGGGCGACCTGCGCGTCGAGCGCCAGTGTCGGGATGGCATCACCGTCGAGTGCCTCGGGGTCGACCAGGATCGTGCCCTCGTCGAATGCGTTGGAGGTGCCGCCCAAGTAGTACTCCTGGTCGTCCAGGTACGCCGCGACCGTGAACAGCCCGGTGGCCGGAACCGGCACGTCGTACTGGCCGCCGGCGTCTGAGGTGGCATATCCGAAGGGGATGCTCTCGGTCACCGTGCCGTCCGTGGCCTGAATGGCGTAAAGGTTGAGGTCCACCGACGCAGCCGGGATCTCTCCGCGCGACACCGCGCCCGTCAGCACCCTGAAGGGAGAGACAAGGTCGGGAATCTGCCCTGCAGTCAGATCAGCCGCGGTGAAGATCGTCATGTCGGGATCGCCGGTCGTGTAGGCGCCCCCCAAGAAGACCCGCGCGTAACCGCCTGCGCTCGAAACCGTCGCTTGCACGGTGTAGCTGCTCTCGGTGTCCGGAAGCGTGAAGGCATAGGTGCCGTTCTCGTCCGTGGTCGTACCGTCCACCAAGGCGGTGCTCTCAATGGCCCGGACGCCGTCCTCCTCGCTGTACGTGACGCTGTAGAGGTCGATCTCGACCGCCGACAGCGGTGCGTCGTCGAGGTCGACGACCGTGCCGGAGACGGCGAGAACGGGAGGCTCCGCATGGGCTGGAACAAGCGAGATGAACGAGAGGGACGTCGCGACGGTGGCGACGAAGGCGACGGCGAGGCGGCGACCTCGCTGGAGACGGTGGGATCTCAACGGACCTGTCCTTCGGTTGCGAAGCGGGCCCCGAGACGGACTCAGGCACCGTAGAACCGCCGCAGATGCGCCTTCACGAACTTGAACGACTCGGGGGCCCAGCGCAAGAAAGGGTCACGTGGCACACTCACGCCATGGGGTCAGACGGTTCCGAGGATCGCGAACGACCGTCGCTCGAGGTCGCGTTCGGTCGTAAGAAACGTGAGGCCAAGCGCGAGGAGCGCGTGATCGAGCGCTTCGTCAGTCGTGTCGACGAGGAACCGGTCGAGACGGCCGACGCGTCGCCCGTTCCTGCGGCGATCGAGGCCGACACGCCGACGCCTTCGGCGAGTCTCCCTGATGAGGCGCAAGAACGGACGCGCACCCGACGTACCAAGGTGGCAAAGCTCCGCCGGGCTCCTCGCGCTCCCCGTCCCCCACGCGCGCCGTGGGCCGTCGTCCCCGCCTCGGTCGTCACAGGGCTCGTGGTCGGACTGGTGATGGTCGGCGTCGGCGCCGTTGCGCTCAAGGGCTGCGCGTCGATCCGCGGCACGGCCAGCTGCGGTGGCGCCGGACTCCCCGTGCTCCTGGTGATCATGGCTCTCGGCGTGATTCTCGGAAGCGCGTTGCTCCGATTTCTCTCCCGCGCACCAAGCGCCACGTCGACGAGCTTCCTCGCGGTCGCCTTCGTGGCTGTGATCGGCGGACTCTTCCTGCTTGACGCCATCGACGGCTGGCCGGCCGTCGTGATCGTGCCGGTCCTCTGCGTGCTCGGCTACCTCGGCAGCCATTGGGTGATGACGCACTACATCGAGCCCGCCGACGAAACCGGCTGATCAACCGAGTCCAGCCGCAAGAACCCCACCTCGGTGGGGTTCTTGCCGTTCTGGAGCGGGGTCCGGGCGCAACGTCCCCACCTGGGTGGGAAAGTTGCGCTCAGGTGCGAGCTGCAGCGACCAGATCGGCGATCTGGACGGTGTTCAGCGCGGCACCCTTGCGGAGGTTGTCGCCGGAGATGAACATCGCCAGCCCCTTGTTGCCGGGCACGCCCTCGTCGGTGCGGATGCGGCCGACGTACGACGGGTCCTTGCCGGCCGCCTGGAGCGGGTTCGGGATGTCGGACAGGGCGACACCGGGGGCGTTCGAGAGCAGCTCGGTGGCGCGCTCGGGCGTCAGCTCCTGCGCGAACTCGGCGTTGATCGACAGCGAGTGACCGGTGAAGACGGGGACGCGGACGCAGATGCCGGAGACCCGCAGCTCCGGGATCTCGAGGATCTTGCGGGACTCGTTACGGAGCTTCTGCTCCTCGTCGGTCTCGTTGCTGCCGTCCTCGACCAGGTTGCCGGCGAAGGGAAGCACGTTGTAGGCGATGTTCCGCTTGTAGACGGCGGGCTCGGGGAACGCGACGGCCTCGCCGTCGTACGCGAGCTCACGGGCCTTGTCACCCGCGAAGGCGACCTCGTCGGCGAGGGAGGCGACTCCGGCGATGCCGGAGCCGGACACCGCTTGGTACGTCGACACGATGAGCCGCTCCAGGCCGGCCTCCTCGTGCAGCACCTTGAGGACCGGCATCGCGGCCATGGTGGTGCAGTTCGGGTTGGCGATGATGCCGCGGCCGGCCTCGATCACCGCGGCGGCGGCGTGCGGGTTGACCTCGCTGACGACGAGCGGGATCGAGGGGTCCTTGCGGAAGGCGCTGGAGTTGTCGACGACGATCACGCCGGCGTCGACGAACTTCTGTGCGAGTGCGCGGGAGGCGGTGGCGCCGGCGGAGAACAGCGCGATGTCGAGCCCGGTCGGGTCGGCGGTGTTCGCGTCCTCAACGGTGATGTCACGACCCTCATAGGGCAGGACCGTGCCGGCGGACTTCGGGCTGGAGAAGAAGCGGATCTCGCCGACCGGGAAGTTCCGCTCGGCGAGGATCTGCCGCATCGCGACACCGACCTGACCGGTCGCGCCGACGATGCCGATGTTGATCAGCTTGCTCATCTCAGCGGCCCGTCCCGCCGTACACGACGGCCTCAACCTCGTCGGAGCCGAGCTCGAACGCAGCGTGCGCAGCGTTGACGGCGTCCTGGACCTGGGTCTCGGAGACGACGACCGAGACGCGGATCTCGGAGGTGGAGATCATCTCGATGTTCACCCCGGCCTCCGAGAGCGCCTCGAAGAAGCGCGCGGAGATGCCCGGTGCGCTCGACATGCCGGCGCCGATGATCGAGACCTTGCCGACGGAGTCGTCGTACTGGAGGCGCTCGTAGCCCACGGTGGCCTGCAGCTTGGAGAGCGCCGACATCGCGGTCTGCCCCTCGTTGCGCGGGAGCGTGAAGGAGATGTCGGTCAGGCCCGTCGCCGCGGCGGAGACGTTCTGGACGATCATGTCGATGTTCGACTGCGCCTCGGCGACCGCGCGGAAGATCGCCGCGGCCTCGCCCGGCTTGTCGGGTACGCCGACCACCGTGATCTTGGCCTGGCTGCGGTCGTGGGCGACGCCGGTGATGATGGCGGCTTCCATATTCTGCTCCGTCTTCTCCTTGGCGACGCTCGCAACATCTGCGGCCTTCACGACCCAGGTGCCCTCCTTCTCACTGAAGGAGGAGCGGACGTGGATCGGCATGTCGTAGCGGCGGGCGTACTCGACGCACCGCAGGTGCAGGATCTTGGCGCCCTGCGCGGCCATTTCCAGGCACTCCTCGTAGGAGATCCGCGGCACCTTGCGGGCGCGCGGCTCGATCCTCGGGTCGGCGGTGAAGATGCCGTCGACGTCGGAGTAGATCTCGCAGACCTCCGCGCCCAGCGCCACGGCCAGGGCGACGGCGGTGGTGTCGGAGCCACCGCGGCCGAGCGTGGTGATGTCCTTGGTCGTCTGGCTGACGCCCTGGAAGCCGGCGACGATCGCGATCGCGCCCTCCTGAAGGGCTGCGGTGATCCGGCTCGGCGCGACGTCGATGATCTTGGCGCGACCGTGCTCGGCGTCGGTGATCACGCCGGCCTGGGAGCCGGTGAAGCTGCGGGCCTCATGACCGAGGCTCTGGATCGCCATGGCGAGGACCGCCATCGAGATCCGCTCGCCGGCGGTGAGCAGCATGTCGAGCTCGCGGGGCGGCGGCAACGGCGTGACCTCGTTGGCGAGGTCGATCAACTCGTCGGTGGTGTCGCCCATGGCGGAGACGACCACGACGACGTCGTGGCCCTCACGCTTCGTGTTGATGATCCGTTGCGCGACGCGCTTGACACCTGCGGCGTCAGCGACGGACGAGCCACCGAACTTCTGGACGACGATTCCCACGTCGGGAAAGTCTAGGCGTCAGCGCTAGTCAGTTTCTCATCGGCGACTACTGGCGAGACGTCGAGGACTTCCTCGGCCACGGCGAGGTCCTCGTCCTCGCCTGTGAACGGCTCTGCGTCGAGCCGGTTGTGGGCGACGACCGCGAGGAGCGCGTTGAGCGCCGCGCCGGCGAGGTTGCCCCAGTTGTTGACGTAGGAGAACTGCCACCACCACAGCGCCTCGGCCAGGTCGCCGCGGCGGAAGTGCCGCAGCCCGTTCTCCAAGTCGGCCGCGATCGAGGTCAGGTCGTCGGAGAGCTGGCTGTCGACCACCTCGGGCGCGTAGGGGTCGAAGACGAAGCTGTAGGTGTCGAGGTCGCCGAGGATGTCGGCCAGCCGCAACCGCAGCCCGTCGACGTCCGCCTCCGGGCCGACGTCGGGCTGGAACTCCTCGCGGGGCTCGAAGTCCTGCTGTACGCCGAGCCGCGCCCCTGCGAGCAGGACCTGGCTGATCTCCAGCAGGAGCAACGGGATGCCGCGGCCGGCATCGGCCTCGTTCCCGACCGCCCGGAGCGCCAGCAGGAACGACTCGACCTGGTCGGCGATCTCCGCGGCGAAGTCTTCGGTGTCGGTCATCGTCGTGCCCTCCTGTGCGTCATTCGGCGGTACGCCGACCGGCGAATGCTCTGCCGAGGGTGACCTCGTCGGCGTACTCCAGGTCACCACCCACCGGCAGTCCACTCGCAAGACGCGTGACGCGCAACCCCAGGGGGCTGAGCTGTCTCGTGAGGTAGGTCGCCGTGGCCTCGCCCTCGAGGTTCGGGTCGGTCGCGAGGATGATCTCGGTGATGGTGGTGTCGTTGAGACGCTGCATGAGCTCGCGGATGTGGAGCTGCTCCGGGCCGATGCCGTCGATCGGGCTGATCGCCCCACCCAGCACGTGATAGCGGCCCTTGAACTCCCGCGTCCGTTCGATCGCGACGACGTCCTTGTACTCCTCCACGACGCAGAGCACGCTCGGGTCACGCCGGGGGTCACGGCAGATCCGGCAGGTGTCCTCCTCGGACACGTTGAAGCAGAGGGAGCAGAACTTCACCCGCCGCTTCACCTCGGTGAGTGTCTGCGCGAGCCGCTCGACGTCGTGCGGGTCGGCCTGGAGCAGGTGGAACGCGATCCGCTGGGCAGACTTCGGACCCACGCCCGGTAGCCGGCCGAGCTCGTCGATGAGGTCCTGGACGACGCCTTCGTACACGTATCTACTCTCTAGAAGCCGAGCTTGCGCGGAGGCGCCTGCGGGTCGTCGTTGCCGCCGAGGAGGCCGCCCGGACCACCGGTGATCGGGCCGAGGCTCTGGCTCGCGAGCGCGTCGGCCTGCGCCTTGGCGTCGCGGTAGGCGGCGACTATCAGGTCGCCGAGGTCGGCCAGGGCGTCGGGGTCGGAGCCGTCGAACTCGCCGGTCTTGAGGTCGACCTTGACCAGCTCCCCCACACCGCTGACCGTGACCGTGACAGCGCCGCCGGCCACGGTGCCGGTGACGGTGGACTCGGCCAGGCGCTCCTGCGCCTCGGCGAGGTTGGCCTGCATCGCCTGCGCCTGCCCGAGCAGGGCGTTGAGGTCGAGGTTGCCGAACGGGTTCTCACTCATGGTCGAAGCCTCTCACTGCTGGTGCGGGATCTCTTCGATGACGGTCGCGCCGAGCTCGCGCGCGAGCAGCTCCGCCCCGCCGAGGCTGTCGTCGTCGGTCACCTCGTCGTCGAAGCCGGCCGCGTTGTCAGGGCTGGACCAGTCGGGCGCAGGGGGCTCCCCCGGGCCGGCCGACGGAGCCGCAGGCTCCGAGGTCGCCCACGGCGGCGCCTCCGCCGAGTTCGGAGTTTCCTGCGGTCGAGTCGCGTCTTGCGCTCCTGCGGGCTGCGCGGCCCCCGAGCCCGACGGCCCTGCGGAGACGACCCCGGGCTGGGCACCGGGCGCGACGATGGCGTTGATCTTCCACTGCGCACCGATGACGTCGACGACGGCCTGGGCGACGATCGCGTCGGAGCCGCTGTTGGCGAAGGAGTCCCGTGCGCCCTGGTTGACGAAGCCGAGCGTGAGTACGTCGCCCTCGAGCCCCATCACCTGGCTGTTCTGGGTGAGGTGCATCCACGCCAGCCGCTTCTTGGACTTGGTCGACTCCACGATGTCGGGCCAGACCCGGCGTACGTCGACGGTCCCGAACCCTGCGGGCGCACCGCCGCTCGCCGGAGCCGCCGGCGTGTCGCTCAGATCGGGCGCAGGAACTGACGTCGGGGAAGCGGCCGGCGGGACGCTCCAGTCCGGAGGCTCGGTCGTCGGTGGCGACGGGGGCGCAACCTCGTGGCTCGGCGGGGCCGGAGGCTGCGCGGGCGGGGTCTCCCGCGGGGGCGAACCGGCGTCAGCCGCGTCGCGGGCGATCGCGGCGCGGGCGGCAGCAGGACCACCGACACCGGGCGCCGGAGGCGTGGGCTGGGCGTCGGGGGCACCGACGGAAGGAGCCCGCTCAGGCCGGTCCTGCGCGGGCGCGACGGGGGCAGCGGGAGCAGGAGCCTCGGAGATCGATCCACCGACGGCGAGCCGCCGCTCGAGGCGGTCGACCCGAGCGCCCAGACCGGCGGCACCGTCGGCACCGGGAAGGAGCACCCGCGCACAGATCAGCTCGAGCAGCAGACGCGGAGCGGTCGCACCCCGCATCTCGGTGAGACCCGTGGCGACCAGGTCGGCCGCACGCGACAGCTCCGAGGCGCCGAAGCGACGGGCCTGGGCCTCGAGCCGCTCGGCGGCGTCGGAGGCCACATCGATGAGGCCCGAGGCGGTCGCCTCGGGAACGGCCGAGATGATCACGAGATCGCGCAGCCGACGCAGCAGGTCCTCGGTGAAGCGGCGCGGGTCCTGTCCGGTCTCGATCACCTTGTCGACGACGCCGAAGACGGAGGCGCCGTCACCGGCGGCGAACGCGTCGACGGCCTCGTCGAGCAGCGTGTCCGGGGTGTAGCCCAGGAGCCCTGCGGCGAGCTCGTAGGTCACACCCTCAGGACCGGCACCTCCGAGGAGCTGGTCCATCACCGAAAGCGTGTCACGGGCCGACCCGGCACCGGCACGGACGACGAGGGGCAGCGCCGCCGGTTCGACGGCGACACCCTCCGACGTACAGATCTCGGAGAGGTAGCCGGAGAGCAGCTTCGGCGGGATGAGGCGGAAGGGGTAGTGGTGGGTGCGCGAGCGGATGGTCGGGATGACCTTCTCGGGCTCGGTGGTCGCGAAGATGAAGCGGAGGTGCTCCGGGGGCTCCTCGACAAGCTTGAGCAGAGCGTTGAAGCCCTGCGTCGAGACCATGTGGGCCTCATCGATGATGTAGACCTTGTAGCGCGACTTCACCGGCGCGAAGAAGGCCTTCTCACGCAGGTCGCGGGCGTCGTCGACACCACCGTGCGAGGCGGCGTCGATCTCGATCACGTCGATCGAGCCGGGGCCGCCGCGGGCGAGGTCTCGGCAGGACTCGCACTCACCGCAGGGGTCTGCGATCGGCGCCTTCTCGCAGTTCAGGGCACGGGCGAGGATGCGGGCCGAGGTGGTCTTGCCGCAGCCGCGCGGACCGCTGAAGAGGTAGGCGTGGTTGACCCGGTTGTTCGCCAGCGCAGCGCGCAGCGGCGTCGTCACGTGGTCCTGGCCGATCACCTCGGCGAAGGTCTCGGGACGGTAGCGGCGATAGAGGGCCAGAGGCCCCGGAGATCCGGCAGAGTCCACGCGACGAGACTAGTCGGAGGCGGGGACAGGAGCCCCGGCCGGCTCCAGGTGGAGCTTGGCCCAGCCGGCGAGCGCGTCGAGCGCGGGGATGAGCGCTCGACCGGACTCGGTCAGCGAGTAGTGCACCGACACCGGCGGGCCTGCGGTGACCTCGCGCGAGATCAGCCCGAGCTCGCTCAGCTCGGTCAGCCGTGAGGAGAGCACCGAGTCGCTGATCTGGGAGCCGAGCCCGCGGGAGAGGTCGGCGAAGCCCGCGTCGCCCTCGGCGAGGACGCCGATGATGACGCCGTTCCAGCGCTTGCCCAGGATGCCGAAGGCAGCGCTCAGCGACGCGTCGCACTGCGGTGCGCTGTGCTCCATGCTTCAGCCTCCCTCGGGTTGTGAGCGCCCCACCACGTCAGAGCGTGGCGAGGCACTCACAACCCTCACACATCAGGCGGACTTGCGCTCGGCGTACGCCGACGCGAGCTCCTTGCCGACGACCTCGGCCTTGACCTGGGCGGCCTCCTTGAGCGCCGCGCCCTGCTCCTTGAACGCGTCGAGGGCCGGGTTGACGCCGACGAGGGTGAAGTCGCGGTCGACGATCCGCACATTCGCGCCCCAGACCTCGCCGAAGATGCGGACGAGGTAGTCGATGCTGTGGTCCCAACCGGCCTTCGGGCCGTCCTCGCCGTAGTAGCCGCCACGGGCGATGACGATCGCGACGTCCTTGCCCTTGAGGAACTCGCCGGCCTCGATGCCGCCGCCGACGATGACCTGGTCGATGTAGGCCTTGAGGAGCTGGTTGACGCCCCAGTTGTAGAGGCCGGTGGCGACGACGATGGTCTCGGCCGACTTCAGCTCGGTGAAGAGCTCGTCGGCGAGGGCGAGCGCAGCGGCCTGCTCGGGTGTGCGCTGGTCGGCCGGGGTCTGGTTGCCGGAGACGGCCGCGATCCAGTCGGTCGCGAGGACGGGCTTGGCGGCGAGGTCGCGGGTGACGACGGTCTCCCCGGCGTGCTCGGCCTTCCAGTTGTCGACGACGGTGTCGGCCAGGGCGCGGCTCGAGGAGTACGGGCCGAGGACGGAGGAGTCGATGCGAAGAAGGGACATGTGGTGTCTCCTGGTCAGGTGAGAGGAACTTCGTTATTAGAAGGAACCACTACTTTCGCAGATCCATTCCTCAAACCTGAAATTTCAAGTCATCGGACATGAAAAGGCCCCCTCGTACCCGACAGAGCTCACGTATCCTTGCTGCCTTCCGGCCCTGGGGAGGTTCGGCGAGATGCCGCCACGAGGGGGTTGCCGGAGAGTCTAGGCGGCCGACGTCGGGCCTTCCAATCGGCCCGTCAATCGTCCAGCACGCTCCTCGCGCGCAGACCAGGCCCCGCCCAGTACGGCGACCCCAACCGTGACGAGCGCGCCGAGCATCAGCGCCGATCCCTCACCGGGTCGGAGCAGCCCCTGCTCCGTGCCGACCGTGACCGCGGCGCTGGGTACACCGAGCTGCGCGGCGGCCATCAGCCCGAGCGGCGCCGGCTGTCCGAGCAGCTTCGGGACGAGATGGGTCACGATCGCGCCTGCGCCCAGCAGGACACCGAGCCCGAGCATCTCCGGGTGGTCGGCGAAGCTGCGCAGCTGCAGCGAGGCGCCGAGCCAGACGAAGAAGAGCGGTGAGAAGACGCCCTCGGTCAGCGCGAAGAGCTGCTTCGCCAGCCGCCGCGGCTCCCCCACCGCGTTGACGGCGATGCCGAAGGCGAAACCGGCGAGCATGATCGAGATGCCGGTCGCCACGGCGAGCGCGGCCATGGCGGAGAGGATGACGAGCTGGACCCGCAGCTCGGTGGCGAAGAGCCGCTCCTCGGAGACGTCGTGCACGCGCTTGCGGACGCCCTCGCGCTCGAGCCACCAGAGGACGGCGAAGACCACGGCGGCGGCGCCGATGACGGCGAGCGCCCCGAGTGCCGCATGGCCGGCGCGGTCGGGCTCGATCGCGAGCGGGAGGGCCACGATGCAGACGGCATCGGCGACCGCGACCTGGGGCAGCAGCTCGATGATCCTCGGCCCGCTCAGGTGGAGCTCGTCGATCACCGGGAGGACGAGTGCGGCGCTCGAGGAGGCCATCAGGACGGCGTACAGACTCCAGTGGGGAATGTCGAAGACCCTGTCCAGGGCGAGGCCGGCGGCGACAGCTGCCACGCCCACCAGGATCGCGCGGACGAGGCCGCGACCGAGGGCGTCCCGCAGGCGGGGGTCGCGGACCGGGACATGGGTGCCGGCCACGAACATGACGAGCGCGAAGCCCATGTCCGCAAGGAAGTTGAGGGTCGGCTCCCTGGCGTCGAGGTAGCCGAAGCCGGTCGGGCCGAGCACGATGCCGCCGAGCAGCTCGCCGAGGACGACGGGGAGATGCCACGCCCTCGGGAGGGCGAGGAGGGGACCGAGCAGTCCGACCGCACCGATGACGGCCAGCTCGACGAACCCCAC